>UQFM01000001.1 GCA_900540295.1 uncultured Oscillospiraceae bacterium
TCATCTGGTAGAGCGCCACCTTGCCAAGGTGGAGGTAGCGAGTTCGAGCCTCGTCATCCGCTCCAAAGGACGCTTAAAAGATTGTTTTTAAGCGTCCTTTTTCTTCCAATGACACAAAATTTACGGCGACATAGCCAAGTGGTAAGGCATGGGTCTGCAAAACCCTGATCCCCAGTTCAAATCTGGGTGTCGCCTCCAAAGCGAAAACACGGTACGCAAACGCGTGCCGTGTTTTTCTGTTTTCGGATTGTATTATTTTTTTGTAAGAAGTGCAACCGTCTCAACATGAGTACCAAATCAAAACATATCCCCACAAAATCACGGAAATATGGACAATATTTATACAGTACTAATACTGCTCGTGCGTCCCTTTTCCCACAAAATATAGATTTCATCAATTTTGCACCACACTGATGCAAAATTTATTCTTCTTTCATACCGCCAATGTTCTCTTTTCTCGTCTTACCAGCTTCCAACGCTTGATATTCCAGATTTAATTCTCGCAGCAATTCTTCCTCGCTTGGTAAATACAATTTGTATTTTGAAGCAAAAATCTGTGTTTCATTTTCAGGTAACGTATACTTAACTACAGACTCACTTTTATCTGCACACAAAACAATACCAATCGGCGGATTGTCTCCTTCATTCATAAGTTCTCGTTCATAATAATGAACATACATCTGCATCTGCCCCAAGTCCTGATGTGTTAAGTCCCCAACCTTTAAATCTATCAAAACAAAACATTTTAAGATGTAATTATAAAATACAAGGTCAATTCTAAAATGACGTCCATCAAACGTTATTCTTTTCTGTCTTGCGACAAATGAAAATCCTCTGCCAAGTTCCAAAAGAAATTTTTGCAAATGTGTAATTAACGCTTGTTCCAAATCACTTTCATAAAAATCATCATTAGGTGTCAGCCCGAGAAATTCCAACACATACGGGTCACGGATAACATCTTCTGCTTTCTTCGCTGGCTCTAATGTCTGTATTTCTTCTGCAACTTGCTCTTTATTTTTACTGGATAATAACCTTTCATAAAAGAAAGAATTTATCTGGCGCTCAAGTTGTCTGGTACTCCATTGTGATTTTATAGCTTCCTGCATATAAAATTCTCGTGCATTTTCATTCTCCACTCGCATCAGAAGCCGATAATGTGTCCAACTCAATTCGCTACGCAACGCGTAGCCATTTGGGAACGTTAAATAAAACTGTCGCATATTTTTCAAATTGGCAACGGTAAATCCTTTCCCAAAATCCTGTGTCATTTGCTTTGACAACTCTTTTAGCAATCCTGTACCATACTCCGCTTTCTCATTTCCGCCTTGTTCTTCAATAATTGATTTTCCAATATTCCAGTAGGCTTCAACCATCGCAAAATTGGCTGTTTGATAAACTTTATTTCTCGCCGAAATTAAAATTTCTTTGATTTCATTATAAAAACTTTGATTCACTTAATTTCTCCTCGTATAATAAAGTAGTAGTTATTAAAGTCCCTCTCCAAGGACAATATGCTACACTGTAAAAGGTGCTGTGGATTGGTTTGTTTCTCCTACCGCAAGACGGTTTATGAAAGGCTCCAACCACAGACCTTTGCAGTATTGTTAATCAGTTAGATACCGCCCGACGGTTTATTTAGAACGAGGTTACAAGAGCAAAGAGCCCTGTGGATAACAGCATCAAAATAAATCTATCGGAGGTAAAAAAATGATTTTCGTTGGAATTGATGTTGCAAAGGACAAGCACGATTGCTTCATCATAAGTTCCGAAGGTGAGGTTCTTGCCGATGTCTTTACCATTACCAACAGTAAAGAAGGGTTTGAACATCTTCTCCAAACAATCCATACCTGTACAGGTATTGGCGGCTCAAAAATAAAGGTAGGACTTGAGGCCACGGGACATTACAGTTACAACATTCTTGGATTTCTTCTCGACAATGGCCTGCCAACCTATGTCATTAACCCTTTGCATACCAACCTTTACCGTAAAAGCCAAACACTTAGAAAAACTAAGACTGACCGTGTGGATGCAAGAACAATTGCTTCTATGCTAATGTCTGATGTGAGCCTCAAGCCCTACACAAACATAGCATACCACAATTCCGAACTAAAGTCACTAACAAGATACAGATTCGACAAGGTTAAGGAACGAGCCACATTAAAATCTTCGGTTGCAAGGTTAGTGAATATTCTGTTTCCCGAATTAGAAAAACTGTTGCCAACTTTGCATACAGCCTCGTCTTATGCATTGTTAAGCGAGTTACCAAGTGCAAAGCACATTGCCGAAGTTCATCTCACTCATCTTACAAATTTACTGTATACAGCTTCCAAAGGTCGTTACAACAAAGATAAGGCTATTCAAATCCGTGAAACCGCAAGAAATTCCATCGGCACATATATGCCCGCTAAAGCTTTGGAACTTAAACATACCATTAAACTCATTAAAGAATTTGATAACGAAATTGCTGAAATTGAATCGGTTATTCAATCCATAATGGATAAGATTAATTCTCCTATTACTACAATTCCGGGTATCAGTCTCCGTATGGGAGCAATGATTATTGCTGAGATTGGAGATTTTAACAACTTTGATTCCCCTGACAAAATTTTGGCTTTTGCAGGACTTTCGCCGTCTACATACCAATCCGGTCAGCTTAACAACTGCTATGCCCATATGGAGAAACGTGGCTCTCGTTATTTGAGATATGCTCTTTTCAACGCAACAAAATTTGTTTGCAATTGGTGTCCTTTATTTGCTGATTATCTTGCTAAAAAGCGTTCCGAGGGTAAGCATTACAATGTTGCTATCTCTCACGCTGCCAAGAAGTTAGTTCGCCTTATTTTTGCTTTGCAAAAGTCAGGTCAACCTTACATCGCCAAATCATAACTTTTTCTATTTTTTAAAACTCGGCGTCTTTGACGTCTGTTTCGTTATGCCTTTTTCTACCGTCTCTCAATTCACAACATTTTTTCTTTTTTGACTTGACTTTTAATAGTTAGTCTTTCATAAATAAATCCCGGCTTGAATTTAATTTCAAGTCGGGGTTTATTTTTCTGTTCGATTTTTTTGCCCGTGCGGGTCTCAGCCGTTTCTTTTCAGTTTGCCTTTTTGAGCCGCCGCACAGCCTGTATGGTTTACATGTAAATCCGTATTTTCTGTAAAAATCACCTTTTTAAAACAATTGCAATTTAGAAAAACCGCGCTTTATTTTTTCCCCTTTACCGCGTCCCAATAAGCTTTTGCCGCCTGTTCGGTGCGGTTGTCGCCGTACTGATAATACTGTTTGCCGCAAAGCGCGTCGGGCATATACTGCTGTTCGACCCAGCGGTTCGGGTATTCGTGCGGATATTTATAAAACTGCCCTTTGTTTTGAACGTCATCGCCGTCGTAATGCATATTTTGCAGGCAGCGCGGGATTCTGCCGTAATTGCCCTTTTGCACATCGGCACAGGCGGCAAAAATCGCATCGTGCGCGGTGTTGGATTTCGGCGAAGTCGCGACCAGCACCACCGCATCCGCCAACGGGATTTTCGCTTCAGGGAGACCCACCGCAAGCGCAATATCGCACGCCGCTTTCACAATCGGAATAATCTGCGGGTAAGCAAGCCCCACATCCTCGCACGCGCACACCATCAGCCGCCGCACCGCAGACGGCAAATCGCCGCCCTCCAAAAGGCGCGCCAAATAATGCAGTGCCGCGTCGGGGTCTGAACCGCGCATGGATTTCTGAAAGGCGGAAACGACATCGTAATGTTCATCGCCCGCACGGTCATAGCGAAATACATTCCGACCCGTAATACCGACAACCGCTTCGGCGGTCACGGTTTTGCCGCCCGATGCATTCGGTTTTACAGCAAGTACGGAAAGCTCCGTAAAATTGAGCGCCTTGCGCACATCGCCCCCTGCGGCGGTTGCGATTTGCAGACACACCTCGTCGGACACCGTAATCTTCGTTTGCAGTTCCGTTTCTAAAAAAGCGAAACCACGCTTTACGGCGGGTACAATTTCTTCGGGTGTAACCGATTTGAATTCAAACACCGTCGAGCGGCTTAAAATCGCGCTGTACACATAAAAATACGGATTTTCCGTCGTGGAAGCAATCAGCGTAATCGCGCCGCTTTCTATGTATTCGAGCAGGGACTGCTGTTGCTTTTTGTTAAAATACTGTATCTCGTCAAGATACAAAAGAATCCCGTTCGGCGCGGCAAGCGTCCCCAATTCGCCCACAATCTCCTTAATATCCGCAGTGGACGCGTTTGTACCGTTCAGCTTTCGGAGCGTGCGGTCGGTCGTGTTCGCAATAATGCGCGCCAAGGTGGTTTTCCCCGTACCCGACGGTCCGTAAAAAATCATATTGGGAAGCGTTCCCGATGATACAATATTTCGCAGCGGCATATTTTCGCCGAGCAAATGCCGCTGCCCGACCATATCATTCAGTTGTTCGGGGCGGAGTCTGTCCGCAAGCGGTGACGACATAAAGCTACTCTCCGAAAATCAAAGTTTCAATTTGGGCGGGCGTTTCCACAATATATTCAGCACCGTATTCCACGAATTCCTCGCGGCTTCCGAAGCCGTACAGCACGGCAATACAAGGCACACCCACGCCTTTTGCACCGCGAATGTCAAACAGGCGGTCGCCGACCATAACGGTTTCGCGTGCAGTCACGCCGAGCGCGTCCATCGCGCTTTGCAATACAGCGGACTTGTCTGCGGAAATATTGTCAAACTGCGTGCCGCCGATATAGTCAAAGCACCCGTACAGCCCGTGTTCTTTCAGAATCTGCTCGATAAACACCGTCGGCTTGGAAGAAGCCGTCGCAATTTTTATCCCCTTTTCGCGAAGCGTACAAAGCAATTCGGGAATACCGTCATAGATACGCGTTTCCGAATATCCCTTTTCGCGGTAACGTTCACGGTACTTTTCAATCATAAAATCAATTTTACCGTCTGTATAGCCGAACAGATTTTTAAAGCTGTCATAAATCGGCGGACCGATAAATTTGCGCAGCGTTGATTCCGCGGGCGCAGGTTTGCCGTCGCACTCGAATGCATAAATCAGACTTTTGAAAATGCCTTCGGACGAGTCTGCCAGCGTACCGTCAAAATCGAACAAAACTGCCTTGCAGTCGGAAATCATATGCGTTGTACCTCTTATTTCACTTTGGAGACATCCAAAACCACGTTTTCATACCCTTCCACGTTGACAACATAATAAGCAACCGTGTGGTCGTCAATAAAATGCATATTGTCATGCGCGGCATAGTTCGTTTCGGTAAAGGTTGCGTATTTTTTCGTTTCGGTATTGTATACATAGATACGGTAATCGAGAACGTTTGCAACCGTACCCGCCATCACAACATATTTACCGTTCGGACTGACGGCAAACACCAGCGGATTCATTTTATAGCCTGCGGTTTCAATCACGGTGTTGTCAAAGGTGGTGTAAATGCGCCCGTCCTCTTTGGAAAGCAGATAATCCCCGCTTCGGATATAGGACGTGCCGTAGCCCGCATAAAAGGCGGTTATCATGGTTTCCGTACCGTTTTCATATTTCACCGTTTCAAAACCGTTGCCGCTTCGGCGCAAAAACGCAAAGGAATCCCCGCCCAAAGGCTTTACATATCTGTCGGCGGCGCCTGTCACAACAGACGTTTCCTTGGCGCCGTTTTTCATGTAAATGTCCACCGACGTATCGGTGTTTGCCGATAAATCGTATGCACGCCCCGAGAAAAACGGAATTGCGGCGGTATCCGCGGTAAGCGCGCCGTTCGTCAGCATACAGAAATCCGCACGCACCGCGCCGTTCATGCCGAGCATACGGTTATTCTCACTTAAAAACCGTTCGGTTGTGCCGTTTGCACGGTTTAAAATATAGGCTTCTTCCCAAACAGGGTCAATGGTGTACGCCTGCGTCTGGTCCGTGAAAGCCAACAAAAGGCATTTGCCGTCGGCGGCATATGCCACGGGCAGATTGCAGACTTTAAAAATAATAAAGTTATATATATACACATCTGTTCCCGATGCGCCTGAGGAGAACACACCGAAGCCCGTCAAAGTGCCGTCCTGCTCGATATACGGGATTTTCACGGGGATTTGCTGACCGCTTAAGGGAACCGTCAGCTCCATCGTGCCTGTCGGCGCCGTCTCGCTGTACTGCGTACCGTCAAACGTATAATATGTCACATTCCCCGCCGCATCCGCCGTATAATACACATTGGAAATATCCGTCGGCATATAGGGGATTTGCGTAATTTTGCGGGTAAGCAAAATGGAATCCAATTTCGCAGATACATCAGACTGCGGCTTGTCATTCCGCGCCTGCGGCGGATTCATATACAGCCAGCCGACTGCCGCAAGCGCCCCTACCGCAAGCAGAAGCAGAAAAATGGTGAGAATATTCTTTTTGGCAGAGGTTTTGTTTTTCGGCGTTTGCGCCGTTTCCGTTCCTTGTGTGGATGCCAAAGCAGATACCGCCTTTCCGTTTATAGAATTCTCTGTATTTATCGGTTTATTATACAATAGATATATGCAAAAAGCAAGTGGGGCGGTGCGGGTGTTTCGCAAACCGTATCCCGTTTTTTAATATTTCCCGCCGCATCCGCATATACATGAAAGGTATAGGTGAAAAGCGCCTGAAATAATCATAAAACGGGTGAGAAACATGAAAAAATATCTGCCGGAAGGCATCGGCTTTTTGACAGCGGAAAACAAACGCATCCTTTCAAACGCCCATTTGCTGCGGGAGGCATTCCATAACGGGACGGTATTGGAAGCCCGCGCCGTCCTTTGCGACCGCGCGCACAATTTACATATGGATTTCGGGGAAATACACGGCTTTATGCCGCGGGAAGAATGCGCACTCGGTATCCGAGAGGGCACGGTACGCGACATTGCCGTCATTTCGCGCGTCAACAAGCCTGTCTGTTTCAAAATTCTCGGATTTCGGGACGGCGAGGACGGCGTACCCACCGCGGTGCTCAGCCGCCGCGCCGTACAGGAAGCGTGCAAAACACAATATATTGCCGGCCTGCAGCCGGGCGACGTCATAGACGCCTGCGTTACGCGGCTGGAACCGTTCGGCGCATTTTGCGACATCGGCGCAGGCCTGCCCGCCCTGCTGCCGATTGACAGCATTTCCGTGTCGCGTATTCCGCATCCGAACGTACGGTTCACTGTCGGACAGCAGATTCGCGCCGTATTAAAGGGGATGGACGAAAACGGACGCATCACCCTGTCGCACAAAGAGCTTTTGGGTACATGGGAAGAAAATGCCGCGCGCTTCCGTGCAGGCGAAACGGTGCCGGGGATTGTCCGTTCCATTGAAAAATACGGTATTTTTGTGGAGCTTGCGCCGAACCTCGCAGGACTTGCGGAATATGTACCCGGTGTGCAGGAGGGGGACTGCGCAAGCGTTTATATCAAAAGCATCAACCCCGACCGCATGAAAATCAAGCTCATTTTGGTAGACCACTTCCCGCCGACGGAAACCGATTTTCACTATACCTATACGGATGCCGAACATATCTGTACATGGAAATATTCGCCGAACACGGCTGTAAAACATATCGAAACCGTCTTTTCAGAATAATTTATTTCGTTTTCTTGCATTTTTTTATGGAATATGTTACACTTTTCATATAAATTGACGGAAGTTCCCCGTATATTGGGAGGAATAGTAAAATGAAAAAGGCATCTCTGAAAAAAGCGGTCAGTCTGCTGTTGGCATTGGTTTTGGCAGTAACCCTGCTCGTTCCGTCTTTCGCGGCGGGCAAGTCCAAACAAAATCCTGTGTTGGTCGTTACCGGGTTCGCAGAATATCCGCTCGTCAACACCTCGACGGGGGAATCGGCATTCCCGCCGTCCACCGATGCGATTCTCAACACGGTAAAGGGCGTTTTGCCTTCGCTGCTGACCCTGCTCGGCAGCGGACAGACAAAGGCGGATTACGACGCTTTCTGTGACGCCGCGCTTCCGGTTGTCAACGAACTGTTTGAGCCGATTGTCTGCAATCCCGACGGTTCGGTGAAACACACCGAGGTCGGTCTTGCTTACCAATATCCCGAATCCGCCGCAGAATACGACAAAAATTCCGAGGCGTATGCACAGGCATTCGACAAATCGCTTCTGCGCAGTGTTGCAAATACCGTCGGCGCGGATAAAACATACGTCTACGGTTTGGATTGGCGCTTAAGCCCTTTGGAAATTGCCGATGAGCTGAACGAATGGATTCAGCACATCAAATCCGTCCATAACTGCGACAAGGTTTCCCTTGCGGGTATCAGCATGGGCGGCGTCATGGTTTCGGCATATCTCGCCGAATACGGCACGGCGGATATCAGCAACATCACCATGATTTCTTCTGCTTTCACAGGGCTTTCCTACATCGGCGCACTGTTTAACGGCGGCATCGCCATCGATGAACAGGGGCTGTACAATATGCTCAATCAGCTTGTCGGTACGGAAAAGCTCTCGCAGATTATCGGCTCCACAGGGCTTGTTAAGCAAATCATTGCAATGATTGACGATTTGTACGCCGCAGAACAGGACCGTCTGTTTACGGAATGCCTGATTCCCGCATTCGGGTACAACCCCGGCATTTGGTCCTTTGTCCCCGCTGACGATTACGAGGCGGCAAAAGCCTTTATGTTCGCGCGCATGGCTTCCACAGACGCCGAAAAAGCCGCCCTGGAAGCCAAAATAGATGCATACCATGCAATACAGGTAAAAGCAAAAGCCAATTTGGAAGCGGCGAAAAAGACAGGCGTGAACGTCGCAATCATATCCAACTACAATTCCCAAATGCCGCCGATTTCCACTGCATCCGCACAAACAGGCGACCAGGTCATCGAAACCGTACATACAAGTGCCTTTGCGACCTGCGCAGACCAAGGGAAACAACTGCCCGAGGGCACAAAGGGCAAATATGTCTCGCCCGACCGCATGATTGACGCTTCCACCTGCTGGTTCCCGAACGAAACTTGGTTTATTAAGAATATGCAGCACGTCGGGTTTGACGATACACAGAATCAATGCGACCTCTACACATGGCTGATGACCGCCGACAAACAGGTCACGGTTCGCAGTAACGCCGATTTCCCGCAGTTCCTGCTGTACAACACCGAAACCAAGGTGCTCTCGCCCCTGTCCCTGCTGCGCGGCGACGTCAATTTTGACGGCAGAGTCAACCTCATTGACGCACGTATGGTTTTGCGCCATGTACGCACACTGACCACCCTTTCCGCCCTTGCAAAGGAAGCGGCGGATATGGACGGCAACGCCCGCCTGACGCATACGGACGCACAGCTTTTGCTGGACGTCTATGCAGGTGTCGCGTCTGCGCCGAAAGATAAAACCTTCTCCGCAGACAGTATTAAAGATGCGGTTTCCGACGCGGTGAACGGCGGAAATTCCGACGGCGGCAATCCCTTGGACGGCATCAAAGACAAAATCGGGAATGCACTCGGTGCGGTGAAAGATATGTTCGGCACAAAAAGCGTACCGCAGGACAAATTGGCACAGCTTGCCGATTTAATTCCGGAAGCGACGCGCCCCGCCGAATCCGACGCCGAAGCAGCCGAGACATGCACAGACCATGCGGAAGAACTGCATGAATCCTTTCCCGCCGCAGAAGCATAAAGCAAAATAGCCCAAAAAATCCCCGCAGTGCCCGATGCACCGCGGGGATTTTTTTGATACAATCGCAAATCAAAATCCGTTTCTCTTTTCAAAAACGAGATATTTCGTCACATTGCACAAAGTGCACTGCAATGCATTTTATTACAAAGAAAAATAATGTATAGTTAAGTAAAGGGGAGCGTGTATAAGTATGTGTTGTCTTTTTTTGGCAGAATTCTGTGTGATTTTGCCACATCATAAACATACAAAAATGCCTTTCTTTGCGGTTGTCTCATCGGCATTCTCCGAAAAACCGATTTGCGCCGACTTGAAAAACAAGGAGGGCACACGTTGCGGTTCGTGTACATCCCGTTCCAGGAACTGATTCACGCAAATATCCCGCAGCCTCATTCCACATACAGCATTCGTTGCTGTCGTGTTTCTGCTTCATACACAGAGCTTTGTTGTTTTCACGACGTTTCTGCGGATTGGCAGTTCACGGAAAAACTTGCCGCACTTTGCACAGAGGAACAGGTAGAGCCCCTACACTTTTTGGATGTGTTCTACGACCTCTCGCCGTAACGCGGCACCCGAAATCGGAGCGAAACGTTTTTTCGTTCCGCTCTGATTCTCCCGTTGGGGGAAGTTTCGCCCGCGGAAAAATATATTCCCCAAGCCTTAAAAACGGGACAGTTTGTTTTCGGTTATAAATCATCTGCATCCTGCACGGGATGTTCGGTATGATCTGTCGGCGTACCTGTGTAGCTGCCGAGTACATCCGTTTTTGCCGTATCACTGTCAAACCCGTTCCAAATATCGGCAATTTCTTCCGACACTTCGCTGATTCTTTTCAAAGCCCGCTCCGAGGGCTTTTTTTTCTTTTTTTGCTGCATCTTGTCACACATCCTTTCCGACACATTGCAAACGCCGTGCCGTTTTTAGGATTCTTCATGAATGTCAAAAAATACATGCCTAAAATTCTTTATAAAAATTCGGTTTTTCAGTTGACTTTTACAAAATCGGTTGCTATAATACATATGTATATTTGACGTATAGTCTTTGGATTATACATTCAGGAAAGGAACATACTATTATGAAAAAGTTTTCTTCTGTTCTTCTTGCATTGGTAATGATGGTTGCGCTTTGCATCCCGGCTTTTGCAGGCACAAGAGTTGATGCGTTGGAAGAGGGCAGTCCCGCAAAAGAGATTGCACTTTTAATGGTTGAGACCAAAGAGACTGCGGGAATCGATATGAAAGACAACCTGCTGGATTTCGCATCTTATGTGATTGAACACATTAAAGACCTCAACGTTTACAAAGACAAAGCCGTTCGTACACAAGCTGTAACCGCTGCTGTCGAAGCGGTTCAGGGCGACTACATGCGTCTTTGGGGATACAAAAAACCGGACTTCGGTGCATTTAAGGATCACTTTCTCCCTGCTTTGGAAGAAGCTGCTAATAATGCAACTCAGCCCGTTGACCCCTCTAATCCTTCTAACCCCGATGATCCCACGAACCCCGGCAACACTGATTCCGATCTCGGTATCAGTACATTTGATCCGAGTGGTGCACTCGACAATATCGTAGACGGCATTACGGATAATGACCTTTCCGGTCTGTTCGGTACACTCCGCAACACGATCAACGACTTGAGCGGCAGACTTTCCGGTGTGTTCAGCGGTCTTGGCGGCGGCAACAACGGTGACGATTCCAACAACGGCGGCAACGGTGATGATTCCTTCGGCGGCAGCGAGCCGACCGGCGATACTGCAATTTATGCAGTTGCAGGCGTTGCAGCGGTTGCGGCAGCAGCTTTGATTTTCACTAAAAAGAAATCCGAAAAAGCTGAATAATTTATTCTGTATTTTAGGTGGATACGCCGTGCTTGCGCACGGCGTATTTTTTATTCGTATGCAAAGTATTTTTCGCAAACGCTGTTTTGCTGTTTCCCCTATCGAAATTCAGCCAAGTCTTGCGAAAATATATAAAGCGTGTTACAATGTTTGCAAAACAGAATGAAACAAGGAGACTTTTGTATGCAGATTCGAAGAATACTCTCCCTCTTCTGCGCACTTGCATTACTCGTCTGTGTCTTTAGCGCCTGCGGTAAGAATCCTGCGCCGATTGTTTCGGATGCCCTGCTTGAAGCACAGTCCGATGAACGGTTGGAAAGCCGTCAGCTGAAAATAGTGACCTACAATACCGCCGCACCTTGGGGAAATGTATTGAAAGGCACTTCCTCTGGCAAGCGCGCACCGCTGTTCGCAGAGCAGATGGCAAATCTTGCGCCCGATTCCTTCGGTGTGCAGGAGTTAAATTCCGACTGGGCAAGCAAAATGGAAACACTTCTGCCCGACTATGCGTTTTACGGCATGAAACGCGGCGGAGACAGCAAAGAAAAACAATCGGAAATGAACGGAATATACTATTTAAAGTCCAAATACAACCTTTTGCAAAGCGATACCTTTTGGATTTCCGAAACCCCCGACACCGAATCCCGTTTTGAGGGCGCAGGCTGCCACCGTATCTGTTCCTATGTGGTACTGCAAAACCGTGTAACAGGCTTTACCTATGCGCATTTCAACACACATTTTGACAACGTCAGCGAGGAAGCCCGCACACTCGGCGGCACTCTGATTGCAGAACGCGCCGCACAGCTGTCTGAAAAGTACGGGGAAATTGCCGTGGTCATTACAGGCGATTTCAACCAAGACAGCAGTGGTACAGCCTGTGCAGTTCTGCAAAATGCGGGGTACAGCAATGCATCTGCAATTTCACCGACGGGCGACGCCCAATGCACCTATCACGCATGGGGTGAATATACGGAAGGCAAGCCGATTGACTTTATCTTCGCCAACAACGCACTGCGCACCGCAGAGTATAAAATACACACGGAAAAGGTAAACGGCACATTCGTTTCCGACCATTATGCGGTTAGCGCCGTATTTGACATTATTTAAAAGGATGGACTGACGCAAGCATGCAATTTTCCTCAAATTATCAAAAAAAGACGCCGCCCCACCGCGGCAAAAAAAGACAGACCGTGAATAAAAGACTTCTGCTGATTATCGCCTCGGTGATTGTTGCCGCAGCGCTGATTGTCTCAGGCGTATTTTTATTCAAGCATTACCGAAAAACGCATCCCGCAAGCGGCGGCGCTTATGAAAAGGTCGAATCGCTTTCCGAATCGGAGACCGCGTCCGAATCCCAGCCTGAAACTTCGGCGGAAGCCACCGCAGAAACAGAAACCGTCGGGGATGTTACCGTTACACCGTATAAGGCGACCTTTTATTCCACAACCACAACGCTCAATGTCCGTTCCACACCGTCTACAAGCGGCGATAAGCTCGGCATGGTCGGGCAGGAAACGCCCCTTTCCGTAACCGGACGCTGTTCCAACGGCTGGTACAGAATCGATTATAACGGCGGCGTCGGGTATGTTTCGGGCGAGTATGTCACGGAAGCACCCGGACAGACGCAAAAATCCGATGCACCGTATCTGTTTAAGGTCAACCGCAAACAAAACATCGTCATTGCCTATGCCAAGGATGCAAACGGAGACTACACCGTACCGAAGAAAGCGATGGTGTGCTCTGTCGGTGTGGACGGCAAGACCCCGACAGGCACCTATGCCACCACAGGCGACAAATATGATTGGCGTCTGCTTTCGGGCAATGTATACGGACAATATGCCACCCGCATTAACGGTCCGTATTTGTTCCATTCCGTACCGTATTTTACGAAATCCAAAAGCGATTTGGAATATGAGGAATACAATAAACTCGGCGAGGCGGCTTCTTTGGGCTGTATCCGTCTGAGCGTGGAGGATGCGAAATGGGTGCAGGAGAACTGCCCCAAAGGCACAACGGTTATTATTTATGACAGCGACGAAAAAGAACCGCTCCCCCGCCCCGCGCCTGCAAAAATCGATGTAAACGACAGCCGCCGCGGCTGGGACCCCACCGACCCCGATACAAATAATCCTTGGCGTTAAAAATGAAAAAGCAACGGCGTGACCGCGTAATTTTTCGCGATCGCGCCGTTTTTTGTATGTATTTCTGCGTGGGAATGCCGCATCCTGTACACATTTGTCATTCTGAGCCGAAGGTGAAGAATCTCACACATCACCGAGTGAGTCTGCAAAAAATCCAACCTTGCTCGGGCGATTCGTGAATCGCCCCTACGGGTTAACCCACCTTGTGCTGTTTTCCCGCGCTGTCAATCCGATAATTGTCCCAATACAAAAGCTCCTCTGTTGTCACAAACTGATACCCTTTTTCCGACAGGATTTTGAGTGTCTGCCGAAGTGCTTCGGGGGTGTTTTTGACATCGTTGTGAAACAGCAGAATCGAGCCGTTTTCCGCCGCTCCCGTTACGCGGGAAACCATTTCTTCCACAGACAGCCCCTGCCAATCCAGGCTGTCTACGGACCACTGCACGGTCTGCATGGAAAGCCCCTCGGCGGCGGTCAGCGTATCATTGGAATAATCCCCCGACGGTGCGCGCAGCAGGCGGGGTGCTTTGCCCGTGATTTTTTCAATTTCCGCATTGCACGCCGCTACATCTGTCTGAATTTCTGCAAGCGACAGCTTGCTGTATGCCTTATGCGAATCGGAATGATTGCCGATGGTGTGCCCCGCGTCGTAAAATGCCCGCACAGCTTCGGGATATTTTCGCGCCCAGTCACCGACTACAAATACCGTAGCTTTGGCGTTGTATTCCTGCAAAACGGACAGCAGTTCTTCTGTGTCCTCAGCCCCCCACGCCGCATCAAACGTTACGGCAATTTTCTTTTCGCTTGTCTCCACACAGTACACGGGGATTTTCCGTTCCTGCGTTTTGGCGGTCTGTGCCGCTTCATAGCGGTTGGAAATCCCCGAAATAACCAAAACCGCCGACAGCAGAAGTGTCAGCGCCACAAAAATCGTTCGCTTGGTTACCAATACGTAA
Source organism: uncultured Oscillospiraceae bacterium (assembly GCA_900540295.1). Lineage (GTDB taxonomy): Bacteria > Bacillota > Clostridia > Oscillospirales > Acutalibacteraceae > Fimenecus. The sequence continues at coordinate 14,568 of UQFM01000001.1, forward strand.
TTCATACCCGTCACCCTTTCAACCCCGTTTTCCACATAGTATATATATGGCGGAAAACCGAAAAAAAGACGGTTGAATTGTGCCGTCCGAAAAATTCGCAGAAAATACACCCTGTGCTGTGTGAGATTCTTCGCATCGCGCAGAATGACAGATTTCTACAACCCCGTAGGGGCGGGTTATTCCCCTGACAGGGGAAATGTCTGCGAAGCAGACAAAAGGGTGCCCGTTTTCGGAGAAAATCCGCGCCCGCCCGAGCAAAGTCGGATTTTACGAAAAACCAACAATAACACACCAATCGTAGGGGCGTGCATCGCGCGCCCGCCGAAACCTGATGAAACTTTGCGGACGGACAAGGATGTCCGTCCCTACGCGTGAATCAAATCCACTTTCTTCTATATGAGATTCTTCGCTACGCTCAGAATGACGGGTTGTGAATTCAATGTATTTTGTGCAGAAACACGGTCAGTCGCGAGGGCTCTCCTTCTATTCACCCCAACGCACATATGGCATTCACGGGAAACTTGCCGTTACTGTATTTCTGCGCACCCGATTCAAAAATTCCTGTAATTTGCACACCGTCCGAGTCAATGCCCTCTAACAGAGGCGGCAGACGAAGACATTCTGTTTGTGCGTCCTTTGACAGGCTGTAAACGGGAATATCCTCGTTTAAGTATGTAATTTGGTAAGCGGATTCACCTTTTGTTACATCGGCAAAGTGTAAAAGATGGGAATCCGTATTGCGCCCGTAAGAAGTGCTCAGGGCAAACGTACCGTCCGAGAGACGTGCGAAGCCCTGCACAAGATTCGGCGTGGTTAGGGCAAATGCGGGAACGGCAGGTGCGGCGGGCGTGTCTGAAAAGGCGTTTTGCACATCCGCCAACCGATAGGCGTTACAGCGGGAGAAATGCAGTTCGTTCATAGATATTTGCATATGATGCGTCTTGTCCGTACCGTAGCGCGCATCGGCGTAATAGGTGTAAAATTCACCTGCATACAAAAACGCACCGTCACAGTTTATATAAGAGCATTTTACGTCAGTCATCATCTGCTCGCGGAGTGTCAGTACCGCGCCGTTTGCGCGTGCGGCAATCTCGGAAAGCGGTATGCGGAAGATCGAATGGTCTTCGCAGAGATATAAATATTCCGTATCATCTGCAACACCGCCCGCATGCCCGCGAAACGGCGTGCCGTCCGCATTCTGTAAATACAGCGTTTTTGTGTGTGCGCCGATTTCTTTGTCTGTAAAGCTTAAAATCGATGCATTTTCTGCGTGATAGTAAGAAATGACAAATGCATTCAGCGCTTCGCAGAAGCAGTACCCCTGCGGAATATAACCGTTTTCCGTTTCGGGAATATCCGCAATCGGTTGGTAGTTCTCATAATTGTTATCGCTTTTTACAGCACCGCGCACAGCCCGCGCGGCGGTTTCCGCAGTATTGGCAAGACATTTACGGTATTCGGTTGCCGCCCGCGGTGTACCGACGCCGCCAACAAAATAACCGACTGTGCACAGCACGATTGCAGAAAGCAGGACAGCGGCAGTTGTGCGCCAAAACTTTTTGTGTTTACGCATACGGAACACTCCTCTTATTTTGTAAGTTTCGTCGGCTGTTCCGACAGAAAAACGCGGAACAGCGGTAAGCATGCGGAAAAGAACTTTTGATAAGCCTCGCAGTAATCCGCACTTTGTCTTGTGCGTTTGCACCCGCCTGCGCGGCAAATCGGATAAAATCGGCAGGTACGGCATTTGTCGGGAATCGGCAGGCTTTCCTTCAGAAATTCCACGGCGGTTTTGCCCGTTGCCATCGCATCGAAATCGGTATCGTGAATATTGCCGAGCAGATATTCGTCCGTACAGTAAAAATCGCACGGGTAGATATTGCCGCCCGCCTCTGCGACGAATTGGTGCGCACAGTGCCCCGACATACCGCACTGCTCAGGCTGTTGTCCCAAAAACAGACGCACCCAGTTGTCAAACTGCCGCACACTCACATACTGTCCGCGCACATAGTCTTTGACATATAGGTTAAAGACACGAATCAGAAAATCCGCATATTGTTCTGCGGTCATATACAGCGGACTTTGTTCGTCGGAATCAAACGGGCGCAGACAAGGAATAAACTGTAAATACCGAAAGCCCTTGGAACGGAAATAACGGTAAATGCGTTCGCCGTTTTCGGCACAGTAGCCCGTGAGTACGGTCAAAATGTTAAACTCGGCATGATGACGTTTCAGTGTTTCGGCGGCGGTCAGGATTTGGTAAAACGAATTTTCGCCCGAAGGCTTTTTGCGGAATTGATTGCCCTCGTAGTCGCCGTCGAGACTCAGTCCCGTTAAAAACTGATTTTCGGCTAAGAATACCGCCCACTCGTCATCCAATTTGGTGCCGTTGGTTTGTATGCTGTAAAAAATCGGGCTGTTTTTGCGGTTTAAACGCTTTACCGATTCCGTAAAATGACGGAAATAGGGCAGTCCCGCAAGTGTCGGTTCACCGCCCTGAAAGGCAAATGCGACCGCACAGCCGTCAGCGAACCGCAATGCTTTTTCAATTAGAATATCGGCGGTCTCCGTTTGCATGATACCGAAACCGAGATGTTCCCGGTGTTCGGAAACATCTCGGTAAAAGCAGTATTCGCAGGAAAGATTACAAAGCGACGATGCGGGTTTTATCATGATAGAAAGATTCGGCATAATTACACGCTTTCCAATAAAAACAAATCAGTTTCGAATACCGCGGCGGTTTTCTTTGAAATCCTTTTGAATTTCATCTAATTTATCGTGAAATTCCTCTGAAATTTCAGGGTAAACAGGCGTGCGGTTGTAGTTCTCGCCGGGGTCATCCGTTAAAATATGCAGCCAGTTTTTGCGATATTTGTCGAAGAATGCGGAGTTGTCGTTCTGAATGCGGTCAAAGTATTTAAAAGTAATATACTCGTTGTCGGTCAGAACATCGTATGTATAATCGGGATATTGTTCGCGCACGTTGGCAGTCGGTACGGTATATTGAATCGCCTTAATATCTTCACGCTTCATGTGCAGAATCGGATGCGCTTTTGTATGAATGACGGAATCCTCTTTTAAAAGAGAGGTCATGGATACACCGTCAATCACACGGTCAGCAGGCAGGTAATCCGTTTTGCCGTTTTCGCCCGTAATACCGCAAAGGGAGACCAAGGTGGGGTAGAGATCCACAAGTGTTGCAGACTGTGTACGCATTGTCCCTGTTTCGCCGAGCGCACCGTCGGCGTTATCCCAGCGAATCATAAACGGTACTTTTTGCCCGCCCTCATAAGCGAGATATTTGCCGCCGCGCAGCTCATTGACAGAGCCTTCCAGTGCAGGACCGTTATCGCTTGTGAATACGATAATGGTATCTTCCAAAACGCCCAATTCTTCCATTGTATCAAACAGTTGACCCAAATAGGTATCAAACTCCGTCACGCAGTCCACATAGGTACCCATACCGCTGACGCCGTCAAAATCGTCGCCCGCATATACAGGTGCATGCGGCCACGGAGACGTGTAGCAGGCGAAGAACGGTTTGTCGCTTTTTGACTGCTCTGTGACCCAATCCACAATTTCCTCGTGAATCCAGCGCGTCGCATTGGATTGGTCTTTCAATTCGTCTGTACCGTGCGCTATGGTGTATTCGCCGTCTTGCTCGCGCACATGGTAAAACGGCGTCATATCGTTGACGTGGTGACTGCCGTAGAAATAGTCAAAGCCTTGGTTTGTCGGCAGATATTCGCCGTAGTCGCCGAGATGCCATTTGCCGAACAGACCTGTGGTGTAGCCCGCGGCTTGGAAGGTTTCCGCAACGGTGATTTCGTCGCCGAGCATACCGTCTGCATTGCCGCCCATCTCAATGGAGTTGAAAATACGGGTAGACGCAAACGGTGAAAACGTATCGAGGGTAGGATATACCACATTGTCCGCATAGCCGCGGTACGGGTAGCGTCCTGTCATGGCGGCGAAGCGTGCAGGGGAGCAGACGGAATAGGAAGAATAAAAGTTTTCAAAATTCAAGCCGTTTTCCCCGATGCTGTCAATGCTGGGCGTATTATAGATTGCGCCGTTTAAAGAGACGTCGCCGTATCCGAGGTCATCCATTAAAATAAACAGCACGTTGGGATTTTCTTTGGTGGCATTTTTATCGATTTTGCCGAGATAATCGTCCTGCCCGTCCCAAAGACGTTCCGTATTCGGGCGGGAACGCAGATTCATGGTCAGTACATAGAAAATACTTGTGCCAATCAGCAAAACACTGCAAAGTCCCGCAACTGCCTTTTTGGCATTTTCCTTTTTGAAGGTGTGTTTTGCTGTAAAGAACAGTCCCCAAAGCGAAAGCGCCGTCGGCAGAATCAGCAGTAAATTTCCCAAAAGCCGCGTGCCGAAATTGCCCGCGCCCTGTAACCAAGGGTGTTCCGCAGAGTTAAATCCCGCAAGCCCTGAGGTGAACGCGCCGAAGCCCGCATCCGCGCCCCAAATGATGGAATAGATTACAACACCGAGACTTGCGGCGGCATAGCCGAAAACCATAGGCGCATAGACTTTCTTTTTGATAAGCAGACTCAGAAGAATCACGGCGGACAGTAAGCAACAGTACGCCACACACACAATGCTGACAATATTGAGCCGTACAATCCATTCCGCGAGCATTAAAGCAAGACCGATGCCCATTAAAATCAGGGGGAATACTTTTTTAGATGTATCTAAAGTGATTTTCTTTTTCATTTTGCCTCTCCCTAAAAGCTGTTTTTAAATTATACTAAGAATTATACAATAGTTCTATTATTCCCGTCAAGGCGTTTATAGAATCTGTTTGGATTGCACAATCCGTAGGGCGCGAACTTCGTTTGCCCGCGGACGGACAAGGATGTCCGTCCCTACGCGTGAAAACACGCACCAACCTTGTAGGGTTCGGCGTCCCCAGCGACCCATAAAAAATTTGTGCTCCCCAACAGAACAACACAGAGGTTGTTCCCGATAAAACCTGTGAAATAAAAATCTTGGTGAGGCATGCGCTTATTTTTTTATTTTTTTCTCCGTCATTTGAAAGCTCAAATCCAAAAGCGGAAAAATATCCTCCGCCGATAAACTGCCGTCCAACAGAATCGAAATCCAGTGTGCCTTGCTCATATGGTAGGCGGGCAGAAAGCCTTTGCTCCGAAGAAGCGAGCCGATGAGCAGAGGGTCGCATTTTACATTTAATACGTCGGCAACACCTTCGCCCGAAAGTCCAAGCCGTCCTTTCGGCACTTCCATCAAAACCGCATACCATTTTCGATTGGTTTTGTGGCGCAGTACCGCCGCAGTCGGGGTATCTTCCCACAGGTATTCCGCTTCTGTACCGTAAGCTTCTTGCGCGTACCGTAAAATATCCTGTCTTTTGACTGTATTTTTTGCCATACTTTTCAAACCGTCCTTTTTACAGCATGTTTGTATGAAAATCTGTATCGGTAATTTGCTTCTGTGCCCATAAAAACAGAATTTCAGTGTATTTGTCAAACTGTTTTTCGGTGACGGCAGGGTTAATTTTTAATTCGTTTTCTGTCTCTAAAATATGCCGTTCAGTGGGGGACACCGATTGTTGCAAAAATGCTTTTTCTTTGCAGTAGCTTCCCGTTTGTAAAAAGCAAATTGCCTGTATGACAAAACGCGCGGATTTATACAGCCCTTTTAAAATCTCGGCACTGCGCTCGTGTACCGAATTGTGTACGCAAGCGTGGTAAATATTGCAAACGCCGCTGTGTATCGAACGCCGCACTGCCGTGCGGTCGATTTTCGGCAAAAGACCATCCAGACTGCCCAATATCGGGGCGGTGTCATAATAAAACTGAAATAAATCGGCAGGCTCCCAACGCTGCAATTCTGCTTTTCCCGAAAGAAATCCGCAAATTTTTTCACGGTGGGATAAGGTTTCCAGCATTTCACGGTAGCGCGTAATATCCTGCGGCTGTAATACATCCAAAATCACAACTACATCGATATCACTTGCTTCGGTTGCCTCGTTTCTGCCGTAACTGCCCTGCAATCCGACAAACCAAATTCGGTTGCCAAAGACTTTTTTGAGTTCTGCGCAAAATAAATCTAACCATTTTTGAATGTCTACCATTTTTCAATCCTTCCAATTCCACCATTTCAGCTTTTCGGGGTCGTGCACTTCATTTTCGGCGTAATATACCGCCATACGGTATACGTACAGTGCACAGCGGTCCTCCTGAAAGCCTTTTTTCAGGCAATCCAAGTTATATAAATCGTTTGGGTCTTTGCCTTTTAAATCCGCAATGCAGTGAATGCCGATGTTTAAAAGACTTTGCTCCATGCGGGCCCCGATGCCGGGGATTTTCTGTAAATCGCTTTGCATGGCGTATTTCCTTTCGTGTGTCAACAAAACCGCAATACAGTGTATCGCGGTTTTGTATGTTATATAGCGTCTGTACTTTCTTCTTCCCCGAAATCCAAAATTTCGGGCGCGTGATTGATGCGTTTTTCGGGCGGGGGAATCTGCATGTAATCGCCGTAGACCTTGCGCAGTTCTTCGTCGTTGTTGTGCAGTAAATGAATGGTTGTGCTTTCAAACGGCACTTCTTCGAGCGGGAACATATCCGCTTTTCGGAACATCTTTTTGAGCGCGGTCGGCTGGCCGAACCCTGTTATGTATTCGGTATCCTCACCGTTATATTTTTCTGAAGCATTTTCAAAATGCTTAAAAAGCCATTGCGGGGAAACATGCAGAATTTTGAGCGCGTAATGCGCCAAAAAGCAAACTGCCGCCGCCGCTTCGCCGACCAACCCTTTCAGCGGAATAATCGGATACGGCGTGCCGCAAAGATACAGCAAACGGTCTAAAAATGTGGTGACCCGCAGTTGGCGTTTTTGCAGTTTTTCAGTAGGCGCTACATTGTCAAACGGAAAAATATCCATGAAAATACACTGCTCGTGCTTGGCGTTTTTGCTCATGGCGGAAACGAACTGCGTGCCGCGTTTCATCAGCTTCACAACGCTTGAGGTACAGCGCTTGTCGGTGCGCGGCGACATGATGAAATATTTATCGCCCAATTCCATATCGGCAATTTGCAGAAATTTCTCAAAATCCGCACGCAGCATGCCGACGTCGATATCGTCGTCCCACGGAATGAACCCTTTGTGCCGTACCGCGCCGATTGCCGTACCGAACAGGGCGAAATACGGCAGTTGGTATTTTTCACAGACCGCTTTGAAATCGTCAAGTATTTCGATGTGTACCGTATGCAGTTTTTCGAGAACGTCAGGGTCATAGGGTTTTGCCGTTTCATATTTTTTCATGTTTATTCCTCGGCTTTTCTTAATACCAGAATTTCTCTTTTGGTGCTTTCAAGTCGATTTCTCGGTCTGCGGTAACGGCGGTGTAAATTTTTTCCGCCAAATAAATATCATGAATAGACAGCCCGATATTGTATGCCAGAATCCGTTCCGTTTCGCGTTCGCGTCCCGGAGCTTTTCCGTTGACAACATCGGCAACTTCGGCAAAAAATCGGAATTTTCCGAAGTTTTTGAAACCGTGTACATGTGCCGTATCATCGGCATACACCTTGTCAAAAACCAAATCGCAGTTTGTAAAGCCGCGTGTGTGAATCGGCACTACCAAGCATCCCGCTTTAAAGCATTCGGTGTTGCAAATATCCTCTTCAAAAACCGTTACGGCAGAGAGGATGACATCGCTGTTTTCAACCACGGCTTGCGGCGTATCGCAATATACATACTGTATTTGTGCGGACGGGAAGCGTGCGGCAAACAGTTCGTGCTGATTTTTATATTTTAACAGCTTAACGGTAAGCTGTTTATTCGGATACAGCATCAAAAGCATTTCCATTGCAGCACGCGCCGTGTTTCCGAGTCCGATAAAGCCTACCGTTTGAAAATCGGGATTGGCAAGCAACTTTACGGAGTGTGCGGCAACCGCGCCTGTGCGTACGGCGGTGATATATGTGCCGTCCAGCAGTGCGCAGGGCAGACCGCTGTGCATATCGTATAAAAGAATTTCACTGTCCAAGGCAGGCAGCCGCGCGGGATACCGTGTAACGACTTTCACGCCTGCAAATTGCTCTTTCGGCAAAAGAGAGGGCATAATGTTGTAAAATACGCCGTCCGCAGGCTTTAAGCTGAGTTTTGCGGGCAGAATGGCTTCTTCCTTTTTTTGAATCATTTCACTGACCCACGTAAAATATTGGGCAGGAGAAATGTTTAAAGTGCGAATTTGTTCAAAATCAATAACCTTCATAAGAACTCCGTTATTTTAAAATGGTGTGCAGGGCTTTGACCAATAAGTCGTTTTCCCGCGGCGTTTTTACCGCCAAACGCACATAAGATTTGCCGTCAAAGCCTTTTTTCGGGGATAAATCTTTAATCAGAATATTGTGCTTGTCCAAAAGCGTTTCAGCAAGCTCGGTGCTTGAAACACCGCCCGTCAGCTCACACATAACATAGTTTGCCTGCGAGGGGATAACGCGGAGATTCGGCACGGCTTGCAGTGCGGATACATACATGTCGCGTACAGTTTTAAAGCGTTCCAATGCGTCCTCGTAATTGGATTTGTATTTCTCAAAGATTTGCAGGTAAAACTCTGCAAAGGAGTTGATATTCCAAATGGCGACATCCTTTTTCATGGCGGCAACGCGCGCGGCGTCACCGCTTGCAAGCACGCCCAAACGCAGTCCCGGTACGCCGAAGGATTTGGATATACTCTTGACCACGACCAAGTTCGGATAGGCGGCTAAAATTTCCCGCGTCAGCAGGGTGGGGGACTCCTCGGTTTTTGCAAAATCTACAAAGGATTCATCCACAACGAATAAAATCCCTTTTTGTTTTGCCCAGTCCGCCATACGCAGAACATCGGTTTTTTCAATGTAGTTGCCCGAAGGGTTGTCGGGATTGATGAGCACAAGTGTTCCAATGTCTTTGCTATCAAAATACGCCATAAGCTCATCTGCGGTGTATCTGTAATCTCTGCCCGAAGCAAAGAAAGGTACAATATCGGTTTCCGCTTTACGGTGCGGATATTCCTCAAACGCGGGGTAAATCATGCCGATTTTGCCGCTTACGGATTCCATTAAAGACTTAATCAGCTCTGCCGCACCGTTGCCGACACAGATTTCTTCCTTGTGCAGTCCGAAATATTTTGCCGCGAGCAGGGCGTTAATCTCCTGCCCCGACGGATAATCGCAAATCAGGCGTTCAAAGTTCGCCTTAATTTCGTCAAGCAGCTTGCGGTTCGGATAAAACGGATTGACCAAATAACAAAAATCCATCATATGCGGATACCGCCAATAGCCGCCGAAGCGTTTGTTGAATTTTTGCAGTTTGTCCTTTGCGTTTGTAAAAATGGATTCCGCGATATTTAAATCCTGCACATCGTCAATTTCATACCACAGCTCGCCGTCCAGACGTTCCGCCTTGATTTCGGGCTTGTCTAAAAGGGTAATGACCTTTAAAACCTGTTCGTAATATTCATTGTTGCCGAGCGCTTTGCTGTACGCTTCCAAAAACGGTACATAGTGGCTTTGCGAAAACGACTTGCTGAATTTATAAATATTAACGGTTTTATAATACCCTGCAATATCTTCAAATACAAAATCCTTTTTACCGAGGAAATTTTTAATATTATTCTCTTCATCCAGCACAACGACCGTGCCGTCCATCCAGCTTTCAAACTTTGCCACAAGCGCAAGGCTGGGATACGGGTTGTCCAGCAAACGCCGAAGAACCGCGTCTTCAAAAATCAGGTCGGATTCCAAGAGGAGCGTGTCATCCTGCGTCAGGTAATCGCGGGCGAGATACAGCGAGTAAATGTTATTGGTTTTATAATAAACATCGTTGTCCACAAATTCAATATTGGTTTTTATGGGCAGAGACTGCACGTATTCCGTCAGCTTTCGGCTTTCGTAGCCTACAACCATGATGATTTTGTTGAGCTGCAGTGCGTCCAACTGTGAAAGCATTCTTTCAATCATGGTAACGCCGTTAACCTCGACCATGCATTTTGTCGCGTTGCTGGTTAAATCCTTTAACCGTTTCCCCATACCGGCTGCCAGAATAATCGCTTGCATAAGACTCCGCCCCTTTTTATAATCTTACAATATATTGTATATAGTAACATATAATTTGTCGATAAGCAACGATTATATTCGTATTGCACGTGTTTGCTTTTCGGAGTGGTATATGCTATACTGCAAGATGTAACAAACTTTTCTGAAAAGGGTGCGTGAATCATGGGTTTTTACAGTTTGATGCATTCGGGTGCAATATATGACCCCGGAGAGGACAGCATTATGGAAGAACAGCTGAAATGCCTTGACCGTTTATATGATTTTAATGCGACCCGACCGATGGAGCTTCAAAAGCGAGCACAAATGCTCAAAGAAATGTTTGCGGAAATCGGTGAGGACTGCTATATTGAGCCGCCGTTTTATGCGAATTGGGGCGGCAAACACGTGCATTTCGGCAACTGTGTGTACGCGAATTTCCATTTAACCTTGGTGGATGACACACATATTTATGTCGGCGATAATACGATGTTCGGACCGAATGTGACCGTCGCGACGGCGGGGCATCCGATTTTGCCTGAGCTCCGAGCGAAAGCCTATCAGTTTAATATGCCCGTGCACATCGGAAAAAACTGCTGGATTGGTGCGGGTGCGGTGATTGTTCCCGGGGTTCGCATCGGGGACAATACCATAATCGGTGCGGGCAGTATTGTCACAAAGGATATTCCCGCCAATGTGGTTGCGGTGGGGAATCCCTGTCGGGTGCTTCGTGAAATCAGCGAGAAAGACAGGGAATATTATTTTAAAAACCGCAAAATCGAATGGGATACAATCGTGTAGTGAACCCCGTAGAAAAACCGTGCTTTTTGCTGTTTTGAAGTATTTCACGGTTTTTCTTTTCTTCTTTTCGGAATTTTGTACCATGGGGAAGCGACTTATACATATGCAATGTAACTACCGAACAAAGATAATAAGACCGATTAAATGACTTTGAAAGGAAGTGTCAAAATGGCAATTTCAAATATAAATGAAATTATCAGCAGTGATATTCATAAAGTTTGGGAAACCGTTTTAGCTGTGGATAAGTATAGCACATGGCGTAGTGATTTAAGTAAAACGGAAGTTGTAAATCAGAAGCAGTTTATTGAGTACACAAAGGACGGATATTCTACTAAGTTTACCGTTACTGCCGTGAACCCCTATAAACAGTGGGAGTTTGATATGGAAAACAGCAATATAAAAGGGCATTGGATTGGCATTTTTACTTCCGACGGAAATAAAACGCAAATAGATTTTACAGAATATGTAACAGCAAAAAAGCGAATTATGAAGCCGTTTATAAAATCATATTTGAAGAAACAGCAGACACAATTCGTTCGTGATTTAAAGAACGTATTAGAGCCGTAAATTCCATATTGCAGGATTGACAGGCAAAGAGAATTTTTTAGGATCGGGAAAGCAAAAACGCAATCGACCGCAGAAGGAACGGTCGGTTGCGTTTTTCAATGTCAGCTAAATGAGAACTGCGCTCGGGAATGCTGTAAAGTCCGTGCAGACCGCAGATGTCTGCGTTTACCGATTGGCGATTTTTTGCATGCTTTCTTCAATCAGCGCCATTTTCTCCTCTAACTGTGCCTTTGCCTGACGCTGTTTTTCGACCACGGCGGCGGGGGCTTTGGATACGAAATTCTCGTTGCCGAGCTTGCCGTTGACCATATCCAATTCCTTTTGTACAGACGCTTTTTCCTTTTCAAGCCGTTTCAGTTCCGCTTGGAAATCGACCAGTTCATCCATCGGAATATAGATTCTGGCACTTTCCGTGATAATGGAAACCGCGTCATCCATACCGTCAAATTGTTCTGCCACCTGTACTTCGCTTGCAGACGCCAAACGGTTGAAGAATACCGTTCCCGCCGCAAACGTATCGCCGTATGCCGTTTCGATAAACACTTTCGCTTTCTTTGAGGGGGGCACATTCATTTCCGCACGGCGGTTGCGCACCGCCTTAATCGCCGTCATAATGCGCTCCATCTGTGCTTCTTCTGCGGCGTAGGTCAAAGCGCTGTCCGCTTTCGGCCAATCGGCTACCATAATGCTTTCGCCCTCGTGCGGCAGGGTCTGCCAAATCTCTTCCGTGATGAACGGCATAAACGGGTGCAACAGCTTTAATGTGTTGGACATCACATACACAAGCACCGCTTTGACGGTTGACTTTGCCGTTTCGTCCTCGCCGTTCAGGCGGATTTTGGCAATTTCAATATACCAGTCGCAGAACACATCCCAAATGAAATCGTAGAGCTTCTGCACCGCCATACCGAGTTCAAATTTTTCAAGAGAATCCGTCACACCGACAACCAAGGCGTTGTAAAGGCTTAAAATCCACTTGTCCTCTAAAATCAAGTTTTCGGGAATGTGTGGGGCAGGCTCGTTTTCGCCGAGATTCATTAAAATGAAACGTGCCGCGTTCCAAATTTTATTGGCGAAATTACGGCTTGCCTCTACACGCTCATCCGAAAAACGCATATCGTTCCCGGGGCTGTTGCCCGTGGCGAGTGTAAAGCGCAGGGCGTCCGCGCCGTATTTGTCAATAATCTCCAACGGGTCAATGCCGTTGCCGAGCGATTTCGACATTTTGCGCCCTTGTGCGTCGCGCACAAGTCCGTGAATGAGCACGGTGTCAAACGGTGCTTTGCCTGTTTGCTCAATGCCCGAGAACATCATACGCATCACCCAGAACGGAATAATATCGTAGCCCGTAACCAAGGTGTTGGTGGGGTAATAGTGCTTCAAATCTTCGGTTTCTTCGGGCCAGCCGAGTGTCGAGAACGGCCACAGCGCTGAGGAGAACCAAGTGTCTAATGTGTCGGGGTCCTGTGTGATATTCTGACTGCCGCAGTGTGCGCACGCATCGGGCGCGGTACGCGAAACGGTGATTTCACCGCAGTCCGCACAGTACCAAGCGGGAATGCGGTGTCCCCACCAAAGCTGACGCGAAATGCACCAGTCGCGGATGTTTTCGAGCCAGTGGAAATATACCTTTTCAAAACGCTGCGGAATGAATTTGGTTTCGCCGTTTTTTACCGCGTCAATCGCAGGACCTGCGAGCGGCTTCATTTTTACAAACCACTGCTTAGAAACGCGCGGTTCTACGGTTGTACCGCAGCGGTAGCAGGTGCCGACATTGTGGCTGTAATCCTCGATTTCCACAAGTGCGCCCTCTTTTTCGAGGTCTTTGACAATCGCCTTGCGCGCCTCATAACGGTCCATACCTGCATAGGCAGGGTAATCCTCGGTGATTTTCGCATCGGGCGTCAATACATTGATGACCTCTAAGTTATGGCGAAGCCCGACCTCGAAGTCGTTCGGGTCGTGTGCGGGTGTGATTTTCACAACGCCTGTACCGAAGTCCATTTCAACGTAATCGTCGGCAACCACAGGGATTTCACGGTGTACAAGGGGCAGAATCAGCGTTTTGCCGACCATATCCTTGTAACGCTCGTCGTTCGGATTGACCGCAACCGCCGTGTCGCCCAAAAGGGTTTCGGGACGTGTGGTCGCCAATTCCAAATAGCCGCTGCCGTCTTTAAACGGATAGCGCAGATGCCAGAAATGCCCTGCCTGGTCTTCGTATTCCACCTCGGCGTCGGAAATCGAGGTTAAGCAGTGCGGGCACCAGTTGATAATGCGCTCGCCGCGATAGATAAGCCCTTTTTCATACAGCTTGCAGAACACCTCGTTGACCGCTTTGTTACAGCCTTCGTCAAGGGTGAAGCGTTCTCTGTCCCAATCGCAGGAAGAACCCATTTTTTTGAGCTGTTCAATGATTCTGCCGCCGTATTGGGCTTTCCATTCCCAAGCACGCTCCAAGAATTTTTCGCGCCCCAAATCCTCTTTGGTAACGCCTTCTTTTTTCATCGCCTCGACGATTTTTGCCTCGGTTGCGATGGAGGCGTGGTCCGTGCCGGGCAGCCAAAGGGTATCGTACCCCGCCATACGGTGATAGCGGATTAAAATATCCTGTAAGGTATTGTCTAGCGCGTGTCCCATATGCAGCTGACCTGTGATGTTGGGGGGCGGAATGACGATGGTGTAGGTTTCCTTATCCGCCTCACGCTTTGCGTGGAAGTACTTTTTGTCAAGCCAGGATTTGTAAAGCCTGTCCTCCACGTTTTTGGGGTTGTACTGTTTTTCAAGTTCTTTGGACATAATATAAACTCCTTTTACAGGCTAATAAATAACCTTGTCATTCTGAACGCAGTGAAAAATCTCGCTCTGCACAAACTGTCATTCTGAGCGTAGCGAAGAATCTCACTTTGCACAAACTCAAAGAATATTTTCCCACAAATCTTCCCAATTCGGATTTGCATTTTCAACCAAAGCATTTTTCTTTGCACGCGTCCATCCTTTTAATTGCTTTTCACGCTGAATGGCATCACGAACATCGGGTGCGGATTCTGCATAAACCAACTTTGTAACATGATATTTGTCTGTGAACCCGTTAATCATATGATGGCGGTGCTCATATACGCGTCGTGCAATATCATTTGTAACGCCGATATATATAACCGAATTGGATTTATTCGTTAAAATATATACGTAATACATAGGTTTACTCCGAGGTGATTGAGATCCTTCGCTGCGCTCAGGATGACAATTATATACTGTGCACTACCCTAACTATCAAAAACCGCCCCATACAAACTGTATGAGGCGGAAAAATCCGTGGTACCACTCAAATTGCCCGCGCGTAGGCGCGAACCGCTTAAACCCGATAACGGCGGTATCCGTTTTTTCTTACGCGCGGTAAAAACTGCGGGGCTTTTACCGTTTCGGAAAAACCGCTCCAAAGCGACGCGGACCTCGGCGCTTGCCGCCCTCACACCTTACGGCGGCTCTCTTGGAAGCGCGAAACGGTCTTACTCTTTGTCAAAGCGTTTCTGCTATGCAATTATAAATTAAAGAATAACAGTATTGGGGGCGTTTGTCAAGCAGATTTATTGCGGATTCTGTGTATCGTTTGAATCCTGCGGTGTCTGTGCGGGTTGTTGCGGATTCTGCGGTTGACCTTGCGGCGCATAGGGCGGGTACTGTCCGTTCGCAGGATACTGTCCGTTCGGCGCAGTGGGGTAGGGATACGGATAAGCCGCTTGTTGCTGTGCGGCGGCTTGTTTCTTTTTCTTGTTTTTAGAAACCGTAACGGTAACAGCAACGATAACCAAAATCAGAATGACTGCGGCAACGCAGAGTGCGATGAGAAAGGGATTGGTTTGCGGCTCAATCAAAATCTGCAGGTTATCTAAAATCGCGGCACACTCACTTTCCGCTTTTTCCAGACTTTCCATGCTGGTATAGGTGAAATAGAAAGTGCAGTCGTTAATCGGCACAAGCACCAATATCTGATACATCGGCGCGCTGGAACCGCGGTAAGTTACACTGGCGGACAAAGAGACTTTATAGTAAGAAAAATGCTCTGCAATTTCAAAACTGTCGGTCACTTCTCGGATGGTATAAAACAGTCCCGAAGCGGCGCCCTCATTTTTTACCGTGTCTACAATCTGCTGTTTCAGCTCCTGCCGCATTTCTTCTTTCTGCATGGTTTTGAGCGTCATACGGGTGATGTTGTTTTGCAAAATATAGAAATTGAAGTTGTCGCCGGTTTCTTCGCCGTTTGCGTCTACTTCGTAGTATGCCCCTTTGGTAAGCGTACCCGTCATGTTTATGTCGTCTTTTGTATAGTTGTCGGGCACCTGCAAAGAAAGGTATTCATCCTAAAAGGTTTCGCCTGCGCTTACGGAAATTGCCATACAGCATATCAGCATTAAAATTGCCGTAAGCAGGGCAAAGATGCGTTTTGCTTTCATTCTCAAAACTCCTTGTTTGTAATTTTGAATTTATTTTACCAAAAGCCGAACGGGATGTCAATTCTGCCGTGTGACGGTTTCAGTCTTTTTTCTTATGTTTTGTTACCGCAAAGGTACAGGCGTATACCGCTTTCGCATCGGCTAACATCAGCATTTTGGCGCATTCGTGCAAGGTTGCTCCCGTGGTTTTGATGTCGTCGACTAACAGTACCGTTTTGCCTGCAATATGGCTTTGGTCAGCGGCGTCAAATACGCCGAATACATTGCCCGTGCGCGCACTGCGTTCCAAGGTGTGCTGTGTTTTGGTCTCATACAGCTTGACAAGCAGTGTTTCCAAAGGCAGGTGCAACTGTTCTGCAAGTGCCTTTGCAAGGGTCTCGCTCGGATTCCATTCACGCAGGCGCATCTGCCGTTTGGTAAACGGGACGAAAGTAACCGCATCAAACGCAATGTCCGCATATTCGCGGCGTACGCATGCCGCCATATCCGACGCGAACGGGACGGATAAAAAGTCTTTGTTTTCAAACTTCAAACGGTGGATTGCCTGCACAATCGCATCTTCATAATAGAACGGCGCACAAATCGCTTTATATTTGTGCTTTTTCTGTTTACAGGTGCAGTCTGCCTTTGCGTGCCCGCACAAAGGGCAAATCGGCGCGGCAATATACGGCAGATTTGTTTCACAATCGTCGCAAATCTGCCGTTCGGGCACAATCACTTTGCCGCAGTAACTGCATCGCCGCGGAAATACCGCACAAAGCGCGCGGTCCAAAATTTTTTGCAGTTTTTCTGTACGCATTACATTCACTGAATCTCCTGTTCCAATGCGTCAAATTCAGGCGTGGAGAAGAATTCGCCCAGTGTAATTTCCAGCCCGTCACAGAGCTTTTTCAGTGTGACGAGAGATAAATCTCGGTATTCCTCTGACATGAGGCTGTACACCGTTGAAGGCGTTATGCCCGAAAGCGTTGCAAGCGCATTATAGGTCAACTGCCGTTCGGCACATAATTGGTTAAGTCTTTGTACTGTTGTATCTTTTACACGCATATCATCACCCAATCGCGGTCATTTGTCAGTTGACAGCTATTTAATCTCCTGTTCTAGCGTATCAAACTCAGGCGTGGCAAAGAATTCACCCAGTGTAATTTCCAGTCCGTCACAAAGCTTTTTGATTGTACCGACTTGTGGGTCTTTGCATCTTTTGTATAAAATGTTTTTTAATGTGGATGGCGATACACCGGAAATATCCGCAAGTTTATTTACTGTAATATTTCTTATACCGCATAATTCTAAAATCCGATTTCGAATCGTCGCATGTAAATCCATAACTACCTCACAAAACTGCTTGATAGTTATAGCATATCTAAATTAAATATGATTTATAGGTTAAATAAGACACTTTTAGTCTATATATAGCCTACAAATGTATTTCATTTATTTCTGTCGTTATAGCATAACACAACACGTAGGGGCGAACTGTGTTCGCCCGACAAAGTCAGATGAAACTTCGCGGACGGACAAGGATGTCCGTCCCTACGCATATATCCAATTCAATTTGTGCCATGTGAGATTCTTCGCTCACGCTCAGAATGACAAGTCTGTACAATCCCGTAGGGGCGTGCATTGCGCGCCCGATTAAGGTTGAATTTAGTGCAAACCGACAGTGATACACCAACCGTGTAGGGGTCGACGTTCTCACCTGCCGGTTCGGTCGGTGCTTCTAAGCTTCGCTTAGAGGTCTCCACCGGAGACCCGCACCTCGGCGACCCGACAAAGTCAGATGAAACTTTGCGGACAGACAAGGACGTCCGTCCCTACGCGCATATCCAATTCACTTTGCGGCGTGTGAGATTCTTCGCTGTCGCTCAGAATGACAAATGCCTATAAACCCTGTTTGTCTCAGAATGACAAAGTTTGCCGCAGAAGATAATAAATCAGATAGATACGGAACGAAAAAACATACCCCGCCCGCACCTTTCATCGGTGCGGGCGGGGTACGGTTTACTTTATAAAATGCAATTCAACCTCAGCGAATCGGTTCCATTGTAAAGGTGTAAGCATATTCCTGTTTGCCGTGCAGGATATACGGTTCGCGGACGTGTGCGTCACCCGGCATATCGCCGCCGACGCCCAGCTGTGCCAAATCAAAGTTAAAGGTCGTAATGTTCTTGTGCTTTAATTCGTGAATATGCGTTGCCTTTTCAAGCTCGTTTTGTGTGTAATGCCATGCCGAGAATTGTAGCGGTACGCCGACTTCCGCCGTGAAGCGCAGCCCTTTTCCGTCTGCGTCCGTCAATTCCGCGAAACGCACATCCGTGCGGTTGCCGTTTTCCTGCGGACGCATATAATGATGCTCCAAATCGGTGACGGTGGACTGATGCAGTGTAATTTTACCGCCTGTTTTGCGGTCACAGTAGGTTTCCTGCGGACCTCTGCCATACCACTTTACATATTCTAAAGAAGCGTCGAATGCCATCTGCGTACCGAAACGGGTGAGGGTGCGGGCGGGTGTGCCCTTGTGCGTAATGGAAATTGCGCCGTCGGGATATACAACGATGCGGGAAGCAACATTTTTCATACCGCTTGCCGACCAAGCGACTGAAATTTCCGCACTGCCGTCGGCGGCTGTAACCGCATTGCTTACCTTGCCTTTCAACCCGTTTGTCGCGCGCTGCCAAGCGTAATACGGATGGAACGGAATCAGATACGGTACAAAGTTTGTGTTGGATAAATCATTGTCTGTTACCGCGCGGAAGTAATTCGGCTTCACGGGCGCGCGGAGCATTTCTTTGCCGTCATAAACGAGCGAAACGATTTCGCCGTTTTTAATACAAACGGAAAAATCTTCGCCGCGAACCGTTACGCCGTCTGCACTGCGCACAACGGCAACGGGCTTACCCGTATGTGCCGTGCAGGCGGCAGATGCTTCCTGCAAAACAAATTGGTCAAAGCTTTGCTCGTAGCCTTTTTCGCACCAACGGCTTTCCTGCTTATGGCAGAACGAAACGGTCAGAATGCATTCTTTGCCTGCGGGGAATTTTTCGGCAGTGTAGGGAATTGTAAAATCCGTCTCCGACAGCGGTGCGGCGTTGACATTTTCACAAATACCGCTCTCGATTTCAACGCCTTCTGCTTCGATTTTCCAACGGAATTCCATATCCGAAAGGTCTGTAAACAGCTTCTTATTTTTCACCGTGAACAACTGTCCGTCACGGTCTTTTTCGATTACTTTGATTTCGCTGTATACCTTTTTCACCTCATAATAAGAGGGGTGCGGCTTTCTGTCCGCGGCAATAATGCCGTTTGCACAGAAATAGGTGTTACTGCCCGTCATAGCCGTGGTGTTCGGTAATTGCAGCGGACGGCGCGGTTCGGATTTTTCAAAGTCCGTACCGTACAGCCAGTGGTCACCGTCGGGCGCTTTCAGCCGCAGACTTT
This sequence comes from uncultured Oscillospiraceae bacterium, assembly GCA_900540295.1. GTDB lineage: Bacteria > Bacillota > Clostridia > Oscillospirales > Acutalibacteraceae > Fimenecus. The sequence continues at coordinate 33,892 of UQFM01000001.1, forward strand.
GGTCCACAAAATCCCAGATATAGCCGCCGCACATATGGTCGTGTGCCTCAAAATCGTCCATATATTCCTGGAAGTTGCCTAGACTGTTCTCCATGGCGTGTGCGTATTCGCAAAGAATGACAGGTCTTGTGTACGCCTCTTTCGGAATCGGCTTGGAATCCGCCGCCAACTGATTGGCGATGTTGTCATACAGCGTAATGGTAATCGGCTCTTTGTTGCAAAGCTTATCCATGGTGTCCTTGAGAGGATACATTCTCGAAATGACATCGGATTTTGTAAAATCAAAATCTCCCTCGTAATGGAACTGCCGTGTTTTGTCGAGCCGCAGGGCGGCTTCCTTCATTTTGATGAAGTTCGTGCCGTCACCCGCCTCGTTGCCAAGCGACCACATAAATACACACGCGTGATTGCGGTCACGCAGAACCATACGCTCCATTTTATCGACAACCGCCGCCGTCCAAACGGGATTACTGCCGGGAACACCCTTGCGGCGCACGCCGTGGCTTTCCATATCGCACTCGTCCATTACATAAAAGCCGTATTCATCGCAAAGCTCATAGAAAAACGGGTCGTCAGGGTAGTGCGAGGTGCGGATAGAGTTAATATTGGCGCGTTTCATCAAATCCAAATCCTGATAATACCGTTCTTTCGGTACAGCCCAGCCGCAGTCAGGGTCGAAATCGTGGCGGTTTACGCCGCGCAGAAGCATCGGCTGTCCGTTAAACAGAATCCGTTCGCCGACAATTTCCACCTTTTTAAAGCCGAAGCGAATCGCTTTAAAAGTTTTTTTGCCGTCTGCTTTCAGCGTTAACAGCAGGGTATACAGATTCGGTGTTTCCGCCGACCATTTCAGCGGATTTTCCACGGTTTTGCGGATTTGCAACACTGTGGCGGCATTACCGTCGGCTGTCGTCTCCGCTTCACCGAGTGCTGTTTTTTTGCCGTCGCGGTCTAAAATTTCTGCGGTGACCTTTATCTTTTGTGCGTTCTCCGTATAATTTTTTACGGTGATTTCCACATTTGTGTCACTGTCTTGATAGTTTTCGTCTAAATCCGTCGTGATGAAAAAATCACGCAGGCACACCTTTTCTTCGCAGAATAAGTACACCTCACGGTAGATGCCGCACAGCCACCACATATCCTGGTCTTCAATGTAGGTCGCATCGCTGTAACGGTACACTTTTGCGCAGACAAGATTTTCACCGTTTACAAGGTACGGCGTAACGTCAAATTCGTGCGGGGTCATCGAGCCTTGCGAATACCCGACAAATTTGCCGTTCACATAGACTTCCAACGCGGATTTGACTGCACCGAAATGCAGAAAGATTTGTTTGCCCTCAAAATTTTCGGGAAGCGTGAATGTGCGGCGGTAGTGGCCGATTTCCTGCATATTGTGGTCGATGGACGGGATTTTTCCCTTGCTTCTCGATATGGCGCGGGGGAAGGTGCTTGCATAATAGTAGGGCACACTGCCCGTATGTTCGGTCTGCCAGACAGACGGCACCCGAATGACACGCCAGGCACTGTCATCAAAATTCGGCAGGAAAAAATCGGACGGTTCCTCTTGAAGCCCTCTCTGCCAGTGGAATTTCCAATTGCCGTTTAAGGAAAACTTTGTGTCGGGCGCTTTGCGCGCGGCGGCGTCTTTCGCATCCGTATAGGAAAACGCGATAACATGCCCGTCCTCTTTGTGCCGCTGAATGACGGCGGGATTTTCCCAGTCAAACCGTGTTTCTTGCATGGTTTAGCCCTCTCTTTTATCATGATAATCATTCTTATATAGAAAGACGTGAAAGGTTACGCGAGTGTCTTTCTGTATGGATTATAGAAAAATAAAAATATTTTGTCAGCCTACTTCGGGTTACAGGACCGAAACTTTCGGTTGCGTTTCTACGATTTTTTACAATAGGCAAGATATTCAATAAATTGCTTTGCCGTTCGCGGGCTTCTGCCGCCGCCCCGCAGGGCATGCGCTTCTGCTTGGATATACAGCTCCTGCTCGGGCATATCTACGCCGTATTGCTGTGCCAACTGTAACACAATTTGCTCGTACAGCTTTTTTTCTGGACGCGAGAAGGTGATCTTCAGCCCGAACCGCGCCGAAAGGCTGGTTAACTCCTGAATGGTATCCTGTCTATGTAAATCGTCGCCCGCGCGGTCAGAGAAATTCTCCTTAACCAAATGGCGGCGGTTTGAGGTGGCGTAAATCGAAATGTTTCGGCTTCTGCCCGAGACACTGCCCTCTAAAATCGCCTTGAGCGCGCCGAAATCGCCGTCGTCCGCGGTAAAACTTAAATCGTCAATAAAAATGATGAATTTCAGCGGATTTTCAGAAAGGGCATCCAGAATATCGGGCAAATGAAACAGTTCGTTCTTTTTGACCTCAATCAGCCGCAGGCCCTCATCCTTGAATTCGTTCACAATGGCTTTTACGGTACTGCTTTTGCCCGCGCCCGCATCGCCGTAGAGCAAAACATTGTTGCAGGGGTCACCCGCCAGCAGAGCCTTTGTATTGGCGATAACCAGCTTGCGCTCCAACTCGTAGCCTGAAAAATCCGAAAGCCGCTGTGTGTCGGGGTGCTTTACGGGCGTCATTACGCCGTCTTTGACGCTGAACATATGATACCGTGCAAAAACGCCGTAGCCCGTTTTGGAAAGATTTTGCAAAAGCGTTTGGTAAATTGTCTTTAAATCGCAGACCGTCGTTTCGTAAGCGGGCAGAGGCAGGGTAATGCCCAAAGCCGTTTTCAAATCGGCAAAGGTGAAATCGCAGAGCGTTTGTAAGGTTTCCAGCTCTGTTTCCAGTGCGGCTTCGTAGTTTTTTGTCAGTTTGCCCGCGGCGGCGCGCACAAGATATGCGTTTTCGTCGGTGCGGACAAGCTGTATTACGTATTCGGTCAAATTGTCTGTTTCCTGAAACAGCGCGTTTAAAAATGCCGCCGTATCCGAAACGGTTTGCGTTTCACTTTTTTTATCCTGTTCGCCGAGTGTCAAAAATGCGCGGATAACAGGGTCGCTTTTCAGTGCCCGAAACAAAACGAGCGCGTGCATCCGTTCGGTGAGCGCCTGCAGTTTTTCCATGCTGAACATCTTCCTATACTATATTATGAAAATAACCTGTCCGAAAAAAATCAAAATACAGCCAAAAACAGCCAAAAAATCCTTGACATATGGACTTGACAGGTGTAGAATATTAAACTGCTATTAGAATGGTGTGCTGTATCTCTGCCCATTTTGGAACATAGGTAGTTTAGCACAAAAAATACCGAAAAGCAAGCATTCGGCACACGATTTCTACAAGAATCTCCAAGTCTCTTCGGGGACTTTGTTGAACAAATATACGAACGGAGAGTGATAAGCCCTATGGTGAATGTCAAACCTGTCAAACTCGGAAGAAACACCCGTATGAGCTTCTCGAAAATCAATGAGGTTATGCAAATGCCGAATCTCATTGAGGTGCAGAAGAATTCGTACCGTTGGTTTTTGGAAGAGGGTCTGAAAGAGGTATTCCGCGATGTTGCAGACATTACGGATTATTCCGGCAATCTTGTGTTGAGCTTTGTCGGGTACAGGATGGATGACACCCCGAAATACACGGTCAAGGAATGCAAGGAGCGCGATGTTACCTATGCGGCGCCTTTGCGTGTTACCGCACGCCTTCTCAACAAGGAAACGGGCGAAATCAAAGAAAATGAAGTCTACATGGGCGATTTCCCGCTTATGACGGACAGCGGCACATTTGTTATCAACGGTGCGGAGCGCGTGATTATTTCACAGCTGGTTCGTTCGCCGAGCGTCTATTACGGTATGACACATGACAAGACCGGTAAAGAGCTGTATTCCGCGACGGTTATCCCGAACCGCGGCGCATGGCTGGAATATGAAACCGACCAGAACGATTTGTTCTATGTGCGTATCGATAAGAACCGCAAAATCTTTATTACAACCTTTATCCGTGCTTTGGGCTTAAGCACGAATCAGGAAATTTTAGAATTTTTCGGCTATGATGAGCGTATCAAAGCAACACTTGAAAAGGATACCACCATCAATACCGAGCAGGCGCTTATCGAGGTTTATAAAAAGCTTCGTCCCGGCGAGCCGCCGACACTCGAAACCGCGCAGGCGCATCTGGACGGCTTGTTCTTCGACCCGCATCGCTATGATTTGTCGCGTGTCGGCCGTTACAAATACAATAAGAAACTCGGCATTTCCAACCGTATTGCAGGATTTAAGGCGAAAGAGCCGATTATCAGCAATCTGACGGGTGAAATTCTTGCGGACGAAGGCGACTTCATTTCCGCGGAGCTTGCCTACCGTATTGAGCAGGAGGGCGTCAGCGTTGCCGTCATTGACAATGAGGGCGACGAGGTCAAAGTGTTCTCTAACGGTATGGTGGACATCGGCGAATATGTACCGATGCTTACCGAAGCGGAATTGGAAGAAGTCGGCATCAACGAAAAGGTTCGTTTTGAAGTCCTGCGCGAAGTGCTTGACAAGTGCGGCGACAATAAAGATGCGTTGCTGGAAGAGCTTTCGGCACGCTGCGACGATTTGATTCCGAAACACATTACCATTGATGATATTTTTGCGACCATCAACTATCTCAACTGTATCGGTCACGGCGTAGGCACAACGGATGACATCGACCACCTCGGCAACCGCCGCATCCGTTCGGTCGGCGAGTTACTGCAAAACCAGTTCCGTATCGGCTTCTCCCGCATGGAACGTGTGGTCAAAGAGCGTATGACCTTGCAGGCGCAGGAGCCCGATAAGGTTACGCCCGCGGCGCTTATCAACATCCGTCCCGTGATGGCGGCAATCAAAGAGTTCTTTGGTTCTTCTCCGCTGTCACAGTTTATGGATCAGACCAACCCGCTGTCGGAACTGACGCACAAACGCCGTCTGTCCGCGCTCGGCCCCGGCGGTCTTTCCCGTGACCGTGCCGGATTCGAGGTCCGTGACGTGCACTACAGCCACTACGGACGCATGTGCCCGATTGAGACCCCCGAAGGTCCGAACATCGGTTTGATTTCCTATCTTGCAACCTTTGCAAAAATCAATAAATACGGCTTCATTGAAGCACCGTTCCGCCGTATCGACAAAGAAACGGGCGTGGTGCTGGATGAAGTTACCTATATGACCGCCGACGTGGAGGATAACTTCAAGGTTGCGCAGGCAAATGAGCCGCTGGATGAAGAAGGTCATTTCCTGAGCAAAAAGGTTACCGTACGTTACCGCGACGAGTTCATGGAAGTGGAAGCGAACGAAGCTGATTACATGGATGTTTCTCCGCGTATGATGGTTTCCGTTGCAACCGCGATGATTCCCTTCCTTGAGAACGACGACGCAAACCGTGCATTGATGGGTTCAAACATGCAGAAGCAGGCAGTTCCGCTTCTGAAAACCGAATCTCCGATTGTCGGCACAGGTATGGAATACAAAGCCGCCGTGGACTCGGGTACAGTGGTGCTCGCGAAAGCCTCAGGTACGGCAACCAAAGTCAGCGCCGATGTGATTGAGATTACACGCGCAGACGGTACGGTTGACCACTACGACTTAATTAAGTTTATGCGTTCCAACCAGGGAACTTGCATCAACCAGCGTCCGATTGTTGCCGAAGGGCAGGCTGTGGAGCAGGGCGAGGTAATCGCAGACGGTCCCGCAACCCTGAACGGTGAAATTTCGCTCGGTAAGAATGCGCTTATCGGCTTCATGACTTGGGAAGGCTACAACTACGAGGACGCGGTGCTGATTAACGAAAAATTGGTGCGCGACGATGTGTACACCTCGGTGCATATTGAAGAATATGAGCTGGAATCCAGAGACACAAAATTAGGACCCGAAGAAATTACCCGCGATATTCCGAACGTCGGTGAAGACGCGCTTGCAAACCTCGATGAGGACGGCATTATCCGTATCGGCGCCGAGGTGCATTCGGGCGATATTTTGGTCGGTAAAGTCACGCCGAAGGGTGAGACGGAGCTGACGGCAGAGGAGAGACTGCTCCGCGCCATCTTCGGTGAAAAAGCGCGCGAAGTGCGCGATACCTCTTTGCGTGTACCGCACGGCGAATACGGTATTGTCGTAGACGTAGAAGTGTTCACACGCGAAAACAGCGATGAATTAAGCCCCGGCGTCAATAAGGTTGTCCGTTGCTATATCGCGCAGAAGCGTAAAATTTCCGTCGGCGATAAAATGGCGGGCCGCCACGGTAACAAAGGCGTTGTTTCCCGCATTTTGCCGCAGGAGGATATGCCGTTCTTAGACGACGGTACGCCGTTGGACATCGTGCTGAATCCTTTGGGCGTTCCGTCCCGTATGAACATCGGACAGGTTTTGGAAGTGCACCTCGGCTTTGCTTACAGAAAGCTCGGGCAGAAGATTGCAACGCCCGTATTCGACGGCGCACATGAGTCCGATATCCGCGATGCACTGCGCGAGGCAGGCTACCGTGAAGACGGCAAGTCGATTTTGACAGACGGCAGAACGGGTCTGAAATTCGACAACCCCGTTACAGTCGGCGTAATGTACTTCTTAAAGCTCCACCACTTGGTTGACGATAAGATTCACGCAAGAAGCACAGGTCCTTACTCTCTCGTTACGCAGCAGCCTTTGGGCGGTAAAGCGCAGTTCGGCGGTCAGCGTTTCGGTGAAATGGAAGTTTGGGCGCTGGAGGCTTACGGTGCGGCTTATACCTTGCAGGAAATTTTGACCATTAAGTCCGACGATATTGTCGGCCGTGTCAAGACCTATGAATCCATTGTAAAGGGTCTCAACGTGCCGAAGCCCGGCATTCCCGAATCCTTCAAGGTTCTCATTAAGGAATTGCAGTCCCTGGCATTGGATATTAAGGTGCTCGATAAGGAAGGCGAGGAAATCGACCTTCGTCAGACCTTCGAGGACGAGGCAGGCGACGTCGGTGCGGTTATCAGCGATGCTGACGCGATGTCTGAAGTTGTAAACGACGTGACGCTGGACGACGGCTTTGTAGCCGATGAAGATGCGGAAAGCGCGTTGGGCGAGGATGCTTTCAACGAATATATCGAGGAAGAAGAGGAGTTCGACGAAGCCGATTTAATCGACGATGAATTCTAATCACTTCGAAAAGCCACGATTCGTTTTTAAGGAAGAAGGTATTTGATAGATGGAAAATATATCCTTTGAGTCAATCAAAATCGGTCTTGCATCGCCCGAACAGATTCGCGAGTGGTCTTACGGCGAGGTCAAGAAACCCGAAACCATAAATTACCGCACATTAAAGCCCGAACGCGACGGTCTTTACTGTGAGCGCATTTTCGGGCCGCAGAAGGACTGGGAATGCCACTGCGGCAAATATAAGCGGATTCGCTATAAAGGCAAGGTCTGCGAGCGCTGCGGCGTAGAAATCACCAAATCCAAGGTCAGACGTGAAAGAATGGGTCACATTGAGCTTGTTGCGCCCGTTTCGCACATCTGGTATTTCAAGGGCATTCCCTCGAGAATGGGCTTGATTTTGGATTTGTCTCCGCGTGACCTTGAAAAGGTGCTGTATTTTGCAAAGTATATTGTCACCGACCCCGGTGATACCGAGCTTACCAAAATGCAGATTCTCTCCGAAAAAGAATATCTCGACATGCGCGAGAAATATGAGGACGATTTTAAAGCGGGCATGGGCGCGGAAGCCATTAAAGAACTGCTTTGCGAAATCGATGTAGAACAGTTAAGCAAAGAGCTTCGCGAGGAGCTGATGGACGCTTCGGGTCAGAAAAAGACCCGCATCTTAAAGCGCTTGGAGGTTGCCGAGGCATTTAAGCAGTCGGGCAACCGCCCCGAGTGGATGATTATGGATGTTCTGCCCGTCATTCCGCCCGACATTCGCCCGATGGTGCAGTTGGACGGCGGCCGTTTCGCAACATCTGACCTGAACGATTTGTACAGACGCGTCATCAACCGCAACAACCGTTTGAAGAGATTGCTGGAGCTGAGCGCACCCGAAATCATCATCCGCAATGAGAAAAGAATGCTGCAGGAGGCTGTGGACGCGCTGATTGACAACGGCAGACGCGGCAGACCCGTAACAGGTCCGAATAACCGTGCGCTGAAGTCTCTTTCCGATATGCTGAAAGGTAAGCAGGGCCGTTTCCGTCAGAACCTGCTCGGTAAACGTGTAGACTATTCGGGTCGTTCGGTTATCGTTGTCGGTCCCGAACTCAAAATTTATCAGTGCGGTCTGCCGAAAGAGATGGCATTGGAGCTGTTCAAGCCCTTTGTTATGAAACGTCTGGTCGAAACAGGCGTTGCGGGCAATATCAAATCCGCAAGAAAAATGGTGGAACGCTCCAAGACCGAGGTTTGGGATGCATTGGAAGTGGTCATCAAAGACCATCCTGTTATGCTGAACCGTGCGCCGACCTTGCACAGACTCGGTATTCAGGCATTTGAGCCTGTTTTGGTCGAGGGCAGAGCCATTAAACTGCATCCGCTTTGCTGTACCGCTTTCAACGCGGACTTCGACGGCGACCAGATGGCTGTACACGTGCCGCTGTCCGCAGAGGCACAGGCGGAAGCAAGACTTCTGATGCTTGCCGCCAACAACCTGTTAAAGCCCTCCGACGGTAAACCCGTTGCCGTGCCGACGCAGGATATGATTCTCGGTTCTTACTATCTGACGATGGATAAAGACGACGACCCGGGCAACGGCAAAGTGTTCACAAGCTTTGACGAAGCTGTCATGGCATATGATGAAGGCTACATCGGTCTGCACTCCAAAATCAAGGTGCGCATGACCAAAGAGATTGACGGTGAAAAACGCTCAAAGCTTATCGATACAACGCTCGGTAAGATTATCTTCAACAATCCGATTCCGCAGGATCTCGGATTTGTAGACAGAACCGACCCCGAAAACGCCTTTAAATTAGAGGTCGAATTCCTCGTCAACAAAAAGACGCTCGGCAAAATCATCGACAAGTGCATTAAGGTGCACGGCGTAACCGTTGCCTCCGAAATGCTTGATAAGATTAAAGCACAGGGTTATAAATACTCCACCAAGAGCGGTATTACCGTTGCGGTTTGCGATGCAACCATCCCGCCGCAGAAGCAGGATATGCTGGCGCAGGCGGAGGAACGCGTAGACGCCATTACCGCAAACTACAAGATGGGTCTTATGAGCAACTCCGAGCGTGCGAAATCCGTCATCAAAGTTTGGGAAGAATGCACCAATAAGGTAGCGCAGGGCTTGAAGGATAACCTCGGCAAAGAGAATCCCATTTATATGATGGTGGACTCCGGTGCGCGTGGTTCGGAAAGCCAGCTTCGTCAGCTTGCAGGTATGCGCGGCTTGATTGCGAATACCGCAGGTAAGACGATTGAAGTTCCGATTCGTGCAAACTACCGCGAAGGCTTGAATGTTCTCGAATACTTCATCTCCTCGCGCGGTGCGCGTAAAGGTTTGGCGGATACCGCGCTTCGTACCGCGGACTCCGGTTACCTGACCCGCCGTTTGGTAGACGTTTCGCAGGAAGTCATTATTCACGAAGAGGATTGCCATTGCCACGACGGTATTGAGGTTTACGACATTACCGAGGGCAAGGAAATGATTGAAACCCTCAAAGAGCGTCTGACAGGGCGTTATCTCTTAGAGGATTTTGTAGATGATACCACAGGCGAGCTGATTCAGTCCAAGGACGAAATGATGACCGAAGAAGCCGCAGGACGCGTGGCGGATTTGGTCAATGCGCGTGAAAATCCCGCAGACCGCCGCGTAAAGATTCGTTCGCTTTTGACCTGCGAGGCAGAGCACGGCGTGTGCATCAAGTGCTACGGCTCGAACCTTGCAACGGGCGACCCCGTCACTGTCGGGGAAGCAGTCGGTATTATCGCCGCGCAGTCCATCGGTGAACCCGGTACACAGCTTACCATGCGTACCTTCCATACGGGCGGTATTGCATCCAGTCAAGATATTACGCAGGGTCTTCCCCGTGTTGAAGAACTGTTTGAGGCGAGAAAGCCGAAAACACTTGCCATTCTTGCCGAAATCGACGGTCGTCTTTCGTTCCGCGAAATCAAAAAGAACGAGCATATCGTGATTACGGACGAAGAAACCGCCGACGAGAGAAGCTATCTGATTCCTTACGGTTTCCGCAAGCGTTTCAATACAGAAACCGATGCAGACGGCAATCCGATTTATGTCAAGAAGGGGACGGCGCTTACCGAAGGTTCGCCCAACCCGCACGACATTCTCGCTATCAACGGCGTCAATGCGGTACATGACTATCTGATTAAGGAAGTACAGCGCACCTACCGTATGCAGGGTGTTGACATCAACGATAAGCACATCGAGGTTATCGTCCGTCAGATGATGCGCAAGCTCAAGGTTGACGAACCCGGTTCCACAACCTTGCTGCCCGGTGCAACCGTGGAGAAGACAGAGTTTATGCGCGCCAATCGCGAAGCGCAGAAGCTGGCGGAAGAAAACGGAACAGAATTTGTGGAAGCAACCTGTTCGCCGGTTCTGCTCGGTATCACCAAAGCGTCTTTGGCAACCGATTCGTTCCTGTCTGCCGCTTCCTTCCAGGAAACCACCCGCGTGCTGACCGATGCCGCGATTAAGGGCAAGAGCGACCCGCTGATGGGCTTGAAAGAAAACGTTATCATCGGTAAGCTTCTGCCGTCAGGCACGGGCATGAAATGCTACAGTAATGTAGAATTGGAGCCGCAAACGGACGAAGACGGCGCAACTGCATAAGTTTTTTCCGAAAAACACTTGACAAGCTAAGGTTTTAGGTGCTAAAATCTTAGCTTGTGTGAGCAAAACAAACATCTTTTTCAGGGGATGTTTGCTTTGCTGACACGTTATGTTCTGTTTTAACGGTCAAAATCATTTAAAAGGAGGAAAAAGACTTGCCAACATTTAATCAGCTTGTTCGCAACGGAAGACAGACACTTGAAAAGAAATCGAAGGCTCCGGCTCTCGGTAAGGGTCTCAACTCGAAGAAGAACGTCATGACTGACAACAATTCTCCGCAGAAGAGAGGCGTGTGCACCGTCGTTAAGACCGACACACCGAAAAAACCGAACTCCGCGCTTCGTAAGCTCGCGAGAGTGCGTCTCACAAACGGAATCGAAGTATCCGCTTACATTCCGGGCGTGGGTCACAATCTTCAGGAACACAGCGTTGTCCTGATTCGCGGCGGCCGTGTTAAGGATCTTCCCGGTGTGCGTTACCACATTATCCGTGGTACACTCGACACCCAGGGCGTCAACGGCAGAATGCAGGCCCGTTCCAAATACGGTGCTAAGCGTCCGAAGACCGCCAAGAAATAAGGCATATTTCGCCTTACAGTTAACGACAGAATCTGCTTGCTGAGGTTTACCGATGCAGGGTTTACTATATATAGTTGACCTCTTGCATTGACACCACGGGGTTTTGTCACCGAGTACCTATGATATCATTTTTATTATGAAGGAGGGAAGCGACGTGCCAAGAAGAGGCCAGATTGCAAAACGTGACGTTTTGCCCGATCCGCTTTACAATTCCAAGTTGGTAACCAGACTTATCAACAGCGTCATGCTTGACGGTAAAAAGGGCGTAGCCCAGAAAATCGTTTATGACGCATTCAACATTATCGCTGAACAGACAGGTAAAGACCCGCTGGAGGTTTTCAAGAACGCTATGGAAAATGTTATGCCCGTTCTCGAGGTTAAAGCTCGCCGTGTCGGCGGTGCAACCTACCAGGTTCCGATTGAAGTCCGTCCCGAAAGAAGAGAGACATTGGGTCTTCGTTGGATTACCCTTTACTCCCGTCAGCGTTCCGAGCGCACTATGAAGGAGCGTCTCGCAAACGAAATTATGGACGCAGTGAACCAAACCGGTTCCGCGTTCAAGAAACGTGAAGACACACACAAGATGGCAGAAGCCAACAAGGCTTTCGCCCATTTCAGATGGTAATTACCGGAGGATATTATGCCAAGAAAGGTATCTCTTGAAAAAACAAGAAATATTGGTATTATGGCGCACATCGACGCCGGTAAAACAACAACGACCGAACGTATTTTGTTTTACACGGGTGTAAATCACAAAATCGGTGAAACACACGACGGCGACGCCACCATGGACTGGATGGAGCAGGAGCAGGAGAGAGGTATTACCATCACTTCTGCGGCAACCACCTGTTTTTGGAAAGAGCACCGTATCAATATTATCGACACCCCCGGTCACGTGGACTTCACTGTTGAAGTACAGCGTTCCCTGCGCGTTTTGGACGGTTCCGTAACCGTTCTGTGCGCAAAGGGCGGTGTTGAGCCGCAGTCTGAAACCGTTTGGCGTCAGGCTGACGAATACCATGTTCCGCGCATGATTTATGTCAACAAAATGGACATCATGGGCGCGGACTTCTATCGCGTTTTGGACATGGTCGACGAGCGTTTCCACTGCAATCCCGTTCCGATTCAGCTCCCCATCGGTGCTGAAGACACCTTTAAGGGAATTGTGGACCTTGTCGAAATGGATGCTGAAATCTATTATGACGATCTCGGCAAGGATGTCCGCCGCGAACCCATCCCCGATGACATGAAAGAGCTGGCGGAGAAATACCGTACACAGCTTGTCGAGCATGTTGTCGAGCAGGATGACGATTTGATGGAAAAATATTTCAACGGCGAAGAAATCCCCGTTGCGGATATTAAACGCATCATCCGTAAATCTACGATTGAAAACAGCATGGTGCCGATTACCTGCGGTACTTCCTACCGCAACAAAGGCGTACAGCCGCTGTTGGACGCTATCGTAGATTACATGCCCGCACCGACCGACGTCGAAGCAATCAAGGGTATAAATCCCGATACCGATGAAGAGGAAGTCCGTCATTCTTCCGATGATGAGCCGTTCTCCGCATTGGCATTCAAGATTGCAACCGACCCCTATGTCGGTAAGATTTGCTTCTTCCGCGTCTATTCGGGTACGGTAGAGGCAGGCTCCAGTGTTTACAACTCCGTGAAGGACAACCGTGAGCGCATGGGCCGTATTTTGCAGATGCACGCAAATCACCGTGAGGATATTGAGGTTTGCTACGCAGGCGATATCGCCGCGGCAGTCGGTCTTAAAAATACCACCACGGGCGATACGCTCTGCGACGAAAAGCACCCTGTTATTTTGGAATCCATGAACTTCCCGGAGCCTGTTATCCGTGTTGCGATTGAGCCGAAAACAAAAGCGGGTCAGGAAAAAATGGGTATCGGTCTTCAGAAGCTTGCCGAAGAAGACCCGACCTTTAAATGCTACACCGATGAAGAAACCGGTCAAACCATCATTGCAGGTATGGGCGAGCTCCACTTGGAGATTATCGTTGACCGTTTGCTTCGCGAATTCAAGGTGGAAGCAAACGTAGGTAAGCCGCAGGTTGCTTACCGCGAAACCATTCGCAAGCCCTCTTCGTCTGATACGAAATATGCGCGTCAGTCGGGCGGTAAAGGTCAGTACGGTCATGTTAAGATTAACATCGAGCCGAATGTTGACAAGGGCTACGAATTTGTAAACAACATCGTCGGCGGTGCAATTCCGAAGGAATATATCGGACCGGTTGACGCAGGTATTCAGGGCGCTATGCAGTCCGGTGTGCTTGCAGGCTACTCCGTTGTTGACGTTAAGGTTACACTGTATGACGGTTCTTACCACGAGGTCGACTCCTCTGAAATGGCGTTCAAGATTGCCGGTTCAATGGCATTTAAGGATGCCGCAAGAAAAGCAGACCCCGTTCTTCTCGAGCCTATCATGAAGGTTGTTGTCATCGTTCCTGAAGAATATATGGGCGACGTTATCGGCGACCTCAACTCCCGCCGTGGCGAGATTCAGGGCTTTGAGGACAGAACCGGCGTAAAGCAGATTAACGCGCATGTGCCGCTGTCTGAGATGTTCGGTTACGCCACAGACCTGCGCTCCAAGAGCCAGGGTCGCGGTCAGTACGTTATGGAACCCGACGGTTACAAGGAAGTGCCGAAATCCATTGCGGAGAAAATCATTTCCGAACGTACTAAGAAAGACTAATTTTTCGAAAAAGACTTGAAATTTTACCGTTTTATTGGTAAAATACAAGCACATAGCATTTTGTTAAAAATTGCGCTTATAAAAGGAGGAAAATTCCAATGGCAAAGGAAAAATTTAACCGTAGCAAACCCCACGTGAACATTGGTACCATCGGCCACGTTGACCATGGTAAGACCACTCTCACCGCTGCGATCACCAAGACCCTCGCAATGAAGGGCTATGCGAAGTTCGAAGCATATGACATGATCGACAAAGCTCCCGAAGAGAGAGAGCGCGGCATCACAATCAACACTGCACACGTTGAGTATGAAACCGATACTCGCCACTATGCACACGTTGACTGCCCCGGCCACGCGGACTATATCAAGAACATGATTACCGGTGCTGCACAGATGGACGGCGCGATTCTTGTTATCGCTGCTACCGACGGCCCGATGGCACAGACCAAGGAGCATCTGCTTCTTGCCCGCCAGGTTGGCGTGCCCTATATCATCGTTTTCCTGAACAAAGCTGACCAGGTTGACGATGCTGAGCTTCTTGAACTCGTTGAAATGGAAGTTCGTGAAACTCTTTCCGAGTATGGCTTCCCCGGCGACGACACTCCGATCATCACCGGTTCCGCTCTCAAAGCGCTTGAGTACACCGGCGGCGACCTTGATGCTGCTGAACTGAAACCGATTTGGGATTTGATGGACGCTGTTGACAGCTACATCCCGACTCCCGATCGTAAAGCTGATCTTCCCTTCCTGATGCCCATCGAAGATGTTATGACTATCTCCGGCCGCGGTACCGTTGTTACCGGCCGTGTGGAGCGTGGTCAGCTCAAGACAGGTGAAGAAGTTGAAATCGTTGGTTTGACCGACGAGAAGAAAAAGACTGTTGTTACCGGTATCGAGATGTTCAGAAAGACACTTGATTACGCTGAAGCAGGCGACAACATCGGCGCACTTCTTCGCGGCGTGCAGAGAACAGAAGTTGAACGCGGTCAGGTTCTTTCCAAACCCGGTTCAATTCATCCCTACACCAAGTTCAAAGGTCAGGTTTATGTCCTGAATAAAGATGAAGGCGGCCGTCATACTCCGTTCTTCAACAACTACCGTCCGCAGTTCTATTTCAGAACCACCGACGTTACAGGTGTTATCAACCTTCCCGAAGGCACTGAAATGTGCATGCCCGGCGATAACGTCGAAATGGATGTTGAATTGATTACCCCGATCGCTATCGAAGAGGGTCTTCGTTTCGCTATCCGTGAAGGCGGCCGTACAGTCGGTTCAGGCGTTGTTGTTGCGGTTTCCGACTAATCACAACCCTGTCTGATTGACAAAACAATTCAACCCCCGAAGCTGTGTGTTTCACATAGCTTCGGGGGTTTTGTAATTATCTAAAATAATAACTTTGTAGGGGCGAACTGTGTTCGCCGCCGAAATCTGTACAAACTAATGGTAACGCACAATTCGTAGGGGCGGGTCTCCGTGCCCGCCCGAACGAACGAACCGAAACATTCGCACAAACCCAACGGCGGGGGCAAGGTCTCGCCTGCCGGCTCAGTCGGTGTTTCTGCATACTTCCGTATGCAGAGTCTCCACCGGAGACCCGCACCTCGGCGCCCCTTGTAGAACTCTGCACAAATCAGTGGTAACACGCTAAACTTGTAGGGGCGTGCATTGCGCGCCGCCGAAATCTGTAAAATGTTGCGGACGGACAAGGATGTCCGTCCCTACGTGCAAATCAAATTTACTTTCTGCTGTACGAGATTCTTCGCTGACGCTCAGAATGACCGTAAAAAAATTGCAAAAAGAGGATAGTTCCTTTTTGCAATTCTTTATATTCACAATATTTTTTCGAAATCCACGGTTTGATTTTTCATCGATATTTTCCCGACTTTCCAACCGTATGCCGTTAATTCTTTCTTATAAGTTAAAAAGGAATGGTCAATCGGAAATCCGAGAATTTGTTCCATTTTTGCAAAGTTTAACTGTAAGCGGTTTGTATCCTGTCGGCAGAGATATTCCCACAAGGCTGTATATTTTGACATCCGCAATACTCCTGTTCTCTTAGGTGCGCTTCCATCTGCAAATCAGGACATAGACGGCAATGACCGCAACTGCCGCACCGCCGAGAATGCAGTACATGGTACTTGTTTCCACCGCACTGTCGAAGAAATACAGATTGCAGTCTAAACTGTCCCGAATTCCCTCGATGACCTCTTTTGGAAAACCGCTTTCTGCCATTTCGGCAAATACACCGCGCATGGCGTGATTGCGCAAAAGTGAAGTGCCGTAGGTTCCGGGCAAAAAGGAAAGCACTTTCTGTAAGCCGTCGCTGAAATTGGAAATCGGCATATAGGCGCCGCAAAGAAAGCCGTATCCTGCGCTGACGATTGTGCCGACTGCGGATATTTGCCCCTGCGTCGTCAGAAATACGTTGATAATACTGGAAAGTGCCGTGCCGAACAGTACAAGCAGGAAAACATCTGCAAAAATCAGTAAAATATCTGTTGCGGAGAGATACCAGCCGACTTTGGCAAGATACAAAAATCCAGCACATGCCGTAATCAGAAAAATGATGAGCGTAGACACGGCTGTGGCGATGTAATATCCGAGCGCCAAAACAGAGCGTCTGACGGGTGCAACCGTCAAATCCCGCCGCGCGCCCGATACCTTATCCTGTACCATCAGCATATTGGAGCAGAAAGCAACCGTTACACAGCAGACTGCCAAAAGCGAAGAAATCAGCTGTCCGCCGACCAGTCCGTTGATTAAATCATCGGAAACCGTAAATCCTTCAGGCAGAGCGCTGAGAAAACTGCTTCGATAGGTGTTGCCGAGAAATGTTGCGTACAGCACCAACAAAATCAGCGGTGTAATCAGTGCCGAGAAAAACAGTCCCTTATCTTTGAAAAACAGTTTTATGTTGCGTTCAATTAATGCGTGCAGTGTTTTCATACCTGTTCACCCCCGACTAAGTGTTTGCCCGTTACGGCAAGAAAAACGTCGTCCATTTTGCCTTTTACAATTTCATAATCCGTAAACAGGTCGGGGTGTACTGTAATTAACTGCGTCGCCGCCTGTGTGTTCGAAATGGCTAAACGGTACGCACTGTGAAGCGTTTCATACGGAATACCGAGAGACTGCACCTGCGCCTCATCTGCACCGTATAGGGTGATGAAATCGCCTGTGTAGGTATTTTTCAGTTGTAACGGCGTACCCTCTGCGGCGATTTTACCGCTGTCTAAGATAATGACATAATCTGCATCTGCCGCTTCTTCCATATAATGTGTTGTCAGAAATACGGTCATCTTTTTTTCTCTGCGGAGCTGTGAAACCACATCCCAAAGCAGTTTGCGCGTTTGCGGGTCAAGCCCTGTGGTGGGTTCGTCCAATATCAGAATTTTCGGACTGTGCAACAGCGCACGTGCAATGTCGATTCTGCGGCGCTGACCGCCCGAAAGCTTCCCGACGGTTCGCTTTAACAGGTCGCTGAAATCCAGTAAATCCGCCAATTCCTGTAAGCGGGCTTCAAACGCTTTGCCGGTGATACCGTACAGCGCGGCACGGCTTTTCAGATTGTCGCGTACGTTTAAAGCTTTATCCAGCACAGAATTCTGGAATACAACGCCTAAATTTTGCTTTACGGCGTCTATGTTGCGGTCTAAATCCGCACCGTCAATCCGAACCGTACCGCCGTCCTTGGCAAGCTGTCCGCACAGAATCGAAATGGTTGTACTTTTTCCCGCACCGTTAATCCCGAGAAAGGCAAACAGCTCGCCCTCTTTGACGCGGAAACTCAAATCCTGCACGGCTTTGATTTCCCCGAAGCTTTTAGATAGATGCTGAATTTCAATTATATTTTTCATACGCAACACTCCAAAGTGTTTTATTCTGTTTTTATAATACAATACTATATATAAATTCGCAATAAATAAATTGCAGGAATCTGTTTTTCGTAGTAAAATAAAACAAATACAGTATGTTGGAGTAAAATTATGAAGATTCTTTTCGTCTGTCACGGCAATATCTGCCGTTCACCGATGGCAGAGTTTATTTTTAAAGATTTGGTACGGGCAAACGGTGTTTCGGAGCACTTTTTTATCGCATCCGCCGCCACGAGTACGGAAGAAATCGGGCACGGGGTATATCCGCCCGCCAAAGCGGAGCTTGCGAAGCACGGCATTTCCTGCAAGGGAAAGCAGGCGGTACAGCTGCAAAAATCAGATTATGAAAAATACGACTTGTTTGTGGGCATGGACAATGCCAATGTCCGCAATATGCATCGTATATTCGGCGGTGACCCTGACGGCAAGGTGTGCCGACTGATGGATTTTACGAACAGAAAAGGCGAGGTCGCCGACCCGTGGTATACGCGCGCGT
Source organism: uncultured Oscillospiraceae bacterium (assembly GCA_900540295.1). Classification (GTDB taxonomy): domain Bacteria; phylum Bacillota; class Clostridia; order Oscillospirales; family Acutalibacteraceae; genus Fimenecus. The sequence goes on from UQFM01000001.1 coordinate 52,282, forward strand.
TTGATACCGCCTACCGCGATATTTATGACGGCTGTTGTGCGTTGCTGACCGAATTGGAAGGGGAGTAAGCACGCGCAGGCGCGTGTCATGGATCAATACAGTACCCCCGCACCTGCTTATGTGGGTGCGGGGGCTTTGCCTCAGAATGACAATTCTGTGCGAGAATGCCTATGCGTTGCGTCCCGATTCACTTACAAAATCCAAAAGCCCCGTACTGTGCCGTACAGGGCTTTTTTCTGTATAGTTGCTTTAAAACGCCAGCCAAATTTCCATATCCGCATCGGACGGCATCCGCCAGTCGCCGCGCGGAGAAAGGCTGACCGAACCGACCTTCGGGCCGTCGGGCAGGCAGGAACGCTTGAACTGATTATTAAAAAACCGCTTGATAAACAGCCGAAGCCAACGCTTTAACTGTTCTTCGGTGTAAACACCCGAAAACGCACGGCTGGCCATAAACAGCATTTTTTCGGGACGTGTGCCGAACCGCAGGAAATGATACAAATAAAAATCGTGCACCTCGTACGGTCCAAGCGTATCTTCCGTTTTTTGCTGAATTTTGCCGTTTTCATCGGGGGGGAGCAGTTCGGGGCTGACGGGTGTATCCAGCACGTCATATAAAATATCGGCAATCTCTTTCGGCAAATGCTCCGCCTCGTTCTCGACCAAATGGCGCACAAGCGTTTTCGGTACGCCCGCATTTACGCCGTACATACTCATATGGTCGGCGTTGTAGGTGCACCAGCCGAGCGCCAATTCGCTGAGATCGCCCGTGCCGACCAAAATCCCGCCGTAGCGGTTGGCAAGGTCCATCAGAATTTGCGTGCGCTCCCGCGCCTGTGTGTTTTCATAGGTAATATCGTGGATCTGCGGGTCGTGCCCGATGTCTTTCATGTGCTGCATTGCCGCGTCACGAATCGGGATTTCCAAAAACTGCGCACCGAAAGCTTTTATCAGTGCCACCGCGTTATGATAGGTACGGTCAGTTGTGCCGAAGCCCGGCATCGTCACGCAAAGAATGTTCTCGGCGGGCAGATGCAAAATTTCCAGGGCGCGGACAGAGACCAACAGCGCAAGCGTTGAATCCAATCCGCCCGAAATGCCGATAACCGCTTTTTGAAGCCCTGTATGCGAAAGCCGTTTCGCAAGACCGTGGCTTTGAATCGCGAGAATTTCACGGCAGCGTTCGTCCTTTTCCGCTGTATTCGACGGCACGAACGGATGCGGGTCAAAGGTGCGAGTGACATCCGCGAAGTCGCTTGCAAAAGATACCTCAGTTTCTTCCCAATTCACGGATATATAGGACGGCTCCCTTTTCGCATCAAAAAATGACCCGTTCCGAATCCGTTCCGCATTCAATTTATCTATATCAATGTCTGCCGTACAGCGACTGCCGTCAAATGCGAACCGTTCGCCCTCGGCTAAAATCGCGCCGTTTTCCGCAATAGTGCATGCGCCCGAAAATACCAAATCCGTAGAGGATTCCCCGACGCCCGCCGAAGCATACACATACGCGCAGAAACATTTGGCACTTTGTGCGGCAATAATGCTTTTGCGGTAATCATTTTTCGTAACCGCCTCGTTGCTTGCGGAAAGATTCACAATGATATTCGCACCCGAAAGCGCAAGCTCCGTACTCGGCGGATTCGGTACCCACAAATCTTCGCAGATTTCCACACCGAGTATAATATCGTCTGAAAAGCGGAACAGGGAGTTGATGCTGCAATTTACAAATTGATTTGCAAATCGAATATCTTCACCGTGTAAATCTTTCCCGCTCGCAAACCAACGCTTTTCGTAATATTCCCCGTAATTCGGAATATACGTTTTCGGCACAAATCCTAAAATCTCGCCGCGGAACAGCACCGCCGCGCAGTTGTACAGCCGATTGTCTGCACGCACAGGGAGTCCGATGCAAATCACCATATCCGCATTTTCGGTTCTTTTGCAAATTGTTTCAAGGGCGTGCATACACGCATCCGTCAGGGCTTTTTGCAAAAACAAATCGCCGCAGGTGTAGCCTGAAAGATACAATTCGGGAAAGGTTAAAATCTTTACTTTATCTTTTTTGGCAAGCTCGATTTCCGCGAGTGCATTTTCTAAATTCTTTTGCACGCCGCCCACGCCAACCCGCGGGGACGCGGCGCGTACTTTTATAAATCCGCTGTTCATCGGGAACCCTCACAGTCCGAAAAATTTTACAATACTTCTGTAATTATATAGGAAAAACACAATTTTCGCAAGCATTTCCCTATTGACAAGCGTGATATAATAGGAAAAAATGCTTTTTAGGTGATATATATGCGCGAATTTCAAAAATCCCACAAGCTCGACTATGTTTGCTACGACATCCGCGGTCCTGTTTTGGACGAAGCGGACCGTATGGTGCAAAACGGTGTGCAAATCTTAAAGCTGAACATCGGCAATCCCGCACCGTTTCATTTTACCGCGCCCGATGAAATTATACAGGATATGCAGTTTAACCTGCGCGATGCGGAAGGCTATTCCGATTCCAAAGGCATTTTTTCCGCGCGCAAGGCGATTATGCAGTATTGCCAGCTGAAAAATATTGAAGGCGTCGGTATCAACGATATTTATACGGGCAACGGCGTCAGCGAAATGATTACCATGTCTATGCAGGGGCTTCTGGACAATGGCGACGAAGTACTGGTTCCCGCACCCGATTATCCGCTGTGGACAGCGTCCGTGACGCTTGCGGGCGGCAATGCCGTGCATTATATGTGTGATGAGCAGAACGAATGGAATCCCGACATTGCGGATATCCGCAAGAAAATTACCGATAAAACAAAGGGCATTGTCATCATCAACCCGAACAATCCGACAGGCGCACTGTATTCCAAAGAAATTTTGGAAGAGATTGTCAAGGTAGCGCGTGAATATGAGCTGATTATTTTCGCAGATGAAATTTATGACCGTTTGGTGATGGACGGCTTACAGCACATTTCCATAGCGGCGCTTGCGCCCGATGTGCCGTGCGTGACCTTTAACGGACTGTCGAAATCACACCGTGTGGCGGGCTTCCGTTGCGGCTGGATGACAATCAGCGGCGATAAGAAGAAAATTAAGGGTTATATTGAGGGTTTAAACCTGCTTTCCTCTATGCGCCTTTGCTCCAACGTACCCGCACAGCAGATTATTCAGACCGCGCTCGGCGGCGTGCAGAGTGTGGATAAGCTTTTACAGCCCGGCGGGCGGATTTACGAACAGCGCGAATGCATTTACAATGCGTTATCCGCAATCGACGGCGTCAGCGTGATGAAGCCGAAAGCCGCATTTTACATTTTCCCGAAATTTGACCGAAAAAAATTCAATATCAAAGATGACGAGCAGTTTGTATTGGATTTTCTGCGGCAGAAAAAGATTTTGGTGGTGCAGGGGACGGCGTTCCATTACCCGACGCCCGACCACATCCGCATAGTGTATCTGCCGAATACCAAAAAGCTTACAGAAGCAACCGATGCGTTGGCGGATTTCCTGAAAGATTACAGCCAAGCATAAAAAAGCAGTCTGTCGGAGAGAACTCTCCGACAGACCTTTTGTCCGAAAAAATTTTTCTGAACGAAGTTATTTCAAGCCGTCTTCATAAGACTTGATCATCTTTTTAACCATCTGACCGCCGACGGAACCTGCCTGCTTAGAGGTAAGGTCGCCGTTGTAGCCCTGCTTCAGGTTTACGCCCACTTCAGAAGCAGCTTCCATCTTGAACTTGTCAAGAGCCGCACGAGCCTCGGGAACAACTGTTTTGTTTCTGCTAGCCACTGTAAACACTCCTTTGCTTTGTATTTGCGTTTGCAATAGTATTTTGAACTTTCTTCCCGAAGATATGAAAGAAAAAAAATTCTAATATTGTTAAAATTTTGAAATAAGAGGGGATACCTATGTTAGAAGGTACTTTTGTTACGATTACAGGCTTTAAAAATTATTATGACCGCTATCCGTTTTCAATCGGTACATCTTTCCTGTGTCAAAAAGAGCCGGAAAATGTTTATGACACGGAAGCAATTTGCGTTTGGGGTGGTAACGGCTGTAAGGTAGGGTATATTGCAAACAGCACAAACACAAAAGCAAACGGCACAATGTCTGCCGCACGAATATATGACCGCGTCGGGGAATACTTTTTGATTGAAGCGTGTTTCTCAACAAATACAAAAATCATTTGCAAAATTACAAATTTCAATGTGCAGGATGTGCAATTGATTGAAAGCTTTTCGCGTGACGAATCGGATATTTCTGATTTTGAGGATGATGAACTCCAATGAATTGACGGAATTGTATAAAGTGTTTTAGGCATAACCCTCTTTACTTTATCATATCTATGTATTGATAAGGTAAGGAGGGTTCGACATTGAAAGACTGTGTAGAAGACCGCGCCGTAGAGCTGGGTGAATATATTGTCAAAAATCAGGCGACAGTGCGTGCCGCCGCAAAGGTTTTCGGCATCAGCAAAAGCACCGTACATATGGATGTTGCCAAGCGTTTGGAAAAAATCAGTCCGGGGCTGTATAACGAGGTGCGCGAGGTACTCGACGTCAATAAAGCCCAGCGTCATATCCGCGGCGGACTTGCCACGCGTGAAAAATATAAGATAGGCACTGAGGAATAATCGCAGACACGCTGATATAGTACGCTCCCTCTGTGAGGGAGCTGTCATACCGTAGGTATGACTGAGGGAGTAAGAAAACGTGTACCCACGGGGTAAACGTGCAAATCCGCACAAACAGCTATCTTATAAAAACGCGGTTTTCGTGACCGCGTTCTTTTTTATACTGAAAAATCGAAAAAAATTGAAATAAGCCTTGTATTTAGCGGGTATTTTAGATATAATTATCTATATTATGCGCACTGAAAGGTGGAGGCAATTCGTGGCTGAAGAAAAAAATATGTTCGTAGAGCTTGAACATACCGTACTGGATTTTTGGGAAAAAGAAAAATGCTTTGAAAAACTGGTCGAAAAAAATAAGGGCAACAAAATGTTCCGCTTTTTGGACGGTCCGATTACAGCGAATAACCCCATGGGTATTCACCACGCGTGGGGGCGCAGTATTAAGGATGTTTTCATTCGTTATCACGCAATGAACGGCTGTGACTGCCGCTATCAAAACGGTTTTGACTCTCAAGGCCTTTGGGTAGAGGTCGAGGTGGAAAAGGCGCTCGGTTTCGAGACCAAAAAGGATATCGAAGCTTACGGAATGGACAAGTTTACAAAGGCTTGTAAAGACCGTGTGAAGCACTTTTCGGGCATCATCACCGAGCAGTCCAAGCGCCTCGGGCAGTGGATGGATTGGGAGAATTCCTATTTCACCAATACCGATGAAAATATCGCAGGCATTTGGCATTTCTTAAAAAAATGCGATGACAACGGCTGGATTCGCCGTGAATATAAACCCATGCCTTGGTGTCCGCGCTGCGGCACCTCGCTTTCCGAGCATGAAATGACGGGTTCTTACAAAATGATGACCCACAATTCCGTGTTCTTTAAATTGCCGATTGAAGAACTCGGCTGTAAGATTTTGGTGTGGACCACCACGCCGTGGACGCTGTCATCCAATATCGCATTGGCGGTGAATCCCGAAATCGATTATGTGGAAGTAAAAATCAAGAGCGACGAGCAAACCTTGATTTTGGCGAAAAACGCAATTAAATATTTGGGCGACGATAAAATTGAAGTCGTGCGCGGCTTAAAGGGCGAAGAATTGGTCGGCTATCATTTTGAAACCTGCTTCCCCGATATTCCCGCACAGGCAGGCATTGAGCATAAAATCGTCGCTTGGGAAGACGTTGCCGCCGACGAAGGCACAGGCGTTGTGCACATCGCACCCGGATGCGGCGTCGAGGACTTTGAACTCGGCGAGCGTTTGGGACTTCCCAAAGTGATGCCCATTGACGATACAGGCATTTATCTCGACGGCTTCGGCTGGATGACAGGCAAAGACAGCCATACCATTGCCGATGAAGTTTTCGAGCATCTGAAAGAAGCGAATAAGCTTTATAAGGTCGAGCCGCATGAGCACAGCTATCCTGTTTGCTGGCGCTGCAAATCCGAGGTCGTGTTCCGCCTTGTACCCGCGTGGTACATTTGCACCGAGGAATTAAAGCCCCGCTTAATGAAAGCGGCGGATTCTGTCAAATGGGAGCCTGCCTCAAACGGCAAGCGTATGCACGACTGGCTTTCCAATATGGGCGACTGGAACATCTCCAGAAAACGTTATTACGGTATGCCGTTGCCGTTCTATCCCTGCGACTGCGGGCATACTACCGTTATAGGTTCGCGTGAGGAACTGCGTGACTTGGCAGTTGACCCCGAAAAGGTTGACGCGCTTCCCGAGTTGCACCGCCCGTGGGTCGATGAAATTCAAATCAAATGCCCGCACTGCGGTAAGCCCGTTTCCCGTGTTTCCGAAATCGGCGATGTGTGGCTTGATGCGGGTATTGTGCCGTTCTCCACACTCGGTTATTTCCGCGACAAAGAGGAATGGCGCAAAAATTATCCCGCAGAATGGGTAACGGAAATGCACGAGCAGGTGCGTTTGTGGTTCTATTCTATGCTGTTTATGAGCGTGGTTTTGGAGGACAGAGCGCCGTATGAACGCGTGCTGACCAACAGCGCGGTTGTGTCTGAGGACGGCTCGAAATTCTCGAAAACAGGCTTTATGATTCGTTTTGACGAGGCGGCGGAGAAAATCGGTGCGGATACCGTCCGCTATCTGTATGCGGGGGCGCCCGTATCAAGTGATGTGCGTTTCGGCTACAATCTCGGCGATGAAGCGCGCAGAAAACTGCTGTCTTTCTGGAATATTTATACGTTCTTTGAAACCTACGCCAAAATCGATAAACCGAATTTCGAAGGCTACACGCCCGATAAATCCAAAATGAGCCCGACCGATTTGTGGCTGGTTACGCGTACCAACGAGTTTATTCAGCGTGCAACCGACTGCTACAACGACTACAAGGTGTATTTACTGATTAAAGACTTTGAAGTCTTTGTCGATGATATTTCCAATTGGTATATCCGTACCAACCGCCGCCGTTTCTGGAAAACAGGCGACGAGCAGGATAAACAGCTGGCATACTGGGTGCTGTTCCAAGCGCTCAATTCTGCGGTTCAAATCATGGCGCCTGTCATTCCGTTTATGACAGAATATATTTGGCAGAACCTGACACGCAAGGTGTTGCCGTCCGCACCGATTTCCGTGCATTTGGGCGACTGGCCGCAGCAGCTTGCGGGCTTTGAAAATGACGGTATCATTGAGCAGACCGCTTTGGTGCGTGATGCCATTGCCGTTGCGATGCGTCTGCGCAACGAACAGCAGTTAAAGGTGCGCCAGCCGCTTTCCAAACTGTATATTTGCAGTGCGGATGCGGATAAAATACGTACTTTTGAGAAAAATATTTTAGATGAACTGAACATCAAGGCGATTGAATATCTTGCGGACGCTTCTGTTTTAGAGGATAAATACCTGACCGTGAACTTCAAGGTTGCGGGCGCGGTGCTCAAACAGAATGTCAACAAGATGAAGCAGTCGCTGGAAACGCTGTCTGCCGAGGAAATGGCGGTTGCCGTAGCAAGTGCCGTGGCAGGCGAGCAGGTCGCGGTACCCGGTTGGGATGAAACCTTTGACGCGTCTATTTTCAATGTGGCGTCTAAAACAAAATCGGGCATTGTTTCCGCAGAATTTGCAAACGGCAGTGCCGTTATAGCACTCGATACCGTTTTGACCGATGCGCTTGTGCGCGAGGGTCTGGTGCGCGATGTCATTCGCCAGTGCCAGCTGATTCGTAAAGAGGCAGGCTACGAAGTGGAACAGCGCGTCAAAATGGCGATTTCCTCTGAAAATTCGGAAATCATCGCGGCACTTCGCGAAAAGACCGATTATCTTGCCGAGGAGCTGTTGGCGGATGAAATTCTGTTGAACGAGGCGTTGGCGGCGGATTTGCAAAAAGATGTGGACATTGCGGGTAGTACCGTGAGCCTGTCCGTTGTGAAAGCGTAATTTCAGAAAAATAAAGGAGTGTTTTCAATGCTGAAAGAGATTACAAAGGATATGACCATCGGCGATATTTTAGATGAAGAAAGAGAAGCCGTTCCGTTTTTCTTGGAAATGGGTATGCATTGTCTCGGCTGTCCGTCTTCCCGCGGCGAAACCGTTGAACAGGCTTGCATGGTGCACGGTGTGGATGCCGATGCACTGGTCGCGAAAATCAACGAATTTCTGAAGAATAAATAAGAAACGGAAAAGGGGTTGGGACGGCTGTCACAACCCCTGTTTTATAAAAATATGCTGAAATTAACTGAACGCTTACAGCTGGTCGCGGATTGCTTAGAGCCTTGTGAATGCTTTGCCGACATCGGCACAGACCACGCGTATTTGCCCGTGTGGATGCTGCAGAACGGCAAGGCACGCTTCGCGATAGCGGCGGATATTAACCCGAATCCTTTAAAAAACGCCCGAAACACGCTCGCACAGTACGGCTTTGCGGAACAAATCGAACTGCGCCTTTCCGACGGACTGCAAAATATAGATGCGTGGGAAGTCGGGGCGATTGCCGTGGCAGGTATGGGCGGCAATCAAATCGCGGATATGATAGTCAGCACACCGTGGCTGCAAAGTGAAGATATACAGCTTGTTTTACAGCCGATGACGCATTTTGAGGATGTACGCCGTGCTTTGCGCGAAAACGGTTTTTCCGTTCTGCGTGAAGAAACCGCGGCGGAAGGGGAGCGTGTGTATTTGGTGCTTTCCGCGCGATATAGCGGCAAAGTCAAAACCTATCCCGAATGGTATGACTATGCGGGTACGTTGCCGCAGAACCCTACGGAAACCAACGTGCTTTTTTTGAAGAAAGTAACAGCCCGACTGCAAAAACGGGCAGAGGCTTTGCAAACAACCGATGCCGAAGAATCCAAACGGCTGTTTCGGATGATAAAGGAGATACAAAATGCATGCCGAGCAGATTTATGCATACATAAATGAAATTGCGCCTTTCGCGGCGCAGGAATCGTGGGACAACAGCGGCTTTCAGGTCGGGTCGTGCAAAAAAGAGGTGCAAAAAATCCTGTTTGCACTCGATGCGACTATGGATTTGGTGCAGGAAGCCGCGGCTTCCGCATGCGACTTGATTGTAACGCACCATCCGTTTTTGTTCCGTGCACAAAAGCAGTTTTTGGCGGATTCACCCGCCTTTCAGGCGGCAAAGCATAATATTGCCGTCATTTCCGCACATACCTCTTATGACTGCGCCGCAGGCGGTGTGAACGATGTGTTGGCAGAAGTGGTCGGGCTTACCGAAATTACACCTTCCGACTGCGGATTTTTTCGCATCGGTTCTGTTCCCGAGCAGTCTGTGAAAGACTTTGCCGAAACCGTACAAATTGCACTGAATACCCGCGTTTCTGTTTCATTACCTGAAAAAAAAATACGGCGTGTCGCCGTTTGCGGCGGCGCGGGTGCAGACTTTATTGCCGATGCAAAAGCGCAGGGCGCGGATGTACTTTTGACGGGCGAGGCGAAGCACCACGAGATTTTAGACGCCGCAGATTTAGGGCTTGCCGTGGTGTGTGCAGGGCATTTTGAAACGGAACTGCCCGCTGTACGCGCGCTTTGTGACCGTGTGCAGACACAATACCCGCAGCTTACATGTATTCTATCAAAACAGACTTCCCCGATTTTTTCGGTATAAATTAAGGAGCCTTTCCTATGGCACTCGACGGCATTACACTGCATTTTATCAAAACCGAATTGGAAGAAACCTTACTCGGCGCGCGGGTGGAAAAAGTCCACCAGCCGGGGAAGGCGGAAATCGTACTGCATATGCGCACGCGCGGCGGGGCATACCGCTTGTTTCTTTCGGCTGAATCTGCTTCCCCGCGGATTCATTTAACCGAATATCCGACGGAAAATCCGCAGAACCCGCCCATGCTGTGTATGTTATTCCGCAAGCATTTGACGGGCGCACAGTTGTGTGCGATTCGTCAGGCGGGGCTTGACCGCATTTTATTTTTGGATTTTGACGCGACAAATGAAATCGGCGACAAAGTCAAAATCACACTTTGCATTGAAATCACAGGTCAGCACAGCAACATCATTTTAATCCACCAAAACGGCAAAATTATCGATGCTGTAAAGCGCGTGGATGAAAACAAATCCTCTTACCGTGAGGTTTTGCCGGGCGGCACTTATGTTTTACCGCCGCGGCAGGAGAAAGTCAATCTGCTGACCGACAGCGCAGAAACCGCGGCAGAACGCGTGCTTTTGAATCCGAACGCACAGCTTTCGGCGGCATTTATGAAAACCGTCGAAGGCATTTCACCGATTGTCAGCCGTGAGCTTGCGTACCGTGCGGCAGGGGACAGCACTGCCGCCGTATATGAAACGGACGCGGCGCGCGTAACAGCGGCATTGCACACGGTGAAAACCGCATTGCAGGAAAATGCATCTGCATACTGCGTGGTATATAATGCAGAAGAAAAGCCGTGTGATTTTTCGTTTTTAGATATTGCACAGTATGAAAACTTTTATAAAAAATCTTACAGTACCTCGTTTTGTGCGCTTTTGGACGGCTTTTACTTTGAACGTGACCGTCAACTGCGCGCCAAGCGCAAGGCGGGGGATTTGTACCGTGCCCTGCACACCTTACAGGAACGTACTGTCCGAAAAATTGCCAACCAAAAAGGGGAACTGCAGGCGTGTGCCGACAAGGAAAATCTGCGCGTGTCTGCGGAATTGATACAAGCGAATCAGTATATGCTGAAAAAGGGTGTAAGCGTTTACGAAGTCCCCAACTATTACGAAGATGGAAAAATTGAGCGCATTGCGGTAAATCCCGCATGGACGCCTGCACAGAATGCGCAAAAATACTATAAAGCCTATAAAAAGGCGCATACAGCCGAAAAAATGCTGCAACAGCTGATTGAAAAGGGCGAACAGGAGCTGTTGTATTTTGAAAGTGTTTTAGATACCCTGTCGCGTGCCGATACCGAAAGTGAGTTGGCTCTGATTCGGCAGGAGCTGATTGACGGCGGCTACCTAAAGCGCAAAAAAGGCGGAAAACAGCGTCTGCCGAAGGAAACGCCGCCTTACAGCTTTACCACGTCTGAGGGCTTCAAGGTTTTGGTCGGGCGCAACAATGTGCAAAATGATAAGCTGACTTTGAAAACGGCAAAAAATTACGACGTATGGCTGCACACACAGAATTTTGCGGGCTCGCATACGATTTTACTTTCCGAAAACCGTGAAATTACCGACCTCGCCATCACGGAAGCCGCACAGATTGCCGCATTTTTCAGCAGTGCGCGCGAGGCGCAGAAAGTTCCCGTGGATTATACACGCATTAAAAACATCAAAAAACCTGCCGGTGCAAAACCGGGAAAGGTGATTTATCACATATACAATACACTGTACGTTACGCCGCGAAATCCCGAAGAAAAACAGTAAATCATAACAAAAACCGTGTTCCTTTGAAAAGAACACGGTTTTTTTGTTCTGATTCGAATCGATTTTATAAAAATTACTCATCTCTCGCAGAAGCAAGAACTTCGCTTTCACGGAACAGCAGAGAGATACACCAAACCGCCGCAATCGCAACGAGGGTATAGATAATTCTGCTGACAACAGCAGCCTGACCGCCGAAAATCCAGCCGACAATGTCAAACTGAAAAAGACCGATTGAGCCCCAGTTGATGCCGCCGATGATGACTAAAATCAACGCGATTCTATCCAGCATATTTTTTCAACTCCTTATCAATGGTTAAGGTGATGCTGTATGTCGAGAGCTTGAACGCAGTTTTGGCGGAAATATACCGTTTTAAACCATATTGGATTTGACTCTCTTCACCTTGCGATTAGTATGTGTTGAAAAAACTGCTTTATACGTTTTCCAAATTTTGGATTTTTAAATTATTTTGTACCTGCCGCACATTTTAAAGCATCCGCTTTATCTGTCTGTTCCCAGCGGACGTTTAAATCCGTACGTCCCATATGCCCGTATGCCGCAAGCGGTCTGTAAATCGGACGGCGCAACTCCAAATAGTCGATGATTGCCGCAGGACGAAGGTCAAATACTTCCGTCACGATTTCGCTTAAAACATCATCCGCAAGCACGCCCGTACCGAATGTATCCACCATCACCGAAACGGGATTTGCCACACCGATGGCATAAGCCAACTGAATTTCGCATTTTTTCGCAAGTCCTGCCGCCACAATATTTTTTGCAACATAACGCGCCGCATATGCCGCAGAACGGTCCACCTTGGTCGGGTCCTTGCCCGAGAAACAGCCACCGCCGTGACGGCCGATGCCGCCGTATGTATCCACAATAATCTTGCGCCCTGTAAGACCGCTGTCTCCCGCAGGACCGCCCGTCACAAAACGTCCCGTCGGGTTTACATAAATGATTGTATCATCGTCAAACAAGCTTTCGGGCACAATCGGCTTAATCACATATTTTAAAATATCCGTGCGGATTTTTTGCAGTTCCACATCCGCGCTGTGCTGTGAAGAAATGACAATCGTATCCACACGTACGGGACGGTCGCTTTCGTCATATTCTACGGTGACCTGTGTTTTGCCGTCTGCACGCAAATAGGGGAGCGTGCCGTCCTTGCGGACTTTTGTCAGCTGCATGGCAAGCTTATGCGCCAAAGAAATCGGCAGGGGCATAAGCTCTTCGGTTTCGTCGCAGGCATAACCGAACATCATACCCTGGTCGCCCGCGCCGTGCAGGTTGTAATCGTCCTTTTGCCCCTCTTTTAATTCATAAGAAGCGTCCACGCCCAAAGCAATGTCCGCCGACTGCTTGTCAATCGCAATATCGACTTTACACGTGTTGCCGTTGAAGCCCTTTTCGTCGCTGTCGTAGCCGATTTCGCAGACGACGTTCCGCGCGATTTTTTCAATATCAATTTTTGCACTGGTCGTGATTTCACCCATCACCATAATGTGGTCGGTAATGCAGGTGGTTTCGCACGCCACGCGTCCGTTCGGGTCCTGCGCAAGGATTGCGTCCAGCACCGCATCGGAAATATTGTCACAGATTTTGTCGGGATGCCCCTCTGTGACCGATTCAGATGTAAAAAGATGTCTTGCCATAGTGTATACTCCTTTGTCTCTATTACACAAATAAAAAGCACCGCAGGCGCTGTGAGCCAAGGTGCTTTTTAGTCACCTTATCTTTCAGCAAAAATGCTGTGGGATTTGGCACCTTGCTTAGTGCAGGTTGCCGGACTTCACAGGGCCTGTCCCTCCGTCACTCTCTATAAGGAAATATTCTGTTCTTGTCGAAAAATATTTTATACTGTTTTACGTGGTTTGTCAACCGAAACTTTCTGTATCAGAGGTCTGCTTTTTTCAGATGTGAAACGGATTCAGAAAGAGAAGCGTTTAATTTATGATGAATTTCTCTCTATTGCAATTATACAAATTTTCATTGCATTCGGGTTAAAACGGCTGACGCAATACCGATGATGTAATACAATCATCAAAAATAGGGGGTGGGTTTTATGTCCGCACATAAGAAGTTTGCCGCGTTTTTATACAGTGCCTATGTACGCAGCGAAAAAACACAGGAAGAATTCTCAACAGAACTCGGTTTATCCGTGCGTCATTTTCAAAACTTGGTGTCTCACAGCGCGGAGCCCCGACTTTCTACCGCTGTGCGCATCGCGGAAATATTGGATTACGATCTAAATCTTTTAAAGGAGACAGCTTCAAACCCCGATGCGGCCGAAAACAGCAAAGTGCCGTCCAAACGAGGCTGAAATTTTCCATGGGGTTGCCGAAATAATTATATATATCCGCACCGATGCTTTTTATAAAAAAGAAAATACCTTGACAGTTGATTTTCCGATTGATTATAATATATAAAAAAAGCAGAGGAGCAGCGCAATGCGTGAACAGACGGCAAACGGGCAAACACACCTCGACTATATTGATTTTTTAAATATTTTTGCATGCTTCGGTGTGATTTGTCTGCACTGTTCGGGTGCAGTGTTTCATTTTGAAGAAAGCCGGCTGTGGTTTATTTCCATGTTTGTACAAACGGTTTTCCATTTTGCCGTGCCTGTGTTTTTTATGGTCAGTGGGGCAAATCTTTTGGAATACCGCGCTCGCTACGATACCAAAACATTTTTCAAAAAACGGTTGATGCGTACGGGTGTACCGTTCTTATTTTGGTCTGTATTTTATCTGTTTTTGCCCTGTATATTAAACGGTGCGTCTCTGCCGACGGCAGTCATGCTGCGAAATGCGGTTTTTAACAATGAAGCCAACTATATCTTTTGGTTTTTTTATGCGATTTTCGGTATATATCTTTCTATGCCGATACTGTCCCTGCTTGCGAAGAAAGAAAATTTCAAGGTGATTTCTTACCTTTGCCTGCTTTCTTATTTTTTTAACGGTCTTTTGCCGTGCATTACAAAGTTCGGATTTCCGATAACCGGATGGATTGTCCCGCCAATCGTGAGCGGATATATCGGTTATGTTTTTCTTGGATGGCTGATTCGGTACGAAACCTTTTCCAAAAGAACACGAATCTGTGTTTATATTTCAGGTGCTTTGGGCGCCGTCCTCATGTTTTTCGGCACTTGGCTGTTATCTAAGAAGGGCGAGGGGACAGATATCCTCTTTATGGAATATAATTCTGTTGCCTGTTTTCCGCTGTCGGCGGCAGTCATGTTGGGCGCGAAGCATTTTCCGTGGCGTGTCGTTTATCGGGTGATACCGCAAAAGATTGTTTCCAAAATCTCTTCGACCACCTTGGGCATTTATGTTATGCATATGCTTTGCCTGTCTGTTACGGAGCGTTTCGGCGTCTTGACCGCGCATCCGATATACGCCATGGTAATTTTTCCGCCGATTATTTTTCTGCTTTGTATGGCAGTCGCTCTGCTGCTTTCCAAAATACCGATTGTAAAACGAATTGTACCATAGTGTCAGCGTGATGGTACAATCGTCCATCTTTGCCGTCAGGCAAAGGGACATCATTCGGTACATAACCGCCTGCGGTTATTGTACCTTAATAAAAATCCCCGCCGTGTGCAGTTACCGTACACGGCGGGGATGCATTTATATTGTAAAGTCTTGCAACAGGAATTTTGCGACGCCGTCTGTTCGGTTACTTTCAATCACGGCGTCCGCTTGTGTTTTTAATGCCGCAACCGCGTTTTCCACGGCATATTTTTCATCGGCGACAGAAAACAGCGTCAAATCATTGAGATTGTCACCGAAAGCGGTGATGCGGTCTGCATGCACTGTGTTTTGGATTTCCTTTGCACCGTTTGCTTTGCTGGCATCTGCGCTGTACACCTCTAAAAACCAGTAATCGGTGTAAGTATCCCTGTAAAAGGCGAATGCCGCGCCCGCAATGGCTTTTAGGGCTTCGGCAATTGGCTGAAGCGCGTCAAAGGTATCTACCAAATTGATGTATACCGCATGCTGTCCTTTGGGCACGGAAAGCACTTCGGTTTTGTAAAATCTTCCGCCGAAGCTGTCCTTGCGGCTTTCGTAAAAATCACGGTTAACCTGAAGCTCCAACTGCGTATACTGTACAGAAAGCAAGCCGTCATCGCCGTACAGCCAAAGCATCGGCGATTTGCCGTTCCTTTCAAAGGCAGCAACAATTTCCGTAAACGCCGCATGAGAAATTTCATGAAAGGAAACGACTTTATTTTTGTTTAAGTCAAACAGAAACACACCGTTCATCAGTACAATCGGCGCGTTGATTTGCAGTCCCGCCAAAAGCTCGCGCGCCGTTAGGATACTGCGGGCGGTTGCAACGGAAAATAACATGCCTTTTTTGGAAAGGCGGTTGACAATTTGACGGCTTTTCTCGGATACAACACCGTTTTCATTTAAAAAAGTGCCGTCTAAATCGGTGATATATAATGTTTTCATAGGTGTAATTCCTTTACTTGATGATCCTAATATAGTATATAAAAATTTCGGGAATTTTGCAATGCAAAACCGTTACCGTACTTGAAAACGGTTACGGTTTCCCGTATAATACATGCGAAGAAAGGGGCGTATGCAAATGATATTGGAAACTGCACGTTTATATTTGCGGGAACTGTGTCTGTCGGATTTTCCTGCGTTATGCAAAATTTTACAGGATGAAGATGTGATGTACGCTTATGAACACGCGTTTTCGGACGCAGAAGTTACAGCTTGGCTGCAAAACCAACTGCGGCGGTATCGGGAATACGGGTTTGGACTTTGGGCGGTTATCCTCAAAGATACTGATGAAGTGATTGGGCAGTGCGGATTAACCTTACAACCCACTCCGCAGGGCGAAGTGCTTGAAATCGGATATTTATTTCAAAAAGCTTACTGGCATAAAGGGTATGCCACCGAAGCGGCAAGGATTTGCAAAAAATATGCATTTGAGACCTTGCGGGCAAAAGAAGTATATTCCATAATCCGAGAGAATAATTATGCTTCAAGGCACGTAGCTGAGCGCAACGGCATGACGGAAAAGGGCAAATTTATAAAGCATTATTACGGTATGGATATGCCGCATATTTTATATTCCGCAGAAAATAAGGTACAAGAAAAAACTTTCGGAGAGGAGACAGCATATGATACTCCCTACGCGTGACGGTTATCTTTCCGTATACAGCACATTGGCGCAGGTGATGCGCACGCCTGCGGGGGAAGCCTTGATTTCGGGTGCCTTAACGTATGCCGCCGATGAAATGCATTTGCCTGTAAACAAGAGTATGCTGGCTTTTTGCAAAAACTTTACCGTAGAAAAGCTGTTTTCCTTGACGGGCGGAAAATTGCCGCAGGAACTCTTGTCTTTGCTGAACGCTTTGCTTTTACAGATTCCGATACACACAAATATGGTGCAGGCGGAAAAGCTGTACACGGAAAACGGAACAGGCTATTCCGTATATGACCGTATTTCCCGCATTTTGCAAAATGAAAAGGCGGCAAATACCGTTCTGGCAAGCTTCGGCTGTTTTGCGGCAAAAATGGGTGTGTCCGTCAGTGAAACAATGTTAAAACCGTTCGGCAGAATTTCCGCGCATTGCTTGCTGACGGCGCTTGCCGATGAACTGCCTGTCGGGACAGAGGCGGAAGTGCACCGTTTGTTGCAAAGCATTCCGAAATAAAAGCAAAAGCTGTTTTATCTGTGCAGGTAAAACAGCTTTGTTATATATAAATGTGTTTAGTTTTGCTGTGTATTTGTTTGCAGACAGCCGTACAGAAAAATGTGAATGGCGTTTTGAAATAAATCGTTTTGCGCGTGAATATACCCTTCCAAATTTTCCTGCGGATGAATGGCGGGGGAAGCAACGCTTGAGGTAATGTAATCAATCGCCGTAAAACAAAGCCCGACAAGTATTTTTTGCTGTGTTTCATTATTCGGAAAATGAAACAGCACAATTTCGCGCAGTTTTTCTTTTACCGCTTGATTAAAAAAGCGGGAGCGTGTATCCATAATTTCCTCTCGCAGCTCCGACGGCGGAAAGGTGCGGGATTCCACAAATAAATTCAGCATTTCAGGGTGTAAATACCAAAACTTACTGAACAGCTGATAACAGGCGAGCAGATTTTTTTCCAGGCTGACCGCCGTGTCTACATGAAACTGCCGCATATGTACCGCGAACATCTCGTAGCAATAGGTAATTGCATCCAAGTAAATTTCCGATTTGCCGTTAAAGTGGTGATACAGCTTACCTTTCGAGATACCGCCGTTTTCACAGATACGGTTCACGGAAGCGGAGGCAAACCCATACTTTCCGAATTCTGTAATCGCCGTTTGAATAATATGCTCTTTGCTGATTTGGCTTTTTTGTATTTGTTTCAAAAAATCGCTTCCCTGTTTATGGTTAACCATTTGGATTGACGAGGATTTTAACAAAGCAGAGGCGGAAATACTGCCGCGAAAATCGTGTTCGGACGTGTGTGCTATGGTTAACCATAGTACATACGCCCATACAAATGCGCTGTTCAAATTTTAGGCTTATATCGCATTTGCATGTTAAAGACTGTACTTTCTCCGCCTTTGTAATTGATGACCCAAACGGGTGATCATGACTTGTCAGATATAAACATTATAACTTGAATCCCAAATCTTTTAAAGCAAGTCCCGTTCTCGGATATAATAGATTTCGCTCCGCATCCTTTAAAATCGGTACAAGGTCGCGATTTAACAATTGCACATAATCCGCCTGTGTTTTTCCGTTATCCGTAGAATTGTGATATTTTTCCAGTGCTGTAATCGGTAAGACGCCTGTTTCGCCGATACTTTGTGCGGCAGAAGCAGAAACACTGCTGTGCGGATATGAAAGCGAATAAAGCACTGTGCATTCACCGCTTGAATCAAAAAAAATTCTGAATATCTCGGAGGAATTCTCCGTCCCGACCGCCTTATCAATATAGATATAATCCCGATCATGAAAATATTCCGATGTGTATATGGTTATATCGCCGTATGATATACTGCGGTATGTTCCGTTTGCATTTAAAGTGCCGTAGATTCTTAACCACGCACAAAGAGAATGTAATGGCACTGACGGGTCGGGTGCGCCGCAAATCTCACATAAATATTTTCCGTATTGATGCCCTGCGGGAGTAAAAGCATCCGAAAACCGCTGTCCGCATACAGTGCATACATGTTCCGTATATCCGCGTTCGGTGCAGGTGGGGGACACCACCTTAATTCTATAATGATGTGTGCACCCCACGGGTTTGCTTTCGTTTGTCCCAACCGATTCCGACAGTATAGCCGCTGTTTCGGAAGAATCTTGTAACGCCGGTTCGGATGGCATGTTTGCGGATGTATTTACATATAGATCGGATACTGTCTGTTCCGCCGCAACGGCACTGTTCCCCTGCGGCATACGGTGTATAACAGCACTTGTTAAAACAGATGTACAAATCAAAACCGCCGCCGTTGCCAAAGCTGTATTTCGTTTGCAGCGGTCTGCAAAAAACAACTTGCACTGTTCGAAAAATTGCATATGCTCACATTCCCTTCGTTTTGCAATCAAGCCGTTTCTTACTGCTGTAAGAAACGGCTTTTAACAATAAATTATTCCACCGTTACGGATTTTGCAAGATTACGGGGTTTATCCACATCACAGCCGCGTTCCAGCGCCATATAATAGGCAAAAATCTGCAAAGGTATGACATTTAAGGAAGGCGTCAGTATCGCATCCGCCCGCGGCACGTGAATCACGTAATCCGCAAACTCCTGCACTTCTTTGTGCTCCCCCGATACAAGCGCAATAACGTTTGCGCCGCGTGCGCGGACTTCTTTGATATTGCCGAGCGTTTTCTCGAACAGACTTTCGTCGGTTGCCACCGCTACAACGGGCGTGCCCGGTTCTATCAGTGATATCGTGCCGTGCTTCAGTTCTCCTGCCGCATAGGCCTCGGAATGGATGTAGGAAATCTCTTTTAATTTGAGCGAGCCTTCCAGAGAAATCGCGTAATCTAAGCCTCTGCCGATAAAGAATACGTTTTTCGCCGCCGCAAACTGCTTGGCAAGCGCCGCCAAATCTTCTTCCAACGCCAAAAGCGCTTCAATTTCTTCGGGAAGTTTCAAAAGCTGTGTGCATTTTTCGGATTCCGCCTCGTCGGACAGCTTACCGACCGCCTTCGCAAAGTGCAAAGCCAAAAGATAAATTACACAAAGCTGCGCCGAAAACGCCTTCGTGGTCGCTACGGCAATTTCAGGTCCCGCCATCGTGTAAATTACATCGTCGCTTTCGCGTGCGATGGTGCTTGCCACCACATTGACTATGGATACGGTGCGTGCGCCCTTACGCTTTGCTTCGCGCAGTGCCGCCAAGGTATCCGCCGTTTCTCCCGACTGGCTGATGACGATACAAATATCTCCGTCACGGATAATCGGGTCGCGGTAGCGGAATTCACTGGCAAGGTCTGTTTCGCACGGAATGCCCGCCGCCGATTCAAAAATATATTTCGCCGCCATACCCACATGCCACGCACTGCCGCACGCAACAATGTGAATTTTACCGATGGCGCGAATTTGTTCCGCAGTCAAATGCAGTTCGGGAACCGTAATTTTACCGTCTGCAATACGCGGAGAGAGCGTATCCCGAACGGCTTTGGGCTGTTCGGCAATTTCTTTTTTCATGAAATGCGCGTAACCGCCTTTTTCCGCCGCTTCCGCATCCCACGTGACACGGTAGACCTCTTTTTGAAGCGGTTTCCCGTCTTTGTCAAAAAACGATACACTGTCCTTTTGCAAAAGAACAATTTCACCGTCTTCCAACAGATAACATTCCCTTGTATATTTCAGCACCGCAGGAATGTCAGACGCCAAAAAATTCTCCCCGCCGCCTTTGCCGACAATCAGCGGACTGTCCTTTTTGGCGGCTATAATACGGTCGGGCGCATCTGCCGCCAGAACAGCGACAGCATAGGAACCGCGCACCGTGCGCATAACCTTTTGCATCGCACGCAATAAATCGTCTTTGTAATAATAGTCAAACAGATGTGCGAGCACCTCTGTATCGGTTTCGGATACAAAACAGTACCCTGCCGTTTCCAGCATGGATTTTAATTCGATATAATTTTCAATAATGCCGTTATGCACAAGCGTCACGCGTCCGTCGCCGCCTTTGTGCGGATGCGCGTTTGCATCCGTCGGCGCACCGTGCGTCGCCCAACGGGTATGCCCGATACCGACCGTCCCCGTCAAAGCCGCTTCGGCGGCAAGCTTTTGCTCCAAATCGGCAATTCTGCCTTTGGTTTTCACAACCTGCACACCGCCGTTTTGGTATACGGCGACACCTGCCGAATCGTACCCTCTGTACTCCAGCTTTTTTAAACCGTCCAATAACATCGGAGAAGCACTGTTTTCCCCAATGTATCCAACAATTCCACACATATTTACTTGTTTCCTTTACAAAATAAATTTGTGCTTTGCTTTTTGCGCTGTACACACACATTGCTGTCTGCTTTTGACAAAAAGCCTGATGTCCCCCGCACTTATGGGGCAAGAAGCATCCGCCGAAACTTTCGATAACTTCTTCCTCGTCATCTGTCATGAAGCTGCCGTATACGGCAGTCAGTGCAAAGACAGACCCGGCGCTATTTTCGATTCCCGCCCGAAAATTTCAAAAGGGCTTCTCCTTTCCGACTGGATTTGGAAACCGTCTGCACAAAAGGTTTTCCGCTTGTATTATATGCGAAATTTGAAACACATGTCAATGTATTTTTTCGGAAACGAATGTAAATTCTGTAATTTTTCGGCATTTCGGGGCAGAATATTTTCGAAATATTCTGTTTGGGAGGCGCTTTCATGACACTTGCCAAGGCCAAAATCGATGCGCAGAAAATTCTGCTGGAGTCCCGAAAAACCGCCGTTTTTGTATGCCTTTGCACCGTATTTTTCAAAATTTTTCTCACTGCCGCATTGTTTGTAAGTATATACAGCTTAACCATTTTGCCGGATTTTGCGCGTATTTGGGAAAATATATACTTAAAAATCCTGCTTTGCCTGTTGTTTTCCCTTGCCGCGGTATTCTCTCTGCTGTTTTATGCACTGACTGATTTTTCGGAAAAGCGTTGGTTTTATCAAAACACCTATACGGCACAGCCCCTGTCCGCCTTTTTCAAAGCCCCCCGTATTCGGCATATTTTTAAAATTACCTTTCTGTTTTGGCTGCGCAGATTGCTGAGTATTGGGTGCTTCCTTTTCTATCTTGCACCGTTTCTCGCAGGATGCGGCGGTCTGTACTACGCCCTGCGCACCGCCGACCTGCCGATTACGGCTTTATATATGGCACTGGGCGCGCTTTTCTGTATACTGCCGCTGTGCGCTTATTTCGGCTTTGCCGCTGTCCAGCGCTTTGCCTTCTGTGACGGATTGCTCGCGGAAAATCCCGATTGCAGTATCGTGGAGATTCTCGGCACAAGCAAAGCCCTTGCCAAAGCCTACGGCTTCGCAAGCGCCAATTTAAAACTGCGGTTTCTGCTTTGGAAAACCGCCTGTCTGCTGATTCTGCCTTTATTTTATGTACTGCCGTATTATCGGCAAACCGTCGGTTGCGCAGTAAAAATCACAATGAACAGAAAACGTCTGTCTGCCGAAACACAAAAACCGATTGTCTTTAAGGTGACCGTATCCGAAACGAATGCGGTCAGAAATGGCTGATTTCCGCCCGAACCGCGTTAAAAGCCTCGGAATACGACAGTATTCCTGCGGTTTTTGCCTTGTTCAGCCAAAAATCTGCTCGTTTCTGACTGCTACGCACCGAAAACGCAGGAATTGCGGATGGATTTTTGCGTTTGAAATCGCAGTCGGGCTATCGCCCGACAAGAACGAAAATGTGAAAAGCCGCCGCAAGGGCAAGGTTTCGGCGCATTGGTTTCAGATGCGGTCACCTTATGCTGTCGGCAAAAGCAGCGGTATAAAGTTTAACTTGTATCTTCCGCAAATTTGTGATAGGATTTTGCCTTAGGTGGTAAAAGTGATACAAAAGAAATACAAAGGCATTATTTTAATCATTCTGTCGGCATTCTGTTTCGCGCTGATGAGCATGTTCGTGCGGTTGGCGGGTGACGTCCCGTCCGTACAGAAAAGCTTTTTCCGCAATGCTGTGGCGGCGGTATTCGCCGCCGTCGTACTGTTGCGGGAAAAATCACGTCCGCAGCTTACAAAAACATCTTGGCTCTGCCTGATTCTGCGCGCCTTTTTCGGCACACTCGGGATTCTGTGCAATTTTTATGCCGTAGACCGTCTCGTGCTGGCGGACGCCTCGATTCTCAACAAAATGTCGCCGTTTTTCGCGATTCTGTGCAGTTGGGCGGTATTGAAGGAGAAAATCACGCCCGTGCGCATGATGATTGTCCTCGGTGCATTCGCTGGCAGTCTGTTCGTGATTAAACCGTCCTTTCAAAACACATCTCTTTTTCCGGCGGTTATCGGTCTGCTCGGCGGTTTGGGCGCAGGCATCGCTTACACGATGGTGCGAAAGCTCGGTCAGTTGGGTGTGAAAGGACCGTTTATTGTCTTTTTCTTTTCGGCATTTTCCTGCACAGTCACACTGCCGTACTTAATTTTCAACTATCATCCGATGTCGGGTGTACAGCTGCTGTACTTACTGCTGGCGGGGCTTTCGGCAACGGGCGGGCAGTTCACCATCACCGCCGCTTATATCTATGCCCCTGCACGGGAGATTTCCGTTTATGATTATTCGCAGATTATCTTTTCGTCTCTGCTCGGATTTTTTGTATTCGGACAAACACCGGATATATGGAGCTTTATCGGCTATGTGCTGATTGTTCTGATGGCGGTTCTGATGTTTTTCTATAACCGAAAGCATCTCCAGCCCGCGGCACAGCAGGCATAACAAAACGGCAGGAACGTTTTTCACGCGCCTGCCGTTTTTGCATTCAAATTTTATTATTTATAATATACCATTTTGTAAAAATTCGGATACACCGACACAAAATCGGAAAGACGAGTACGGCTGTTTGAACCGGGGTCGTTTACGGTGAAGTTCGCCGCCGTCAGCGTACCGCCTGTAAAGCCTGTGACAACCACCCAGTGCTGTGCGCCGTTTGCCTTTTTCATGCCGAGAATCACGGGCTTGCCCGATTTCAGCAAATTATAAACCGTCTGCAAATAGTTTGTGCCGTCTGTGGAAAGCACGTAGTTTGAGGGCCAATACAGCCAGCCCGCAGGCGCGTAAGTCAAACGGGACGCCATTGCCGCAGGGGTAAGGGTAGTACCTGTACGGTAGCTTTCCGTCATGGCAAGCGCGGTTGTGGTACAGCCCGATGTGCCGATGGTATCGCCCGACGTACCGATTTTCACATTTGCCCAGCGTGCATCCGTCTGCTTAAAGCTCGGAACAGACAATTTCACAGCCGAATTGCTCTGTGCTGTACCGCCCGAAGCTTTGACGAGATAAGATGCGCTTACATAACCCACGCTTTTGCCGTTGTACAGAATTTTTGCCCAGCCGCCGCTTTGCGACAGCACAACAACGGTTTTTCCGTTCGGCAGTACGGTTTGAATCCCGTAATTCGTCCCAGCTCCCGTGCGGACGTTCAAATTGCCGCCCGATGTTTTTACGCGTGCCGCATAACTGCCCGAAACTTCTTTTACATACTGCGCCGATGCATAGCCGTATATACCGTTCGCATATTCGATTTTCCAAAAATCGCCGCTTCTTTGTATCAGCGTGACCGTTTCGTCCTTATACAGCGATGCGATTACCGCAGACGAGGTTGTCGGTGCACTGCGGACATTCAGCCGTCCGCTTGTAATGCGTACCGTCCCCGCGCGGCTGCTTTCGTTTGCCGCAAAGCCCGGCACGGCAAATACACAAAGTAAAAGCATGCACAGCACCGCGGCGCTGCATCTTTTCAATCGTTTTTGCATATTTATACCTCCTTGCTCGGCGTTCTGCCGAGGAATGCAACGCCATTGTACCAAAGCTTTAAAAAAAATGCACGCTCCAAATTGCGGTGGATTTGCACACGGTTTCCAAAAAACAAAAAGTATTTCGGGTTTTGTTTTGTAAATTGCTACAAAACGGAAAAAATTCCGTTTTTTGCGTTGACATTTTAAAATTGTCTGCTATAATGGGAGCATACGAAAGGCAACGAGGTCTGTCGACAGACCTCGTTGCCCTTTTTTTGATTCTGAAAGGAGTACAAAATCATGGGTTACACAAAAGAAGATATTCTGCGCATTGCAGAAGAAAAGGATGTACAGTTTATCCGTTTGCAGTTTACGGATATTTTCGGGCAGATGAAAAATGTTGCCATTACCAGAAGCCAGCTGAAAAAGGCGCTCGACAACGAATGCATGTTCGACGGTTCTTCCATTGAGGGCTTCGTCCGCATCAATGAATCCGATATGTATCTGCGTCCCGATTACGATTCGTTTGTCATTTTGCCGTGGAAGGACAGAGTGGCGCGTCTGATTTGTGACGTCTATTGTGCAGACGGCGAAACACCGTTCTTAGGGGACCCGAGAAATGTACTGAAAAAGGTCATGAAAGAAGCGGCGGATATGGGCTACACCTTTAACGTCGGACCGGAATGTGAGTTCTTCCTGTTCCAGCTGGACGAGGAGGGCAACCCCACCACAAAAACCGCCGACGTGGCAGGCTATTTCGATATGGGGCCGTCCGACCAAGGGGAACAGTGCCGCCGCGATATTTGCCTTGCGCTTGAGGATATGGGCTTTGAAATTGAAGCTTCGCACCACGAGGTTGCCGAAGGTCAGCATGAAATTGATTTCCGTTTCGACGAAGTTTTAAAAACCGCCGACAATGTGGTTACCTTTAAGCATGTGGTCAAAACCTATGCGCGCCGTCACGGTTTGCACGCAACCTTCATGCCGAAGCCCGTATTCGGCATTAACGGTTCGGGTATGCACACCAACATGTCGTTGATGAAAGACGGTAAAAACGCTTTTTACGACCCCGAGTCGGAGCTGGGCTTGAGTGAAACCGCCATGCAGTTTATTGCAGGCGTTTTGGCACACGTCAAGGGCATTACAGCGATTGCCAATCCGCTTGTCAACTCCTATAAGCGCCTTGTACCGGGGTATGAAGCACCCGTTTACCTCGCTTGGTCTGCCTCAAACCGTTCCGTTTTGGTTCGCGTTCCCGCGGCACGCGGTATGGGTACGCGCGTAGAGCTCCGCTCCCCCGACCCGTCCTGCAACCCGTATCTTGAAATGGCGCTGTGCCTTGCGGCAGGTCTTGACGGCATTAAAAAGAAAATGACCCCGCCCGCAGGCACCACGGAAAATCTGTATGAAATGACCGATGAAGAGCGCGCCGCCGCCGGCATTGAAAGCCTGCCCGGTTCTTTGGAGGAAGCGCTCGAGGAATTCAAAAAAGACGCGGCATTCCTCAAAGAAGCGCTCGGCGAGCATGTCTATGACAAATATCTGGAAGGCAAAGCCAGAGAATGGGATAAATACCGCATCTATGTAACAGGCTGGGAAGTAGACAGATACCTCTCGAAATATTAAACCGCAACAACAAATCCCCCTGCACGGCACCGCCGAGCAGGGGGATTTTACTTTCCTGTTGTATTTGATTCCACTTACGTTTTACGCATCGATTTTCAGCTTGCGCACAATTGCCGAAAGGCGCGCCTTGTCGAAAATTACAGGGGTGGGATACAGCGGATGTGCCTCTTTCATCGCACGTGCAACGATGGTATCAATATCCGCTTCCTGAATCTGTGCGAAGCCTGTCGGGATGTTCATACGCGCGTTCATCGCCTTAATTTCCGAAATGAATTTCACGGCTTTGTCCGCTTCGCTTGCACCCGCCACGCCTGCGATATCCGCAAGACGTGCAAGCGGTGCATAAATCGCACTGCCGTATTCTTCCAAAACAACGGGCAGAATTACGGCGTTGGCAAGACCGTGCGGGATGCCGTACATACCGCCGAGGTTGTGTGCAATGGCATGCACATAGCCGACATAGGCACGGGTAAACGCCATACCCGCATAGAAGGACGCCAACAGCATCTTATCGCGTGCTTCAATATTCTTGCCGTCATTGTAAGCCGTTTCCAGATTTTCAAAAATCAGTTTGGTCGCTTTTTCGGCATATTCGTTGGTGGATTTCACACCGCTTTTGCCGATGTAAGCTTCCACTGCATGGGTCAGTGCGTCCATACCCGTTGTCGAAGTGATATGCGGGGGCAGACCGACGGTAAGCTCGGGGTCGAGCACCGCAAATTTCGGGCGCAGACAGGGGTCGTTGATGGCATATTTTTCATGTGTCTGCGTATTGGAAACCACCGCCGCAAGCGTCGTTTCAGAGCCTGTACCCGCTGTGGTCGGCACGGCAAAGAAAGGCGGTAATTGGTGCATTACCTTCATAACACCGCGCATCTGCGGAATGGTTTTATTCGGGCGCACCACACGTGCCGCCGCCGCTTTCGCGCAGTCCATCGGGCTGCCGCCGCCGAACGCAATCATCGCTTCACAGCCGTTCTGTACAAACAGCTCGCGCGCTTCCTCGATATTTTCAATCGAGGGGTTCGGCTGTACGCCGTCATAGACCACATAGCTTATGTTCTTGGCTTTCAGCTCTTCGAAAAGGCTGTCCAAAATATGCAGGCTCATCAAGCCCTTATCGGTCACAATCATGACATTGTTAATGCCTTTTTCGGCAATCACACCGGGCAGTTTCTTAATGCTCCCGGGACCTGTCAAAAGCTGCGGCTCAGACCAGTCCAGCGCAAACATAAAAATCTTCATCACTTTTTGAAATGCCCGATAATAAGCTGTTTTCAATGCCCACATAATGCGCACCGTCCTTTTCAGAATGAATTTTTATACAACGTGTTTATTTTACAATGTTTTTTCTCGGTTTGCAATAGAATTCCCAAAAATTTCCGCCGCACGGATACTGTCTTTTTGCATCGCTGCACGAAGCGCGTCCAAAGAATCGAATTTCTGCTCGGGACGCAGGTAGGAAAGCAGCTCTACTTCCGTATGCTGTCCGTACAAATCGCCCGAGAAGCCCAAAATACAGGTTTCACTGCGCGGTGTTTTTGTGCCGATGGTCGGGCGCACACCGATGTTGGTCACAGAGGCATGATATGCACCGTCAATATACACCTGCGATGCATACACCCCGTATTTCGGCACAACAAAATCTGACGGAAAGAACTGATTGATGGTCGGGAAATTGAGCGTCCTGCCGCGCTCGTCGCCGTGCACAACGGCAAACGCATAGGAAAACCGCCGTCCGAGCAGAGCGTTCGCCGACTCTATTTCGCCGTTTTGCAAATACCCGCGAATCCGCGTAGAAGAAACGGGCGCACCGAGCGCTTCCGCTGTCGGCGTCACAAAAAGCTGTATGCCGAATTCTGCACATAAGTCTTGCAAAACCTCGGGCGTGCCTGCGCGGTCTTTGCCGAAGGTGTAATTTTCCCCGCAGGAAACCGCTCCCGCGTGAAAACGCTTTTGCAGAATTTCCCGCACAAACGCCCGTGCCGAAAGAGACATAATCTCCCGAAAATCCGTTTTTAAGGGTGCAATCCCCATCTCCTGCAAGAGAGCGTCCCGTTTTGCATCGGTTACCAGCATCGGCGGCATTTTTCCGCACAGCGCTTTGGCGGGATGCTCCGAAAACAGCAATGCCGACGGTAAAAAGCCGAACTGCTTTGTGCCTTCCAACACGCGCATATGCCCTAAATGCAGACCGTCAAACGTACCGAGCGCTATGGCGCGTTTTTCATCCATCCACAAACACCCGCTTTACAGAAAGGCTGTCCGATTCGTCATTTTCGACCACGCCCAGCCCCAAGAATTTTTGCGTCGGGTCATACACGCGGTAAACGCCCGTTTCGGGATTTCCCACGCGCGCGCGCAAAAGCGAACCGCCGTTTGAGAACCGCACACCCTGCGCCGCGGTTACCGTGACAGCGGGATAGTGCATAAGCGGCGCATCCGCCTGTAAAAGCACCTCTCCAACAAGGTTTGCATCGCGCAGCTGTTCAAGCTTTTGCAGTGTGATGCAGTTGTCAAGTGTAAAGCCGTTTGCCGCCGTTCGCCGCAAAGCAGTCAACACCGCGCCGCATCCGAGCGCTTTGCCGATGTCATCGGCAAGCGAACGGATATACGTCCCCGCCGAACAGGCAACCGTCAGGGTAAATTCGTTTTCGGTCACATCGGAAACGGCAATATCCGAAATGCGGATTTTCCGCTGCGGGCGTTCTACGCTTTCCCCGCGCCGCGCCAATTCGTAAAGCCGCACGCCGTTTTGCCGAAGTGCGGAATACATCGGCGGGGTTTGGAGCGTTTCGCCTAAGAATTTGCTTGCCGCCGCTTCGATTGCAGACGG
Source organism: uncultured Oscillospiraceae bacterium (assembly GCA_900540295.1). Taxonomy (GTDB): domain Bacteria; phylum Bacillota; class Clostridia; order Oscillospirales; family Acutalibacteraceae; genus Fimenecus. The sequence goes on from UQFM01000001.1 coordinate 81,104, forward strand.
CGTAACAGACACCGCCGCCGTGGACAGCACTTGTCCTGTAATATCCAGCGTATCGGTGGTCAACCCTAAGCGCACACGGGCGGTATAGGCTTTTTCGTGTACGGGCAAAAGCTCGATAAAACGCGTAGTACCCGACAGCGCAATCGGGAGCACGCCCGTCGCCATCGGGTCTAATGTACCGGTATGCCCGGTCTTTTTTAAGCCGAGAATGCCCCGCACACGGTTCGCCGCCGTAAACGAGGTCATACCCTCAGGCTTGTCAATGCAAATCCATCCTGTCATATGTTCTCAAGTTCCGTTTGTATTACGTCCAACAGACGCTGTTTTTCCGCCGCAAAATTGCCGCCGTCCAGCTCACAGCCTGCCGCGCGCGCATGCCCGCCGCCGCCCAATCTGCCGCAGATTTTTGCCGCATCTAAAGGGGCATAGGTGCGCAAGGAAACCTTAAATGTACCGTCTGTGCGTTCGCGCAGGGTCACGCCGACCGAAACGCCCTCGATTTTCCGCGGCAAAGAGGCAATTCCGTCACATTCGCTTTCATTGGAGCCGCTTTGACGGAACATGTCCTGCGTAATGGTGACCAACGCGCATTTTCCGTCGAAAAACATTTCCAAGCTTTTGAGCACCAATTCTTCCAATTTTAAATAGGTACGCGTTTTGGTTTCAAACATGACACGGTTAATCGTATCAAAATTTGCACCTGCGCGCAGCATTTTTGCCGCCGTCTCCATCGTCTCCGCCGTCACATTGGAATAGCGGAAACACCCCGTATCGGTGGAAAGCCCTGTGTACAGACAGTCTGCAATTTCGGGCGTCAGTGCCGTACCCATACAGCAAAGCACCTGCCAAATCAATTCACAGGTTGCCGCACATTCCGCCAAGAACAGCGCTTTTGCATACTTTGTATTGGACATGTGGTGGTCGATACATAAATCCACCCGACCGCCGTAAACCGCCTCCACCGACGCGCCCAAAAGCTTTTCGTCGGCAATATCCACCGCAGTCACAAACTGCGGTTCAAAATGCAGTTCGGAAAGCCCTGCCCACATATAGGCGTATTTTTGCGGCAGCTCGTCTGCGCAAAGCACACCCGCCGTCTTGCCCGCCGCACGCAGCGCCCGCAGCAGTGCAAACGCACTGCCGAGCGTGTCGCCGTCGGGATTGCGGTGGGTTAAAATCAGAATATTGTCCTGTGCAAGAAGCAGTTCTGCCGTCTTTTCCGCATTCAGATTACGCATCTGTCTCCTCCGAAGAAAGCCCTTCAATCTTTTTGAAAATCTCCATGCCGTGTTCCACGGAATCGTCCGCAATGAATTTCAGCTCCGGTGTTTTGCGCAAATGCAGACGCGAACCCACCTCACGGCGGATGCGTCCCGTTGCACTGACAAGCCCCTTCACTGCCTCTTTTGCAGTGTCCAAGCCCTCGAGTGCGCTGACATAAATCTTTGCGTAGGAGCAGTCGGAGCTTACCTCCACACGCACCACGGTCAGCATTTTATCTTTGACACGCGGGTCTTTGAGTTCCCGAATCATCGCCACGATTTCGCGCTTGATGTCTTCGGAAACCCGATCCGTTCTGTAACCTGCCATAATTTACCTCGCTAATACAAAATCTTATTTGTATTATTTACATGGTCAATCTCTGTATTCTTCCATAATGAAGGCTTCGAAAATGTCGCCCTCTTTGAGGTCGTTGAATTTCTCCAAGCCAATACCGCATTCGTAGCCCTGTGCCACTTCCTTAACGTCGTCCTTAAAGCGCTTCAGAGAAGAAATGGTATCCTCGGTAATCACGATGCCATCGCGTACGACACGAATCTGCGCGTTGCGCGTCACTTTGCCGTCGAGGACGTAAGAGCCTGCAATCATACCCGCACTTGACAGCTTGAAGACACTGCGCACCTCAATTCTGCCCAAAATAGCCTCACGGAATTTCGGCGCAAGCATGCCCTTGATTGCCGCCTCGATTTCTTCGATGCAATCGTAAATAATTCTGTACATGCGCATGTCGATGCCTTCGCGCTCGGCGATTTCCGATGCAACAGGATCGGGACGCACATTAAAGCCGATGATAATGGCGTTGGACGCATTCGCGAGCATAACATCGGATTCGCTGACCGCGCCGACACCGCCGTGAATGACCTTAACCTTGACTTCATCGTTCGACAGTTTTTCAAGGCTCTGGCGAACCGCTTCCACAGAACCCTGTACGTCCGCTTTGACGATAAGGTTCAAATCTTTCATTTCGCCCTGATTGATGGACGCGAACAGATTGTCAAGCGTAACCTTGTGGAACTGGTTGAATTCTTCTTCCTTCGCCTCGCGTTTTCTCTGCTCCACGAGTTCACGCGCCAAACGCTCATCAGATACCGCATCAAAGGTATCGCCTGCCTGCGGTACATCCACAAGACCCGTAATCTCCACGGGAACCGAGGGTCCCGCTTCGTCTACGCGCTGGCCGCGGTCGTTCGTCATCACGCGGACACGGCCTACGGACATACCCGCAACAATGGTGTCGCCCGATTTTAAAGTACCGTTCTGCACCAAAAGTGTCGCAACGGGACCTCTGCCCTTGTCGAGGCGCGCTTCGATAACAATACCTTTACCTGCGCGGTTCGGGTTGGCTTTCAGCTCTTTCATTTCCGCCACAAGCAAAATGGATTCGAGCAGTTTGTCGATATTCATATGCGTTTTTGCAGAAACAGGCACACAAATCACATCGCCGCCCCATTCTTCGGGAATCAGCTCGTATTCCGTTAACTGCTGCATAATCTTTTCCGTCGTCGCACCGGGTTTATCCATCTTATTGATGGCAACAATGATGCTGACATTCGCCGCCTTGGCGTGGTTAATCGCTTCAATCGTCTGCGGCATGATACCGTCGTCCGCCGCTACGACCAAAACCGCAATATCCGTCGCCTGCGCACCGCGTGCACGCATGGAAGTAAACGCCGCGTGACCGGGAGTATCTAAGAACGTAATCTTCTGCCCGTCCAAATCCACACGGTACGCACCGATGTGCTGGGTGATACCGCCCGCCTCTGTCGCGGTGACCGCAGTGTTGCGGATGGCGTCCAAAAGCGAGGTTTTGCCGTGGTCAACGTGACCCATAACGACCACAACGGGGTCGCGCGGCAAAAGGTCTTCCTCGGCGTCCTCGGTATCGTCGATAATACGTTCTTCAATGGTGACCACCACTTCTTTTTCGACCTTTGCGCCGAGTTCCGTCGCCACGATTTCCGCCGTATCGTAATCGATAACCTCATTGACGGTTGCCATCTGCCCTAAGGAGAACAGCTTTTTAATGACTTCCGCCGCCGTCATTTTCAGAAGCGCCGCCAAATCGCCGACGGTGATTTCTTCGGGCACGGTAATTTTGATTTGCTTTTTCGCACGCTCGGCGGCAATACGCGCCAAACGCTCCTTCTCCGTTTCGCGCTTGCGCGAACGCATGCCCTGCTTTCTGTACTGCTTGGAACGCTGATTCAGTTTCTGCTTGCGGACGGTGTTGTCGTTATTCTGATTGTTGGCAGGCGCAATATTCTCATAACGCTCGTTGTATTTATCCAAATCAACCGTACCCGCACGCGTGTCCACGCGACGCACTTCGCCTTTGGTACGCGACTGCATCGGACGGTTGGGGTCTTTTTCCTTTTTCTTCGGGTTCTGCCCGCCCTGTGTGTTCTGTGCAGGCGTATTTTTGCCGTTCTGCGCGGGTTTTGCGTTTTCTTTCTTTGTCGGCTTCGGCTGCTTTTCCGCCTTTGCCTGCGGCGCAGAGGTCTTCTGCATCGCAAAGTAGCTGTCAAAGCTGTCCACCGCGTTTTCCGCTGTCAGCACATCGAAAAGAACATCCAGTTCTTTTTCCTCCAGCGCAGTCTGTGATTTCTTTTCGCCTGCAAAGTATTTGCCGAGTGTTTCCATAAGCTTTTTGCTCGGCATGTTAAAATCCTTTGCCGCTTCATGTATTTTGTATTTTTTCGTCATACTGTCAGTTCCTCCGTGATTCGTTTGGCAAAGCCGCGGTCATTGACGGAAAGCACCGCCGTTTTCTTCGCGCCTAAGCAAATCCCGAATCCATCCATCGTATAATCGGTTATATATATCGGTACACGCGCCTGCGTCAGATTTTCGGACGCACGCACAAGCTCCTTATATAGGCGCTCCGAGGCGTCCGCCGACAAGAGACAAAGCTCTGCCGTACCCGCCTTCATCGCGTCCAGCACCGCATCGTGCCCAAGGCTTATCTTATTGGCGCGCCGTGCAAGCCCCAAAAGCCCAAGCACCTTATCCGTCTGCATTTTGAAGCGCCGCCTCCAATTCCGTATACACCGCCGCAGGAATTTCGCACTCCAAAACACGCTCCAGCCGCTTCGCCTTGCGCGCCTTTTGAAGACAGGCAAGGTCGGGACACACATATGCCCCGCGCCCCGGCTTTTTGCCGTGCATATCTAAGGAAATTTCACCCTCGGGAGAACGCACGACCCGTACAAGCTCCTTTTTCGGTTTCTGCGCACCGCAGCCGTTGCAGCGGCGCTGCGGAATCTTTTTCTGTTTCATACGGTTCGCTCCTTTCGCGGTTCGGACTTCCGCCCGATTGTACCGTATTTATATATAGTATGCTGTGATTAACCCTCGTAAAATCCGCTTTCGGGTTTAATATCGATTTTCCAGCCTGTCAGACGCGCGGCAAGGCGGGCGTTCTGCCCCTTGTTGCCGATTGCCAAGGACAGCTGATTGTCGGGCACGGTTGCCTGACAGGATTTTGCCTGTTCATCGACAATCTCCACCTTCAGCACGGTTGCAGGCGCAAGCGCCGCAGCAATGAATTCTTCAGGCTTTTCACTGTAAACCACGATATCAATCTTTTCGCCGCCGAGTACTTCCACAATATTGTTGACACGTGCGCCGCGCGGACCGATACAGGCGCCGACCGCATCTACAGCTTCATCCTTGCTGTGTACGGCAATTTTGGTTCTTGCGCCCGCTTCACGCGAAACCGCTTCAATGGTAACGGTACCGTCGTAAATTTCGGGAACTTCCGTTTCAAACAGACGCTTGACAAGCCCGGGATGCGTGCGGGAAATCATGGCTTTCGGACCTTTTTCGGTATCGCGGACGTCTACGATGAACACCTTAATCAATTCGCCCTCGGTCAGTTCTTCACCCGGTACCTGCTCGCCCTTCGGCAGAATCGCTTCCGCCTTGCCGATTTCAAGGGTTGCATTGCCCGTCACGGGGTCAACACGCTGTACCTTTGCGGTGACCAGCTCCTGCTGTTTGGACTGGAATTCCATCATCATCTGCCCGCGCTCCGCATCGCGGATGCCCTGACGAATAACGTGCTTTGCAGTCTGCGCCGCGATTCTGCCGAAATCTTTTGTTTCTAAGGCAATCAGAATCTCATCACCGACAGCCGCATCCTTTTTATACTGCTGTGCATCTGCCAGCGTCATTTCGCAGTCTGCATCCTCGACCTCTTCCACAACCGTTTTGTGCAGATAAACGAACATCTCGTTCTTTTCGGGATAAATCTCGCAGGAAATGACGTCCTTGCCGTTGTAATCCTTTTTCACGGCGACCACGATTGCCGCCTGAATCTTCTCATACAAATACTCTGCGGGAATGCCCTTTTCTTTTTCGAGCGCCTTGACCGCCTCAAAAAATTCTTTGTTCATTTTTTCAAAAACCTCCAAAATCATCGAGTTTAATCCACGATGTGTCTTTTTTATCAAATGTCAGCGCTTCGCCGTTTTCCGTTTTGAGCGTCACTGCACCGTTTTCATATGCAGAAAGCACGCCCTTGTATTCACGGCAGCCGTTTACGGCGCGAATGAACCGCACCATGATTTTTTCGCCGAGATTTTCCGCAAAATGGAAATCCCGCGTCAACTCGCGTTCAATCCCCGGCGACTGCACCTGCAAACTGTAGCTTTGCGAAATCGGGTCGGCTTCGTCGAGCGGCGCGTCCAGCGCATGGCTCATCGCCACGCAGTCGTCAATGCAGACAGGCTCCTCCGCCTTATCAATGATAATGCGCAGATACCAATCCGTTCCCTCTTTTAAGAAGCGGACATCCCAAAGAATCAGCCCGAGTTCCTTTGCAATCGGCTCGGCAATCGCCCAGACCGCCGAAACGGTGTTTGTTTTCTTTTCCGCCATAATCGCTCCTCTTGCAGTCCTGTCAGTTGAAGGTTGCTTTCACCGTCTTTGCGTGCTCTGCACACATGCCGTCCCGCATGCGACTGCCGCGCAAAACAGGCTGAATACACCTTTTGCAACCGCAAGACTATAAAACGAGGAGAGCGGGTAAACCCACTCTCCTTCTATAGTGTATATTCGTACAGTAGTATATTAGCACAGTTGGAATAAAAATGCAAGAAAATTTTTCTGCATTTAGTTTCTTGCGTTCTTTTCTCACTTTATTTGCGTAGGTAACTGCGCAAACAAAGTGAGAAATGTGCGGATTTTTGGCTGAGCACGGCAAAAACGCAGGAATACTGTTGTATTCCGAGGGACTTTTTAACACAGTTTAGTTTAGATGGAAATCAGCTATTTCTGACCGCAGTCGGTTCAGACACGGTCACCTTAAATATCGACTGTACCCTTGCGGTCATATTCTTTCCGATAATAACCTTTGCTGTCATGAACAGCGTACTTTTTCAATTCGTTTAAATCAATCTCCAATATGTCTGCAATCGCAACGGCTGTACGAAGTCCGACTTCGGCTTCACCGTATTCAACCGTGTGCACATGGCGAACAGTGATGTCGATATGCTCCGCAAGCACTTCTTGCGTGTAGACAGTTCCTTTTCGGCTTTCGCGTACAATTCGCCCAAATTCTTCTTGTAACGACATACATTACCTCCTAAAAGTTCCCCCAAAGGATATTGTATAACGTGTTAAAAAGTCACTACATGAGAAATAATTCAGGTATCGCGGAAATTCGGCAAGTTTTGAAAAAGGAGCAGTTTGCAAAAAGCCGAGAAAAAAAGAGTTGTTTCCTCTATATATTGAACGGTCGACCGAGTTTTCCCATACAAAGATATTGTATTACAAGTTAAAAGGTTATGTATATACGGAATCGTATCATATTTTTTAGGAAAAGGAGCAAAAACGAGAATTAAAACCCTGTCCGAAACACTTCGAATCGGAGAATCTGCTTTTCCAAATGGCAAAAGACGTAAATATTGAATTTTGGTTTATTTTTAGTTATAAAATACACTGTACAGGATAGCTTTTTGTAAGGAAAAATTACCGTATCCCGCACAATATTCTGTTTTTACATCATATGTAACACAATACCTTTTTTAGATAAATATTATTAACACTAAATATTATCGTCAAAATGTATTGTTGACATTGTTGGTAAATTATGGTATTGTTAATACAATAGAAAGGTGCGACAAAAAATTACATTTTTTGTCGGTAAGGCGTTTGCATTTCGGACGGTGAAAATGAGATTATATGGAAACAGAGTATGAACTGAACATTTTGATTTGCGACGATGAAAAATGCTATTCGCGCGACCTTTATGAGAAAGTGAACAGTTATATGCAGGCGCATCAAATCAAGGCGGAAATCTCTGTATATTCGTGTGCGGAAAATGTTCTGCGGAAAGATGCGATATATGATATTGCGTTTTTAGATATCGAAATGCGGTCAGTCAACGGCCTTACACTTGCAAAAATGCTTCGTCGGCGAAATGAACACATCTTTATTTTTTTTGTAACGGCTTTTGCAGACTATCAGGATGATGCTATGGATGTACAGGCATTTCGCTTTTATGAAAAACCTGTAAGCCGCGAGCGTCTGTATGCGGGGCTGGATAAGGTACTGCAATACCGCGAGACACTCTTGGTGGACGTGTATGTCAAAACGGACAAATATGTCAAAAGAATCCATATAGACGATATTCTTTTGGTGAAAACCGCAGGCAGGGAAATTTGCATAGAAACACGGACAGAATCGTATCTGCTGTGGGGAACCTTGGATGAATGGGAAGAAAAACTGCGTGTTCCGTTCTTTTATCGGGCACACCGCAGTTATGTAATCAATCTGCACCATATCCGCCGATACAGCTACAAGGAAATCATCATGTCCAACGGGGCGCATATTCCGATACCGACGCGGCGGCAGGCGGCGTTTCGGCAGGTGTGGTTTGACTATTTAAAGGGAGATGCCAAATGCTTCGCACGCTGATTTTGGCAGTGACATATATTTTTGAAATGTTGGTCGCCTATGTATTCTTTATACAGCAGGGAGATTTGAAATTTAAAAAGCGGACAGGTCTGGCAATCGGCACAGGAATATTTTTAAGCGGGCTGTTGGTTTACAGCTTATTTCCAACCGTAGCGTGGCTGAACGGACTGTATTTTATAGTAATAAACTTTTTGTTCGGCTTTTTGGTGTTTGACATCCGTTGGAGCCGTGTATTGTTCAGTTCTGTCGTTTTAGACGTTTTGTCGACTGCGCTGGAATTTGCAGCTATTTCATCTCTTGCATTTTTAACCGCAAAGGATATGGAGTACCATTTACAGGCGAACAATACAGCTTACTTTGCGATTTTAATGTGTATCAGCAAATTGCTGTATTTCCTATGCAGTATACCTATGGCAAGGTTGATTCAGCGTGAAAAAACACGAGTTCGTTTTCCGAAAGTATATTATATTTATCCTTTTGCCGTAATCAGCGTATTACTGTTGGTTTGGCATCTTTATGCGTCAGTGGAAATCCCCGGTTATTATTTAATCTTTTTTTCGTTAATCTGCGTGTTTCTGCTGCTGTCCGTTATACTGCTGTTTTCTTCTTATCAAGCTACGGTGCAAACGGAAAATACAATTCGCATCCTGCAAAGTCAGGCGGAGAAAAATGAAACAGAAAGACGGTATTACAGTATTTTGGAAAAGCAAAATGAGCGTCTGCGTATGTATGCGCATGATGCTAAAAAACACTTAAACGCGATTCGCGCACTGAATCAGGATGCACAGATTGATGCATACATAAATCAGATGTCTGCGCATTTGCGCGCATACAGCCAAGTGGGCGACAGCGGAAACCGCATGCTGGATATCATTTTCAGTAAATATACGGCAGAATGTGAGAACAGACATATTGAACTGCACTGGAATTTTCGCGCGGCGAATCTTGCTTACGTTGAAGATTTTGATTTGGTTACCATACTCGGCAATCTGTTGGATAATGCCGTAGAGGCGGCGGGCAGCTCGCAAAAACGGGAAATTTTTGTAAGAACAACGCAAAAAAACGACTATGATATTTTAATTGTTGAAAACAGCTGCGATGCCCCGCCGCAGGTTCAAAACAAAATGTTGGTGACCACCAAAGTCAATCGGGAATTACACGGTTTAGGATTAAAAAGCGTCTCCGAGGTGTTAAAAAAATACGGCGGAGATTACAATTGGCATTATGATAAAGAGAAAAAACAGTTTTGTCTGACCGCGATGCTTACACAGCCGCAGGCATAAAAAGAAGCCCCCAAAAGAGGGCTTCTTTTCTATCTGTACGGGGATATTATCCCTGTGCAAGCTTCTTTTGTGATTCCATTTTCAAATAGGCGTTTATAAACCCGTCCAAATCGCCGTCCATCACATTGCCGATGTTGCCCGACTCGAAGTTGGTGCGGTGGTCCTTAACCAACTGATAGGGCATGAAGACATAGGAACGAATCTGACTGCCCCATGCAATCTCTTTTTGGTCGCCTTTGATATCCGAAATTTTTTCCAAATGCTCACGCTCTTTAATTTCCACCAATTTGGATTTCAGCATGCGCATGGCAACTTCACGGTTTTGGTGCTGACTGCGCTCCACCTGGCAGGAAACAACAATACCCGTCGGCAGATGTGTCAGGCGCACGGCAGAAGAGGTTTTGTTGACCTTTTGCCCGCCTGCGCCGCTGGAACGGTACACATCCATTTTAATATCTTCGGGCGCAATTTCCACTTCAATGGTATCATCAATTTCGGGCATAACCTCCAAAGAGGCAAACGAAGTATGACGGCGTCCCTCGGAATCAAACGGTGAAACACGCACCAAACGGTGAATGCCCGTTTCACTCTTTAAAAATCCGTAAGCGTTTTCACCCTCAATCAAAATGCTGGCAGATTTTAAGCCCGCCTCATCACCGTCCAAATAGTCCAGTGTGGAAACCTTGTAGCCATGCCGTTCACCCCAGCGGTTATACATGCGAAACAGCATTTGCGCCCAGTCCTGCGCCTCGGTACCGCCCGCACCTGCGTGGAAAGTCAGAATGGCGTTTTTGCTGTCATACTCACCTGAAAGCAGTGTGGTCAAAGTCATTGTGTCGAGTGTACTCTCGAAGTTTACAACATTTTCCTCACATTCGGGGAACAGCTCCAAATCCTCTTCCTCATTGGCAAGCTCAATCATGACCAGTGCGTCGTCATAGTCGCCGCAAAGCTTTTCATAGGCGGAAACCTTGGCTTTTAATGCGCTTGTGCGCTTTAACACGGTTTGAGAATTCTTTAAGTCGTCCCAAAATCCCTCTTCGGCGGCCTGTGCTTCCAAAGCAGTGATTTCCGTTTTCATTTTTTCAAGTCCGAGTGCTTCGGACAAATCCTGCAATGCTTTTTCATGTCCTAACAGGCGCAGTCTTAATTCTTCAAACTGAAGCATAAATATACGTATCCTTTTCCGTAAATTTTTTACAATAACTATATATAGTTTACTATATTTTTCGGAATTATGCAACTACTTTAAACACGGGATAATCGCTTGTGCCGCAACAGCGAAGCCGTGCACGTTCAAATGCAGACCGTCATAGCAAAATTCTTTGGCGAGCCGTCCTCTTTTATCGGATAATTTGTCCGATAAATCCAAATATATAACACCGCTGTCCGCAGCCAATGCGCGCAGCTGTTCGTTGACCGCCGAAATGTCCTTGTTTTTCCGCCTGCCGACCATTTTTGCGGCGGCAAGCGACATGTGCTTGTTCACGGGATAGATGCCTTGCAGAACAATATTGGTATTCGGAAGCCGTTCCTTTGTGATGCGCAGAATTTCCCGCACATTGCCGACAATTTCCGAAGCGGGAACACCGAGTCCCAAATCGTTCGTGCCGATTAAAATCACAAGATTGCGCGGTGCAATATTGAGTGCGTTGCTTTGCAGACGCCAAAGCAGACGGTCGCTTGTATCGCCGCTGATGCCGCGGTTGTACACCGCCTGTCCGCCTTTTTGCGAAAAATTGTAAAAAAGCTCATAGCTGTTGAAAATCTCCGTAACGGAATCGCCGAACAGCACGGTCTGCCCGTGCTTTGCATAGTTTTCGTTCAGAAACAAGTAGTTTTCCTGTTTGGTTCGTTTCACAAGGTCATAGTTTTGTTTCGGTGCAAAAGCAGAAGATACAGCCATTTGATTACTCCTGTTTGAAATTTCTTCTCGGGTTCATTTTAGCTTATTTATATTATAAATATTATAAAAGAAACACGCAAAAAATCAATCCAAAAACACAGACTCTTCGGTCTTTTTTGTGCAAATTCGCTTGACAAATTATACAACGTGTTGATAAAATATACATATATATTGGTTTAATTGTGCGTTTTGGAAAACAAATCAAAACGTGTTGATTTTACCGTGAAAAATACGGGAATTTAAAAATACGTTTTGTTTTTCACATCCCGACAGGAGTGGTTTCTTTGAAAAAAACAGGAAAAAAAGTCTCGAGCATCTTTTTATCCGTACTGATGCTGATTTCCATGTGCACATCGGGTCTCATCAGCCATGCGGCAGGCGCGGGAATCACCATCACACAGGACGGTACGGAAGTAACCGAACGCCTTTCGGTGCAGGAGTACCGTTCCATTCAACTCGAGTATATCACCACGGGAGAATTGCCGGACGGCGCTTATGTCACGTGGGAAAGCACGCTTCCCCTGCTTGCGGGTGTGGACGATACCGGCAAGGTAACAGGATACGACTACTCCAAAGCGGCGATTGTACAGCAGTGGATTGATGAAAACATTCGCTCTATGCCGGTGGTGGGCGAAGCGATGGCAAAGTCGATTGAAGACCAGATTGCGGCAACCGGTGTCGATTTGGAAGATATGGATACCACAATCCTGATTGCGATTATCCGCGGGATTGCGGGCGACGCTTTGGCAGACAGTCTGCAAAAAGCGCTGGACAGCATGAATGTGGAAATTGTTGCCGTCCTGCATGCGGCGGACGGCAAAGAACTTGCGCGCGACAGTGTGGAAGTCGTCGTGGAAAAAAGTTTAATTGCCAATATTGCTCCGACAGCAGTACATATTACAAATAAACGGGTCGTCCCGCTTACCGTTGCCGTCGGCACGACCGTACAGCTTTACGGCGCCTGTTCGCCTGTCCGTCTGAAGCAAAGCGTCAAATGGACAATGGGCGGTACAATTTTTGATACGGAATCGGGAAAACACGCCAATGTTTCGGCGGACGGTTTGGTAACCTTTACCTCTGCGGGCAAGGTTACCGTCCGTTTAACACCCACAAATGCGGCATACGCCGCATTTGTGGACACCATCACCTTTACGGTAGTGGAACAGGCAGATTTGCCTGTTGAGGATTTCTCCATTGCGGGAAATTTAAAGGTAGATGAAGGCGCAACCACACAGCTTGCCATTGCGAATTTACAACCTGCGGGCGCATATACGGGAGACCTCACGTGGTCAAGCTCTGACCCGACGGTTGCCGCAGTTGACCAAAACGGCGTGGTAACAGGCTTGGACGGCGGCAGCGGTCTGACAACCTACAGCCGTACAGCGGAGATTACCGCAACTGTCGGCGGTATTTCCAAAACCGTCACGGTTACCGTCAACCGCAAGGTTGTCAACGCAGTCATTTCCGGCGTGGAAATTATCGGCGAAACCGTAATTCCGAATAATGCATCGGTTACATACACCGCAAAAATTACACCTGACCGCTTAAATACGAGTTCCTCCGTAAAACGCGAATGGGGCATAACCGAACCGCTGACGGGAGAAATTGTTTGGGCGACGGCGGATGTACCTGCCGAAACGAGCATTGCGGTAATCAATGCAGAAGGTGTACTCAGCCCGAAGCAAAGCGGCATCATTGTTATACATGTACGCGCGACGCAGGGTGAGGTTGTGTGTGAAGCGTCCCTGACCGTCAGTGCAGGCACGCCGATTACCAGTTTTAATTTGGAAAAGGGCGACGGTTTTACAGTCAATATTTTAACAGGCAGCCGCGAACCCTTCTTAGAAGAGGGAAAAACCGCACAGCTGAATATTACAAGTATACTGCCCGAAGATTTTGACCGTGCGCTTTTAGAAAATGTAACGTGGACAAGTTCTGACCCCACGGCTGTTTCGGTAGATGCGGACGGCAAAGTGTTGGGCTTGGACTGCGGTTCTGCCGGTACGCTTTACAATAAGAAGACAGTCACCGTAACGGCAAGCGTCGGCGGTGTGTCGGCAAGCATTACGTTCGATATCCGCGGTGCAAGCGTGCGTAATCTTGTTTCGGCAAGCATCAGCGGCAGTGATTACGTGATTAAGGATTTCCCGCGCACATATGAATCGACTTTTTATCCGACCCGTGTGGCGGTTAAGGATAAACACTGGGGCGTGCCCACCGACGCAGGGGAACGCCCGTGGGCTTCTGCGTGGAGCAGTACAAAGGGCAACCAGCAGAACAGCGTTGCCTCTGTCGATAACAACGGCGTGGTAACAGGTCTTTCCGCAGGAGAAACAACTTTGTATGTGTTCGGGCGCGAGGGCGCGACAACAGTGAACGGTTCCTTTGCCGAAGCGGAAAAGAAAATTCAGGTGGTGGAATTGGAACCTGACAGCATCACACTTGCCGCACCGACACACAAAAATTACGTGGAAGGCGACACAGAACTCGATTTAAGCGGTTTAAAGGTATCGCTCAACTACAATCGGGAGACAATCAGTCAATATTACGATACTGCCGATTGGGAAGATAAGGACTTTACGGTAGAAGTAACCGATTACACGGTGTCGGAAATCAACCAGAAAATTTTAGACAGCGAACAGTATATTTTGGTGACGGTTACCCGCGCGGGCGAGGAGTACCGCGGCGTGTTCCCGATTATATTGGAATCGAAAAAGGTAGAAAGTCTGGATTTGACCGCGCCGCGTTATACATATACCGAGGGTGAAACACGGCTGGACCTTACCGGATTGGAAGTCACGGCGAATTACAGCAACGCGCCGTCGGAGCTTGTTACAGATTATGTTGTGTATGAGCGTGAATTCGACCCGACACTTTTAGACGTTGAACAGAATATTACGGTTTCCTATACGCACGCGGGTGTTTCCGCCTCGGCAACCTTCCCGGTTATTGTCTACGGTACGCCTGTGGTATCTGTGGATACTGGGGAATACACAGGCGGCTGGACGCCTGCGGACGTTACTTTTACGCTTTCTGCCACGCACCCGATGGACGGTGTAACCTATTATTACAGAACGTCGGCGGAAACGGAATGGACAGCGCTTGCAGGCAATACGCTGACAGTCGCCGAAAATTCGCAAAACACCTATTTCTTTAAAGCAGTGAACTCGGTGGATGCAGAAAGTGCGGAAACAGAGGGCATTACCGTTCTGCGGGACGATATTACACCGAGCTTTACGCTTTCGCAAAGTGTTACGGACATTACCAATCAATCCTATACCGTATCGGTTGACGGCTTGTCTTTCGGTGCTTCGGGCGTGCAGGCGGCAACCTTAAACGGCACGGATATCTTGGCAAATTACGCGAACTTTACGGTGCATGAAAACGGTACTTATACGGTGCGCATCACTGCGGGCAACGGTCTTTACTGCGAACAGACGGTTACGGTCGAAAATATTGACAAAATTGCGCCGACGGTGGACCGTGTGGAATTGCAGCAGAAAAATTCGGGCGGGTTTGCGAGATTTTTGAATGATTTAACCTACGGTAAATTCTTCAAAGAACAGATTGAGCTGACAATCTCCGCTTCTGACGAGGGCGTAGCGGGAATTGACCGAATCGAATACCGTTTCTACAATGCGGATACGGATACCTATTCGGAATGGATGCGGTACAGTGATTCAAACAAGCCCGTGCAGAATCCGAATTTCCGCGGCTATGCAGAAGCACGCGCGACCGACCGTGCGGCAAACACATCCGCAACTTATACTTCGGAGGGCTTTGTGATTGACAATGTCCGCCCCGCCGATGTGCAGATTTCCGCCACCTACAACGGCGCGGATTACAACAGCGGCGCGTGGGTTGCAGGCAACGTGGAACTGACCTTGGACAGCTCGGCATATTCGGGAATTTATGCATATTATTACCGCGTAGACGGCGGCGAATGGACACAGCTTTCTGACAATACGCTGACGGCTTCCGAAGAAGGCAGACACGTCTACGAATTCAAGGCAGAGTCCAATTCCTCTATGGAAAGCTACGAAACCATGCAGGTAGTGCAGATTGATACGCAAAAGCCTGTTATCCGCGTGACGTTTGACGGCACGTTCGGACGCTGGACTTCGGACGGCGTACGCTTTAATTTCGCCACAGAGGAAGACAGCCTTTCGGGAATTACCTATTACTATAATAACGGTACGGGCTGGCAGGAATTTGACGGCGCGGAGCTGTTTATCGATTGGAATACCCATGCGCCCTATACTTTTAAAGCTGTGAACGGTGCGGGAACGGAAAGCACAACCTCGGACAGCTATAATGTTATGATTGACGTTGTGGAGCCGCAAATCATTTTAACGCCGACCGTAACCGAACCGACCTGCACCCCATATGAAGTGCAGATTGAAACAATTGTCGGTGAGGCGGGGCTTGCAAAGGTCATGCTGGACAACCGCAACATTACAACCAGAAAATCCTTTATGGTTTCCCGAAACGGCAATTACATCATCACAGCACTCGGCAATAACGGATTGGTTACAACAAAGCTTTTGACGGTCGACAATTTCTATACGCCCGTTTTGGAAGTGACCGATATTGCGTTCGGCGAAGCCAGCAAAACGGACAATACAGACTTCGGCACATATTACGGTTATGCGCCCGAAATTACGATTTCCGCACAAAATACAGGCACAACGGGCATCGCCGAAATTACTTACCGCTTATTGGATGAAAACGGGAAAGCCGCTTCGGCATGGGAAATCTATGAAGCGGATAACAAGCCTGTTTTGGCAGACAATTTCCGCGGCTATGTAGAAGCCCGCGCATACGATACTGCAAATAAAGCTTCGGCACTCTACCGTTCCAAAGGCATTACGGTAGATACTGCCGCACCCACAGCACCCGTGATTACTGCCGCTTTAAATGACGGCACAGCGCTTTCAGACAGTGCATGGGCGAAGAGCGCGGTGACTTTAAAACCGCAGTCTTCGGCATTTTCAGGAATTCAGCAGTACTGTTACAGTATGGACGGCGGAGCATGGCAGACCCTTACAGGCGACCGTATCACCTGTTACGAGACAGGCGTACACACATGGCAGTTTAAAGCGGTTTCGGCGGTCGGAACGGAAAGTGCAATCACAACGTATACCACCCGTATTGACAGCGAAACGCCGATTTTGCAAATCGGCGTGCAAGGCGCAATCGGGGTCAAAACGAATAAACCGATTACATTCTCGCTGTATACGCCGAACTGCCTGTCCGATGTAACTTATTATTACAGCATCGGCGACGGTTGGGTTGAAATGGATACAGATACCCTGACCATTGCCGAAGAGATGCGCGCGGTTTACCGCTTCAAAGCAATCAATGCGGCAGGAAAAGAAAGCTATGTTTCTCCCGAATATTCGGTTTGGTTTGAAAAGCCCGAGATAGAACAGATACAGCCGAAAACGGACGGGTCTACCAATTTAATGGTAGACCGTGACCATACGGAACAGTCATATTTGCTGGGTATGTGCGCAGACAATACGACTGTTGAGAAACTGCGGCAGGATTTGGAAAACAACGCGGTTCAAATTGTGGTCACTCGTGACGGCACAGTGCTGAACGACACGGATTGCATCGGTACAGGCTGTGTGGTACAATGTGTGTCCGTAGAGGACGCCTCCGTGGTTTACGAGACGGTAACGGTTATTCTTTACGGCGATGTGAACGGCGACGGCAAAATAGACAGCGCCGACTACGCACTGATGCAAACAGCGGCGCTTGTAGATGCCGACGCCATCGGCACAGGCGCATATACGTTGGCGGCAGATGTAAACGGTGACGGCGTAGTAGACTTTTTTGACATCGCCATGATGGATATGCAAATTTCACAAACGGTATTGCTGGACCAAACGGCGCAGTATTACAAATCCGAAACCCGACAGGGTTAAACCAAAACCAAAAGCCTCTCTTCGGGCGTTCTTTCAGATGAAAACGAACTGCCCGAAGAGAGGCTTTCTATATTTTGTGTTGTATTCTTATCGGACAGGAAGCTCTGTCGAAACGGGTTACAGCAGTGTTCCGACCCAATCCGTCAGGAAAGCCGCGATACAGGCGCAGACCGCCACCGTAACCAAGCCTTTTTCAAAAAATGCCAGCAACAGTGCAACGGCAATACCGACAAGCGCAGAGGCAAGACCGCCTGTGGAAGAAAATACGGCGGGAAAGGTCATGGCGGCAAGCACCGCATAGGGAATATAGTATAAAAAAGACTGTATGAATTTATTTTCGATTTTTTTACGGAAGATAACCAACGGCAGCATACGGATAAGATAAGTCACGCCTGCCATAACCGCCAGTTGTAAAAACCAATATTTTGTCATTCCGCCGCCCCCCGTTCTGCCGATACAGGCTTCAGCCATGCGCCGACAGCCGCCGCGGCAACGGCGCAGATAATGATGACAAAGCCAGAAGACACGCGGTTTAAAATCGGGACATAACGGAACATACAACTGAGCGCTGCCGCGATTCCCACCACTGCCGCAACCGCTTTGGATTTTTTCATCGGCGGAATGAAAATGGCAAGAAACATGCCGTAAATGGCAATTCCCAGTGCCGAACGGATATTTTCGGGCAGCACCGCACTTGCCGCCGCGCCGAGGAATGTGCCGAGCGCCCAACCGATATACGGCATGGATATCAACCCGAACATGTATTTTTTACCGACTTCCTTCGGCTGACCTGCGGCAACGGCAAAAATTTCATCCGTATTGCCGAATGCAATCAGCAGACGGTCTATAAGCCTTACGCTTTTATGTAATTTCTGCGACAGAGAAACAGACATCAGTGCGTACCGCAGATTGATAACGAACTGTGTCAGCGCCATTTCAAAAAAACCGCCGCCTGCAAACAGCAGTGAAAGCCCTGCAAACTGCCCTGCCGAAGTCAAATTGGTCATGGAAATTAAAACGGCTAACGAAACAGGCAAACCGCCTGCAACCGCCGCCATGCCGAACGTAAAGGAAACCGACAGATAACCCAAAGCAATCGGTATTCCGTCCCGCACGCCCTTTTGAAAACTGTTTATACAGCTTGTAGATGGTTCTGCCTGCAAACCCGCATAACTCCCCTTCGTTAAAATAATTACTTCTCTGATTTTGCCACACAAATTATAGACGTATTTCAGAACCTTGTCAATGACGGCGTCAGGGCATAAACAGATATTTTTCCTTTTTTCGCAAGCATAACCATAGCGCACACGTCCGAACACGATTTTCGGGTGCGGGATTATTGGTTATGCCCATTGTAAACGGAAGATAAATATTTTATAATCAAATATACAAATCGGCATCCCCGATGTAAAGGAGAAGAACATGGAACTGAAGAAAATACCCTATGCGTTGACAATATGCAAGGTTACGTCGTTAGAGGGATGGCAGGAAGACAATTTCTATTTTATCGGCAGAACAGATGAAGAATTCTCCCTTGTCTGCAAAACAGAAAGCACGCCCGTGAACACGACCGACCGTGACGATGGCTGGAAGGGCTTCCGCATACAGGGCGTATTGGATTTCTCTCTTATCGGAATATTATCAAAAATTTCCACCGTACTTGCCGAGAATAAAATCGGCATTTTCGTAATATCCACATATAACACGGATTATATCCTCGTAAAAGAAAAGGACTTTAACCGCGCAGCTGAGGCATTGGAAAAAGCCGGATATACGGTTGTATAAAATATCCCCGCTTTCTGACACAAAGAAGTTTTGGGATATTTACTTTTCTGCATTTTTCTCCGTAGCTTATGCTTTGAAATTCCAATGCAGAAAACGCCCGACAAAATAAATATTTTTCTTGCAAACCTCTTTTGCCGCGGACGAAAATGTGGTAAAGTTATTCTATGAAAATCCCCGGAGGAGAGAAAGAGCCATGCCCGCAAAAATTGCAGAACGCATCACCATTTCAGGTATTTCTTTACAAAACAGATTGATTCGCTCCGCCACACACGACGGTTTGGCGGACCAAAACGGCGCGCCGACTGAAAAATTGATTCGGCGCTATGCCTATCTTGCCGAAAATCAGGCCGGGCTGATTATTACAGGTTATGCAGGGGTAAGCGAAAACGGCATGTCGCCGTATCCCGCCATGCTCAAAATACACAACGACGGGAATTTACCGCAGTTTCGCGCACTTGCACAGGCAGTGCATGCGCACGGTACGCCAATCCTTTTACAGCTGGCACACTGCGGCAGGCAAACCGCGTCCAAGGTGATTCACGCGCAAAAGGTCGCGCCGACGGCAAAACGCCATTTATTTTATCCCGACAAGGCACAGGCGCTTACCGAAACGGAAATACGCCAAATTATTGCGGATTTTATACAGGCGGCAGTCCGTGCGGAAAAATGCGGATTCGACGGCGTACAACTGCACGCGGGACACGGCTATTTACTGCACGACTTTTTATCGCCGTACGGCAACCGACGGCAGGACGCGTGGGGCGGCTGTGCGGAAAACCGATGCCGAATTCTTACGGAAACTATAAAAGGCATTCACGCCGAAACGAAACTGCCTGTTTGGATAAAACTCAGCGCAGAGGACAACCGTAAGAACGGTATGCGCATTGCAGATGCTGTGGAAATTGTCAAAATTCTGGAAAAGAACGGACTGGACGCCGTAGAGGTCTCCTGCGGTACGGTAGAGGACGGCATGAACACCATGCGCAGTGCGCGTATGCCGATGGAAGCGGTATTTGCATACCGTGAGCCGTGCGCATCTTTTCCGAAGCATTTCAAAGCGTTTGCACTGCGGTGTGCACAAGCAATCAATCCGTTGCTGAAACAGCCTGCACCGTTAGAAAACTTTAATGTAGAAAATGCCGCAAAAATCAAAGCGGCAGTGTCGATTCCTGTGATTGTTGTCGGCGGTATCCATAAAACCGACGATATGAACCGAATTCTTGAAAGCGGCAGGGCGGACGCGGTTTCCATGTGCCGGCCGTTTATCTGTGAGCCGAATTTGGCGCGTAAGCTTTTAGACGGCACGCAAACCGAGGCAAAGTGCCTGATGTGCAATTTCTGCGGATTGGTCATTGAAAAGGGCGAAACAAAATGCCTGTACGGGAAAGTAAAAGAAACATAAATCACCACTTTACCGAATGCGAAGATATAGGAACTTCATAAAAATCATGATTAAAACGGACCGCACAGCCTTAAATTCCTGTGCGGTCCGTTAAACTGCTTACAAATGCACGCATTTCCTGTTTGGATGTAATTTGATGCGTTTTTTGAATCACATTCTGTTTTTCGGCTTCGGATAAAGCTTCAAACTTTTGCATGGCGGTTTCATTTTGCGCGAGCGCCATCCCGAACCCCAACGGCAAATTTATATCAGACATCGTATCACCTCATGTATATCGTATCACAATCATTTTCAAAAATACAAAACATGAGATAAAAAACCTATGAAAAATATGTGTTTGGGACACGTTGTGATGCCAAAGTACGTGTATAGGTACTGTACACGTGACTTTGTAAGATTTACATACTGTATTCGTATTGACTCAATATGTAAATAATTATTATATTCTCATAATAAACACTTATCGGCTATTCTTCTGTGTATCATACGCTTTAGAAAAACACTTTTCAAGCTCAATACAAAGCCGTCTTTTCATTTGTTCCAATTCTTCCACAGAGGGCTTATTAGCATCATCCCACATAATTTCCTTTGGCAGCCACCATACAGGTCCTCTTCCGTGATTGCCGTAATCGCCCAAATCCCCCGCCGTTCTCGGAAAAATATGCCAATGCAAATGTGCATCACCGTTCCCAAGACACTCATAATTGATTTTATCTGCCTGAAACGCTCTTTTTACAGCTTCCGCGACCGTCACCATTTCCTGCAAAAAAGCTGTTCGGAACGGAATATCTAAATCAAAAAGTTCCACAGCATGCCTTTTACAGATGAACAAAGAATATCCGTAGAAATGCTGATTCCAACCCAAAATAACATAACCCGTTTGCAGTTCTTTTACAAACCAAGGGTTTTCACCGTTTTGAATTTGCAGAATTGTTTTGCACATATCACAACACATCGTCCCCCATACTGCAATATTTATAGCGGCATTACATAAACCTTTGAAAGCCGTTTACAGTTTAGCAAAAAAACATAACAATCCGCAACATTATAAACGTATATGTCCGAAAATACAGCGAAATGCTTACGCACATTGCCGTCGCATACAGTTGCTTTGTAAAAAAATAAACCATCTGATTGGAGGGTTTATTTTCTGTAAAGATGATATAAAATAGATGTTGCTTTGTCGCGTGCATAAAATTAAGCAAAAAAAGAAAGCCTCGTACGCAAATTGCGTGTCGAGGCTCTCGACTGTAAAGATGATATAAAACAGATGCTTTTAAAGATTTATAATGAGGACTTGAACTAACTGAAAATCAATTATCGGCTTTCTATTCTGTAAGAAAATGGTTTTATATGGTTATATAAACTACTCTGGTGTTTTCTTCCTTCTACAATTTTATCTAATATCTGTCTCTTATACACATCTCCGACCCCAC
>UQFM01000002.1 GCA_900540295.1 uncultured Oscillospiraceae bacterium
GATACTGATCGGTCTCGTGGGCTCGGAGATGTGTATAAGAGACAGATGTACGCCTACCTGTTCGACGGCTATTGGAAAGACGTCGGCACCATCGACAGCCTGTGGGAGGCAAACCTCGACTTGTTAAATCCGAAAGTGGATTTGGATTTGTCCGACCCGACATGGAAAATTTACTCCAAAACGCCGACTGCACCGCCGCACTATGTTGCAGGCAGTGCAACCGTGCAGAATTCCATGATTGGCGAAGGCTCGCAGGTGTACGGGGAACTTGATTTCTCCATTCTGTTCCACAATGTGACGGTGGAAGAGGGCGCGGTTGTCCGCGACTCCATTGTCATGCCGGGCACGGTGATTAAATCGGGCGCGGTGGTGCAGTATGCCATCGTCGCAGAAAACGCAGTCATTGAAGCAAACGCCGTGGTCGGTGAACGCCCGGAGGATATGGCAAACTTAGACGACTGGGGCGTAGCCGTGGTCGGCGCAGGTGTAACCGTCGGAAAGGGTGCGCACGTCGCACCGAAAGCCATGGTTGACGCAGACGTAAAGGGGGCAGAATAATGACGGGCAACAACATTTTAGGCATTATTTATTCCAACAAATATGACGAGTGCTTGAATGAAATCACGGGACTGCGCACCATGGGCTCCGTGCCGTTTGCGGGACGCTACCGTCTGATTGACTTTGCACTTTCCAATATGGTAAACAGCGGCATTGAAAAGGTCGGCGTGATTACCAAGAGCAATTATCAGTCCTTAATGGACCATTTGGGCACGGGAAAACCGTGGGACCTTTCCCGTAAGACGGAGGGCATGTTCATTTTGCCGCCGTTTTCTTCCGCAAGCAATATGGGCGACTACACCAACCGTGTAGAGATGCTGCGCGGTGTGATGGGCTTTATTTCGCGCTCCACCGAAGAATATGTATTGCTGTCCGACTGCAATGAAGTCATGAATATCGACATTGACGAGTTGATGGATTTCCATGCGGACAACAATGCGGATGTTTCGATTGTCTATCAGCACGGTGTTTTGCCGAAGCTCGACAATATTATGGAACTGCAAATGCAGGACGGCGGGCGTGTGACGCAGGTGGCGCTTTCCCCGAACACAACGGGCGAGGTGGACTATTCCTTAAATATGATTTTGATGAAGCGCTCCCTTTTACAGCGTCTTATCAACGAAGCGGTCAGCCTCAATCATGAGTCCTTCGAGCGCGACATCATTCAGGGCAATACAGAGAAACTGCGGATTTTCGGTTTCGCGGCAAAAGGCTTTACACGGACCATCGATTCGCTTGCAAGCTATTTTAAGGTCAGCATGGATTTGCTGAATCCGCAAAACTGTGCGCAGCTGTTTGATGCAGACCGTCCGATTTATACAAAGGTACGCGACGATATGCCCGCAATTTACGGCTTAGGCTCTACCGTGAAAAATTCACTGATTGCCGACGGCTGTATCATCGACGGCGAGGTGGAGAACTCCATTCTGTTCCGCGGTGTGCGCGTGGAAAAAGGCGCGGTTGTCAAAAATTCGATTTTGATGCAGGGCAGCTTTGTCGCATCGGGTTCAACCCTCAACTATACCATCGCCGACAAGAGCGTGGCGATTACGCCGAATAAAACGCTCTCGGGCGCAGAGAATTACCCCGTATTTGTCGGCAAAGGTATTGTGATTTAGGCTGATTTTCCGCAATGCTACATATTTAAATACAACTTATTACGCTCCCTCAAAGAGGGAGCTGTCGCGAAGCGACTGAGGGAGTTTTGCGCGAATCGCAGTTCCGTACAGATATATATTGTAGAGGCGATTC
This sequence comes from uncultured Oscillospiraceae bacterium, assembly GCA_900540295.1. Taxonomy (GTDB): domain Bacteria; phylum Bacillota; class Clostridia; order Oscillospirales; family Acutalibacteraceae; genus Fimenecus. The sequence goes on from UQFM01000002.1 coordinate 1,810, forward strand.
ACGAAGCACCCGAGCAATTTGAAAAATTCGCACAAGCACGGCGGGGGCAAGCCCCCGCCCTACCGAGAATCAAATGTACTCTGTGCGATGTGAGATTCTTCGTTGCGCGCAGAATGACAATTTTGCACAATCCACGTAGGGCGAACGCAGTTCGCCCCTATTATGGAAAGGAAAAAATGATATGAAAGTTTTATATGTTTCCAGCGAAGCACTGCCCTTTATGGCGTCGGGCGGGCTTGCCGATGTGGCAGGCTCTTTGCCGCAGGCTTTGCGCAAGCGTTTAATCGGCTGCCGCGTAGTGATGCCGCTGTATGACGGCATTCGGCAGGAATTAAAGGACACCATGACCTTCCTCACGAGCATTTCCGTGCCCGTGGCATGGCGCAGACAGTACTGCGGTATTTTTGAAGCCAAAGCAAACGGCGTCATTTACTACCTGCTGGACAATCAGTATTATTTCAAACGCGACGGCATTTACGGATATTACGACGATGCGGAACGGTTCGCGTTTTTCTCCCGCGCCGTACTTGAAATGTTGCCGCACATCGATTTCAAGCCCGACATCATTCACTGCAACGACTGGCAGTCCGCGCTCACGCCGCTTTATTACAGCACCATGTATGCACAGCGTGACGGGTACCAAAACATCAAAACCATTTTCACGATTCACAACATTCAGTATCAGGGTACATACGGCAAGGAGCTGATAGGGGAAGTTCTCGGGCTTCGTCCCGAAGATACGGGTCTGATTGAATATGACGGCGACGTCAACTTTATGAAGGGCGCGATTGAAACTTCCAACCGTGTGACCACCGTCAGCCCCTCTTATGCCAACGAAATTCTCGACCCGTGGTATTCCCACGGCTTGGACACCATTCTCCGCGAACGCAGTTTCAAGCTGTCGGGCATTCTCAACGGCATTGATACCGTCAGCTACGACCCCGAAACCGACAAGGACATTTTTGCGCATTACTCGGCGGCGGATTTTTCCGCGAAAGCCGAAAACAAGCGCGGTTTGCAGGAGCTGATGGGCTTGCCCCAGCGTGCGGATGTGCCGCTGATGGGTATGGTTACGCGCTTGGTCGGACACAAAGGGCTTGACCTTGTAAAAGCGGTGCTCGACGAATTGCTTTCGACCGAGGATATTCAAATGGTTGTGCTTGGCTCGGGCGAGTGGCAGTATGAAGAATTTTTCAAGGCGATGGCGGCGAAGCATCCCGACAAATTCGCCGTAAAGCTCGGCTTTGTGCCGTCCCTTTCGCGCAAAATCTATGCGGGCACGGATTTGTTCTTAATGCCCTCAAAGAGCGAACCCTGCGGACTTTCGCAGATGATTGCGCTTCGCTACGGCTCTATTCCGATTATCCGCGAAACAGGCGGACTGCGCGACAGCATTCAGGACAGCGGCGACGGCAAGGGCAACGGGTTTACCTTTGCAAGCTACAACGCACACGATATGCTGTATACCGTTCGCCGCGCATTGGAGGGCTACAGACAGCCCGACGGCTGGAAGATTCTTATGAAACGTGCCATGGAGTGCGACAACAGCTGGGGCAAATCCGCCAATGCGTATATTAAGCTGTATAAGGATGTTTTGAAGGATTGAGCGAATCCCTGTAAAATTTGCAAAAATTTACAAGGATGCGCGAACCGTAGGGGCGTGCATCGCGCGCCCGCCGAAATCTGATGAAATTTCGCGGACGGACAAGGATGTCCGTCCCAACACGCGTATCCAATTCATTTTGTGCCGTGTGAGATTCTTCGCTACGCTCAGAATGACAAATTCGCACCAACCGTAGGGGCGAACTGTGTTCGCCCGATGGAGTTTGATAGCTTTTTTACGGCGGAAGTTGTACGGTCAGTGTTTGACAAAGAATGAAAAACGCGGGGCGGCATTTGCCGTCCCGCGAGCTTTATACATAAGGAGTAAGAACCGATGATTCGCAAAGCACAGGCAAAGGATGCACCGCGGGTGCATGCGCTTTTAGAGGAGATTGTAAAACTGCATCACGAGGGACGTCCCGATATTTTCGCGGGCACCAGCCCGAAATACGACGTCCCCGCGTTAGTTGAAAAATTCCAAAAGGACGGCGAATACATTTTTGTTTCCGTCGATGAAAACGACTGCGTCAACGGATATGTGATGTGCATTTTAGAGGAAAAGGACGACCTGTTTTTCACCCAAAGACCGTACCGTACGCTGTATGTGGATGATTTGTGCGTGGACAAGTCCGCGCAAAAGGGCGGTATCGGGCGCGCCTTAATGGAGCGCGCCGTGGAGCAGGCACGCGAACTGCATTGCTACAATCTGGACTTGAATGTCTGGGCATGCAACACGGATGCGATTCGATTTTATGAAAAAATCGGGATGCAAAAACAGCGGCAGTATATGGAATTTGTGTTGGGTTGAGAAAACTGTGTGCCGTTCTGCACTGGCTTCGGAAAGAACAAACGCAAAACTCCGCCGAAACGAATTTTCAGTCGTTTCGGCGGAGTTTCTCTTTACATATGTAAGCAACGGGATGGCTTATTTTTCTTCTTTTTTGTCCTCTTTCTTTTTGCGGAAGAGAATTTTGTCTACGGGGAAATACAGGAAGAACTGTAATGCCGAGCAAACCGCTGTAGCAATGTTTCTTGCCGCCGCATCAGACCAACCGATGTCGTTGAGAATCCAGCCGTAAACCGTCGGATTCAACCACTGCGAGAAGCAAATCAAAGCAATGGTGAACACTATGTAAATCGGTAAAACCACCTTTGTGTTTGCACCGGAGTTGAAAGTCTTTTCCTTATTGACAAAGAACGCAACAATTTGCGCCGCAATGTTGGAAATTGCAAAAACCCAGAAGTAACCCCAGCCGCCGTCCTCTACAGGATAGTGGAACACGAAGAAATCGCAGGGGCTGTCATACAGCGGGCGGAAAATCAACGGTAACAGGTTGACCAAACCGAACTGCACGATGCAAGCACCGAGGCTGACGACGATAAATTTCACGAATTGCCACAGTGTGTTGATTGCACTGCCTTTGCCTTCGGCAGCCTTATCAATGTTGTTTAACTTTCCCATTGAACAAATCTCCTTTTTCTGTTAAAAGTTCGTTTTATTTTATCATGTATTTGCAGGCGCGCGCAAGTGAAAAAGTGAATAAGATTTGCTTTTTTTATTTATGAATAATCCACAAAACACGGCGCTCTGTTTGTTATATGTTTCACAAATGCAGGGATAATATTTCTTTTGCAGGATTGCAAAACCATACAGGGTTTTGTATAATACAGATAGACTGAAAAGCAAATCACGCCCTGCGCCCGAAAAGCACCCGCTTTATCGCGGCAGGCGAAAAGAGATAAGGGGGAGATACGGATATGGAGACGATGGATTCCCGCACCCGACTGCTGTTGGGCGATGCAAACATGTGCCTGCTTCGAAACGCACATGTCGCGGTGTTCGGCGTCGGCGGTGTGGGCGGTTATGTGTGTGAAGCACTGGCGCGGTGCGGCGTCGGGTCGCTGGATTTAATCGACAGTGATACCGTCAGTGTCAGCAATCTGAACCGTCAGATTCTTGCCCTGCATTCCACCGTCGGGCGCGATAAAACAGAGGTCATGCGCGAACGCATTGCAGATATCGATTCGTCCGTACAGGTGCGCACCTATAAAATATTTTTCACCCCTGAAAACGCGTCCGATTTCGATTTTTCACAATACACCTATGTGGTGGATGCGATTGACACCGTTGCGGGAAAAATCGCATTGGCAGAGCACTGTCACGAAGCAAACGTACCGCTGATTTCCTCGATGGGCGCGGGCAACAAGCTGCATCCCGAATTATTCGAGATAGCGGATATTTACGAGACCTCTGTCTGTCCGCTGGCGCGCGTGATGCGCACGGAACTGCGCAAACGCGGCATTCCAAAACTGAAAGTTGTGTATTCCAAAGAAATTCCGCAAAAGCCTGCCGACGGCAAAGTCCCTGAAAGCCGCGGACGGCATTTGCCGGGCAGTATATCCTTTACCCCGTCCGCCGCAGGCTTGATTCTTGCAGGCGCGGTCGTGCGGGACATCCTCAATATAGAATAGGAGAGAAACAGTATGCAATACCGTAATTTCGGCAAAACAGGCGAAAAGGTTTCCGCGCTTGGCTTCGGTTGTATGCGTCTGCCTACACAAAACAATCTTCTGCACAGCATTGACGAACCCGAGGCTATGAAAATCGTCCGCGAGGGCATTGACCGAGGCATCAATTACATAGATACGGCATTTTTCTATCACAACGGCAAAAGCGAGGGTTTTGTCGGTAAGGCATTGCAGGACGGCTATCGCGAGAAGGTTCTGCTTGCCACAAAATCGCCGTTCGGCGGATTCAAATTCGGTTTTGAATTCGACAAAATTTTGGATACGCAGTTAAAACGCCTGCAAACCGACCATATCGATATGTATTTACTGCATGCGGCGGATTTAAAGTCATGGAAGAATTCCGCACTGAAATTTGATTTGCTTTCTAAAATGGAAAAAGCACGAGACGCAGGCAAGATTCGGTATATCGGGTTTTCTTTCCACGACAGCTTCGAGGCGTTCATGACGATTTTAAACGGCTACGACCGTTGGGATTTTTGCCAGATTCAGTATAACTATGTCAATACCGATTATCAGGCGGGCACAAAGGGCTTGGAAGCCGCCGCCGCAAAAGGACTCGGCGTCATTGTGATGGAGCCGTTGCTCGGCGGAAAATTGGCGTTACCGACCGAAAATGTAAAATCCGCGCTCCCCACGGGCGTACCGCCCGTACAGGCGGCGCTTGACTTTATTTGGGACAGACCCGAAGTCAGCCTGCTTTTAAGCGGTATGAGCAATGCACAGCAGGTGCGGGAAAATCTGCAATACGCCGAAGAGAGCCGCATTGGGAAACTCGATGAAGTGCAAAAGGCCTGCTATCCCAAAGCAAAACAGATTTTTGATACCGCCGCGCGAGTCTCCTGTACACACTGCGATTACTGCATGCCCTGTCCCGTCGGGGTAGAAATTCCCGAAATTTTCGCCTGCTACAATAAAAGTGCGGCAGATAAGAACGGTGCGAAAAAACAGTATAAGAAAATCAAAGGTGCGGCGCAAAAATGCGTTGCCTGCGGAAAATGCGAAACAAAATGCCCCCAACAGCTGCCGATTCGCGAAAAATTAAAAGAAGCCGACGCGTTTTTCAAAGGAGAATAATCTGTGGAACGCATAAGAGAAAAGCCAACCGCCTTTTCCGCGCGCACGGTTGCGACTGCGGCGCTTGTCTGTGCACTTTCCGTTCTTGTGCCGCAGGTATTCCATTTGATTGGCGGAAAACCGCTGGGAAATGCATTTTTACCGATGCACCTGCCCGTGCTTTTGGGCGGATATTTGCTGAATCCTGCCGCCGCCATGCTTTGCGGCATGCTTTCACCGATACTCGGTTTTTTACTGACGGGTATGCCCGCCGTGCCGCGGTTGTTCTTTATGATTTTTGAATTGGGCGCTTACGGCTTGTTTACTTCGCTGTTTGCACGCAAGTGCCGACTGCCCGTATTTTTGCCTGCCGCTGTCAATGCTTGCAGGCAGAGCGGTCTACTTTTTGAGCTTGGTGTTCGCATTGAACCTTTTGCATTTAAAAATTTCCGAAACGCCCTCTGCCGCGGCGGCACTCGTTACCGCCGTAACAACGGGTGCACCCGGCATTATTTTACAGCTTTGCGCCGTACCCGCATTACTTACGGCAATGCGCAAAGCAAAGGTGATACATTATGAACCGAGATTTGGAAAACTGTAAATCCGTTTTGCATGCGGAAGGCTGTACCTGCGTGGCCCGGCAGGACGGTCAGTTGTATACTGCCACAGAGCGCGGTATCCGTCCGCTGATGCAATGGCTGGAATCGGGTGCTTTACACGGCGCCGTGCTGGCGGACAAAGTAATCGGCAAAGCGGCGGCGTTTTTATTGGAAAAAGGCGGCGTAACCGCAATCTATGCCGATGTTATCAGTGTGCCAGCCGCAGAAGTGTTGGAACGCGCCGACATTCCGTATAGCTTCCGAACGAAAGTCCCGTATATCCAAAACCGTACAGGTAACGGCATGTGCCCTATGGAAAGCGCCGTGCTGTCGGTAAAAGACGCGGACGAGGCATATTTAAAATTGCAGGAAACCCTGCGGAATTTAGCAAAGTAGGGGAAAATGGTTTGCCCGCCGAAGTATGGGATGTTCATGACGCACAGATATGGTTATCTTATATCAAATCAAAAGCACGCTGAACCCTTGTCAGCGTGCTTTCATTTAGGCTACTTTGTCTTTTTATTCCTTGCCGCCGCAGGCACAGAACGGACCTGCGCTGTTGCAGCAACTGCCGCTGCCGTCATTCGGCGGGAAGAAGGCGTCCACGGGGAACTGAATCTTACGGAATGCCTCGCACGGATCGTCGGTATCACAGCTGCATTCCTTTTGCGGAATACAGAAGTCGTAAGCGGGAATCAGCATCTGCACATCGCGCTCTAACTGAATAATTGTGAAAATACCGATGGTAACCGCCACAACCTTTTCCTCGTGACGCCCTCTGCCGTAATCCTCGGGGAATTCCTCGCGGAAAGCACGGCGCACACAGTGCGGTATAGGCATACAGCTGTCGTTCAAGCTGCAGCAGCAGTCGCACGGGCGGCACAGCTTCGCATCCAAACAAATCGGGTCTGCGACCTGAATTTTTGCACGCGGGTTCGTGTTGGTCGGAATAAGCTGATTGTCGTCGCCGTCTGCACGGTATTCGGACGAATACACGCGCACATTGCCGTCACTGCCGTACAGAATGCACTTTTTAGAAAATGTTGAAAATCCGCACAGTGTCTCAGGCGGCGTACATGCGCCTGTAAATACTTCGACTGTGACCTTGAAAAAGAATGTAATATCTACCGAATAACAACCGCGGTTAAACGGCACCTTTTCCACATCCATAAACACATTGAGAATTTCCGTGCCGCGGCAGCGCACACCGGTTGCATGCTCAATGGTTTCCTGACACTGCGGCGGGAAATACACGCGCAGGTCGGCAAGGCAGTCCTTGTCGGCACAGGAATCATACACACGGTTGGTGTCGATGCAGACCGCCTCGCGGATTCTCGGGAGTCCGCCCTTGTCGTTCTGACAGCAGGCTTTGTTCTCTGCCATACAAATTCCTCCTGAATATAAGCATCTGCAATGCTTCTGATAAAGTATGAACTTTATTAACATTGTATGGCAAATTTTCGGTTGTGTGACGGATTTTCGGATGAAAAATGCGGCGGGAGCTTACTCCCGCCGTGTCTGTGTATTCGGTATACCGTGTGCTGTGTGCGCAAACTCCCTCAGTCACACACTTCGTGTGTGCCAGCTCCCTCGGGGAGGGAGCGAAAAGAGGTTTATAAATTAAAAACTTCACCTGACGGTGCAGAATGACAAGCGTATGCAGATTTATTTTGTCCCTGTTGACCCGAAGCCGCCCGCGCCCCGTTCGGTTTCGTCTAAATCCGCCGCTTCTTCCACGGGCATCACGGAAACGGGCATCACCACAAGCTGTGCAATGCGTTCACCGGGCTGGACGGTATACGGCTCTTTGATTTGATTGATGACGCCGACCTTGATTTCACCGCGGTAGTCGCTGTCAATCACGCCGACGGAATTGAGCAGCCCGATACCGTGCTTAATCGAAAGTCCGCTTCTGGCAAATACAAACGCGCCGTACTGCGCACTCGGCAGTGCGATAGCAAGCCCTGTGGGAATCAGCGCGGTTTCGCCGCCCGCGAGCGTCAGCGGTTCGTCGATGCACGCGCAAAGGTCTAAGCCCGCGCTCCCTGCGGTGGCGCGGTGCGGGATGACTGCATTTTCGTGTACTTTTTTAATTTTCAAGGTTTCCATTATTCAACACCTCTGTAAAATAATCCTCTGGTATATTCGCCGACAGGGGCTTCGCCCGCCGCATACGCGCGCAAAACAGCGGCACATTCCGTTTTAGATTCCGTTGTAAAATCATATAAATGAAAATCCACATTGCAAATTTCCGAAAGACGGTCACCCAAATAAGTGGGGCGGGAATTGAAAATTTCGGAAAAGCCGTTTTCGCAAAGCACAGGGAAGAAAATCCCCTTGCGGTCGGTAAGACCGCTTTGCCGTCCGCACTCCTTGCAGGATTTGCCGTTTTTCACGGGACAGTTTCGTGTCAGCATCAGTGGCGTTCTGCCGTATACGCACACACCGCGCGGCAAACTGCCGCCGAGAGCGGCGATTTGCGAAACGGTTAATTCCTCCGAAAGCGTGGCTTCCGCCGCGCCGATTTCCGCAAGCTCTTCGAGCGCCAATGTATTGAATATATTGAGAAACGCGCCGCCGATAATTTCCACACCTGCATTTTTCGCGATGGCGACCGCATCCAGCGTATCACACAGCGCATAAGCTGCGCCGCTGTTTCTTAACTGTTCTGCAATCTTCTCTTCCGTGCCGAACAGTCCGCGCGGCAGGTATACCCCTGCCTGATAGGATTCCAGCACGGCACGCGGTGTACCGAGCGGCAAAAATATACGGTCAGCCGTCACACCGTCAGGGATTTGCGAAACCGAGCGAAAGCGAAGATACCGCTTCGGTATGCCTGCCGTATGTGCAGAAAAGTCAAGCGGTACATTTGCAGTGCGTTTCGGTTCTGCCGCACAAATTTGTGCTTCCAATTCCGAGAGTGCCGTTCGGCGCAGTGCATTTAAAGCAGACAGCGGCAGACTGACATTGTCGGAAAACCGACAGTGAATATCCTGCGCATAAAAAACCGTACCACCGCATTTTTGCAGCTGCACACACGCTTTTTCTTCTGTCAGCGGTACGGATTTCGCCGTTTCGCAAAGGCGCTCTCCGACCGCCACGGCACGGTATTTACCGCACGCCGCTTTCAGCGTCGGCACCTCGCCGACCTTTGCCTGCAAAGTAAAATCCACAGGAAATACCGTGCGCTCTTTTTCATACAGCGCGGCGTATTTTTTGAACAGTGCATTTGTCGCCGCCGTTACATTTTCTTTTTGCCGCGTACCGAACATCTCTTTGCCGAGTGTGTTTTGAAAATAGCCGTCCGTAAATCCCGAACGGGAAAACAGCGCGCCGAGCTCTGCCTTTTGCTGTGCGGTATAAGTGCCGTCCAGTGCCGATTTGCACGCCGTCACCGCCGCCGCCACATATTCCGGGCGTTTCATTCTGCCCTCAATTTTAAAGGAATCTATTTGAAGTGCGGCAAGTGTTTGGGCATTCTCCAATAAAGATAAATCTTTCAGACTTAAATCATGCCCTGTGCCGCCCTCTGCGGCAAACGACAAGCGGCACGGCTGGGCGCAGAGTCCGCGGTTGCCGCTCCGTGAACCGAGCATCGCGCTTAAAAGGCACTGCCCCGACACACACATGCATAAAGCACCGTGCACAAACATTTCCAATTCCAGGGGTTTGTCCTTACAAAGCGCCTCGATTTCCGATGCGGACAGCTCGCGCGGCAGTACCGCACGGGTAAATCCGCGCGAACGCAACAGAGAAAGCCCCGCCCTTGTGCCGACGGACATCTGTGTGGACGCGTGCTTTTCCATATCGGGACACATCTGCCGCACCAAACGCAGCGCACCCAAATCCTGCAAAATCAGCGCATCTGCGGCTTCCCGACAGGTGCGCTGCACGGTTTGCTGCAAGGCGGCAAGCTGATTGTCCGCCGCCAAGGTATTCAAAGTTATATGAAACCGCACACCGTGCAGTCTGCAAATTTCGGCGGCACGTGAAAACGCCTCGCCGTCAAAATTGTCGGCATTCCTGCGGGCATTAAAATCCCCCGCGCCGAAATACACCGCATCCGCACCGCTGCGCACGGCGGCTGTCAAAGCTTCCGCATTGCCGCAGGGGGCTAAAATTTCGGGACGCATCATTGCTCGTCCGTCTGCGGTGCAAACAAGTTCATTTGATTGGATTTTGCTTTCGCCTCCGTGCGCACACGGTCCAATTCGCGCTTATAAAAATCGCGCTCGGTCTGCGCCTCGGAAGCATCCTTTAAATAATCCTTAATCTGCGCACGGTAGCCCTCGGCGGTTTGCTCCGATTTTCTTGCTTTGTCGGCGAATTCAATCGCCACAAGCACCGCCGCCTGATTGGTGGACATAAAGGGATTTGCACCTTGCAGTTCCTTCATCTTGCTGTCAATTTCCGTTGCGATTTCATTGGTGTACTCCGCGGTCTCATCCGTAATGAGTGAATAATTCACACCCGCTATAGTTACCTTGACTCTGTTTCTTTCCATATCCGAACACCTCAAATCCATAGATTTGCCTGTTTTTTCTATTATACTTTAAATTTTGCGAAACTGCAACCTTTTGTATAAGGATAAAACAGAATTGATTCGCACCCGCGGAATGCAGAAGCTTGTCATTCTGCGCGTTCGCGAAGAATCGCACACGGCACGGAGTAAATCTGATTCTCGGTAGGGCGCGGGCTTGCTCGCGCCGCAGAATTTCATTAGATTTTTCGGACGAACACAGTTTGCCCCTGCGGGATTGGGATGTGTCTTTGGATTGTGCGAATTTCGCGGGCGATTTGTGAATCGCCCCTACACAGTCGGCGTGTTGCCGTTGGGGTGTACGATTTTTTTACGGGCGCGCAATGCACGCCCCTACGGGTTTGTCCGTTTGCGGGTCGCTGGGGATACGGCTGCGCGAAATTTTATCGGATTTCGCTTCCGCAACCGTTAGTTGCGGCTTTTTTTGCTCTGCAAACCAAAAGCGGTTGTATAAATTTGTGAAAAAGCGTAAGATTTGAATATAGGCAAAGCACGATAAATATACTGCCGTCGCTGTGCGGCGAAAAGGAGCGTTTTCGGATGGGTTACTTAGACAAAATTAAATTGGCGGACTATTCGCGTGCAGAGGATTGGCTGAATTCCATTTCCCATATGGTCGGCGGCGGACTTTCGGTATTGGCGCTGTTGCTGTGTCTGATTCGGGCGATTGTCGCACGGCGGTGGGATTATGCGGTTTTAAGCATCATTTACGGACTGACGATGATTGCGATGTATTCCTGCTCCTCAGTCTATCACGCACTGCGCCCGAACCGCGGAAAAAAAGCAATGCGTCTGGTCGACCACGCAATGATTTACCCGATGATTGCAGGCACAATTACGCCGTTTGCCGTTTTGGTTATCGTACCGCAAAACGCTGTGCTGGGCTGGGTGCTTACGGCGGTCGCATGGGTGACGGTTGCGGCGGCTGTGCCCATCACGCTGACGCTGTTCAACAAAACAAAGGTTACACAGATGATATTGTATTTGGCGCTCGGCTGGATGATTATCGTTGCGGTCAAAACCCTTTGGGAATGCTTTGACCGCACAGGCACAATCCTGATGATTGCAGGCGGTGTGGCATATACACTCGGTGCGGTTATATACGGTATCGGCGCAAAGAAAAAATATTTTCACAGTGTGTTCCATTTCTTCGTTTTGCTCGGCTCGGTTCTGCATTTCTTTTCTTTATATTTATATGTATTTGTAAAATAAGAAAACAGTTGACAAGACTTGACAAATCTGTTAAAATACCATTTGCCGCATATTGGGGGCGTGCCGAAAGGCACACAAAGCGCATGCGCCCCGCAGTAGCGAGTCTATATAAGGTAGGTTTAAACATGTACGCAGTAATCGAAACCGGCGGCAAGCAGTATAAGGTTCAGCCCGGCGATGTGATTTACATCGAAAAGCTTGCAGTCGAAGAAAACACAGATGTCACCTTTGACAAGGTCATCGCAGTCGGTGCAGACGACGGTATTAAGGTCGGCGCACCCTATGTAGAGGGCGCAACCGTGACCGCCAAAGCTCTGAAAAACGGCAAAGGCAAAAAGATCGTTGTGTTCACTTACAAAGCAAAGAAAAACGAGAAGCGCAAAAAAGGCCATCGTCAGCCCTACACAAAGGTTGAGATTGCCGCTATCAACGCGTAAATGATTTTTGCAGTTTGCAGTTTCGGCGAACACGGCGCGGCGGGATTTACCGTGCAGGGGCATTCGGGCAGTGCCGAAGCGGGCGAGGATATCGTCTGTGCGGCAGTTTCCTCGGCGGTCTATATGGCGGTGAATACACTTACCGATGTGCTGATGCTCACACCCGAAACGGAAGTACGCGACGGATTTTTATCTGTGCGGCTTCTGAAACAAGAGACCGAAGCTGCGCTCCCGATTTTAAAAGGGCTTGCCCTGCATCTTCGGGGGCTTCAGGAAGAATATCCCGATTATATCCAATTTGAAAGAGGTGCACTGTAATGCTTAAGATTAACATTCAGCTTTTCGCGCATAAAAAAGGTATGGGTTCGACCAAAAACGGTCGTGACTCCGAATCCAAAAGACTCGGCGTAAAGCGTGCGGACGGTCAGTTCGTTTTGGCGGGCAACATCCTCGTCAAACAGCGCGGCACGCACATTCACCCCGGCGAGAATGTAGGCAGAGGTTCCGATGACACCCTGTTTGCGAAAATCGACGGCAAAGTGAAGTTCGAGAGAATGGGCAAAGACCGCAAAAAGGTCAGCGTCTATGCTGTTGAACAGTAATTGCTGTAAAGCTTGATGAAAAGGACAGAGAAGCACGGCTTCTCTGTCCTTTTTTATGTCGGGGGTCAATTTATGATAAAGCACAGGGGCAAATGCTTTTTTCCTGTGTTTTTATTTTCTATTCGGACACGTGCGTTATGGTTATGCAAGCAAGCCTTTTGCATAGCAGGCCTCTACGGCGTGTTTTGCCGATGACCCAATTCTGCCGCAGAATGGTTTTCATTTTGTCGATCTCACGAAGAAATTCGATTTGGGATGTTAATTTTTGACTATATTGTAGGGGGCGACGGTCTCGCCTGCCGGCTTGGTCGGTGCTTCTGCATACTTCCGTATGCAGAGGTCTCCACCGGAGACCCGCACCCCGCCCTACCGAGAATCAAATTCATCCTGTGCCATGTGAGATTCTTCGCTGACGCTCAGAATGACAAGTCTGCGCAAACTGTGTAGGGGCGGATGTCCTCGTTTGATACCATTTCAGGTAACAGATTAAACCGTTTCATTTCAAGACTCTAATCTGTTACCCATGTCCTTACACTCCTGTTACCTTTCTTTACTCTTGACAGTCCTCATCCGCCCCTACGGTTCGCATATTAACTGCGTCGTTGCCGAATCCATCGCGCGCAATGCCTTTTGCGCCCATACATTCTGCGGCTCGATTTGCAAAACGAAACGGAGCCTGCCGATTAAATGCGCCGCGTACCGCTCGGCGTTCGGCACGCCGTTTTCTATAAAATCCGTTCTGTCGGCGTGCAAAATGCTGTCGGCAACACCGAATTTTAATGCGTAATAGACTTCTTGGCGCAGACCGCGCTTGTAATCGGCAGACACAGATACTTTTTCATTCACGGTAAGCCCCGTCACGCTTTGACGGGTCGCATTCGTAAAGAATTTGGTTTTGCGCTCGTTTAACACAAAGCCCATTTCGCGGAGCATTGCTTGCGCTTTTTGATAAACCGCATACAGCGGCACATCTGCCGAAAAGGTCATATCGTCACAGTAGCGCGTGTAGGCAATGCCGCGCGCGGCACACCACTTGCCGAGGTTGTCGTCAAAATTGCGCATAACCAAATTGGAAAGCGCGGGCGAAGTCGGCGCACCTTGGGGAAGCGCTTCTTCCCGACAGCAGAGGGTGGTCAGAAGCACGCCGACGGATTTCGGGAAATAGCGCGTGTGGAATGCGGCACTGTAAACCTGCCCAAAGCGGATGCTGCCGAAAAAATCCGTGATATCCAGCTTTAAAAGATAGCGTTTGCCGACGTGCGGGGCGGCATTTGCGCGCAACGAACTGCCGGGTGCATAAGCCGTTGCATACGGCGAAATCGGCAGTTTTTGCAGAATCTGCCGCAGAATACGGACTTGCAGTGCGCGAAGCTCTGCGTTCGGCACATACAGTCGGCGCACGCCGCCGTTCTTTTTGCGGATTGTCACCGCGCGGTACGCATCGTCTGCGTGATTCCAATAATTGTACAGCTTGCGTCTGCCGATTTTTAAGCAAGCCGCAGTTTGGTAGGTATCATACAGAAATGGCAGGGGCTGTACTAAGGTATAATCCAATACCATTTCGGTTGCCGCCGCAATGCCGAATTTCCGCACAAATGCCATATCGCATTCCGAAAATCGGACGGTATCTCCCAGCACTTGCATACAAGGTCACTCCAAAAAATAAAAATCCGCACTTCGCAGTACAAAATGACGCGGTAAAAGCGCAGGCGAACCCGAAAATCACGCAGTGATTGGTAGTTCGTCGGAGCGTTACCGTGCAACGTTTTTTCCGTGGGAAAAACGAGCATCGGGGATGGAAAACCAAGCGGCGACTCGCCGCTCTGCTTGAAACTGTTTTCAAGCTGTACACTACTGCAAAGTGCGGAATATATACTAATCATATCGGATATGTGGCGGGGTGTCAATACGGCATTATTTCAATAGCCCTTTTTTGTAACACGACTCCACGGCAAACTCCACAAATGCCCAAAGCGCGGGAAGAACCTCTTTGGTCAACGCATTGCGTGCATAGACCTGTTCGCGGGTGACGGTGCGCCCTTTCCAAGAGGCACCGTCCGTATAGTAGTTTAACAGTAGGGGCTGTAAGCGGTCAATCGCGGCGGCATACTGCGCATCGTCGGTTTCGGCTTTGTCGAATTCTTCCCATAGTGCGCGGTAGGCTTTGCCCTGCTCGTCGGGCAGGAGCGCTTCCACGCGGTCAGCGGCAAGAGCTTCGCGTGCCTGCTGTGTTTCCACAACGTCCTTGTCAAAACACGGTGTGTCGCCCGCATAGATTTCCACCAAATCGTGAACCAACAGCATACGGACGGCACGGTCAATATTGACTGTGGGCTTCGCGTATTCAGAGAGCGTGAGCGCCATCATCGCCGCGTGCCACGAGTGCGCGGCGTCGTCCTCACGGCGTGCGTTGCCGATGACCCAATTCTGCCGCAAAACAGATTTCATTTTGTCGATTTCTCGAAGGAATTCAATTTGAGAGGTTAATTTTTGACTATCCATTTATATCCGCCTTTTCTTTTGATAGTTGGTTTTCGACTATACATGTAGGGGGCGATTTTTTACATCTGCATGTACTTGCGTTTACAAACCGTAGGGGCGTGCATTGCGCGCCCGCCGAAGTCTGATGAATTTTGCGGACGGACGAGGACGTCCGTCCCTACGCGCAAATCCAATTCATTTTGTACTGTGGGCAGGACGGACAGCCACAAGGGCTGTCCCTACGGGTTGCGAATCAAATTCACCTTGTTCTGTGTGCGATTCTTCGCTGCGCTCAGAATGACAGATTGTTCCACATTCCGTCAATGCACCAAATAGCCGAAAACTTCACGCAGGGTATCTAGCGGCGTTTGGCTGTCGCCGATTTTTACGGCAATGTGCTTTTTGCCGCAGTCCGCAACCGACACTCTGCCGCGCAGTGCGCCTGACAGGTTCAATACCATTGAGGTATCCATTTCGTGGACATATAAAAGCACGCTTTGTCCCTTTTGCCCGATTTCGTAAATGCCCTTTGCCGCCGCCGTGTTGCGCAGTAAGGAGATGTCAATCAGCCCCTCTACCGAGCGCGGTATTGCACCGTAGCGGTCACGAAGCTCGTCGCGCACATCTGCCGCGTCCTCTGCGGAGCGAATATCCGCGATACGGCGGTAAACGGCAAGCCTCTGCGGAATGGTGTCGATGTATTTTTCGGGAATGTGCGCATCAATTTGCATATCGATTAAGCAGTCTTTTTGCTTTAAGGGATTTTGTTCGCCCTTTTCCTCGCTGACGGCTTCGCCCAACAGCTGTAAGTACATATCATACCCGACCGCTTCCATATGCCCGTGCTGCTGCGCGCCCAAAACATTGCCCGCCCCGCGGATTTCGAGGTCGCGCATCGCGATTTTAAAGCCCGACCCGAATTCCGTGTATTCGCGGATTGCCGACAGTCTGCGGTTCGCAATCTCCGACAACTCTTTGCCGCGCGTGAATGTGAAATAGGCACTGGCACGGCGCGCACTTCTGCCGACGCGTCCGCGAATCTGGTGCAGCTGTGCAAGGCCCAAACGGTCCGCGTCCTCAATAATCAGCGTGTTGCAGTTGGGGACGTCCACGCCCGTTTCAATAATCGTGGTGCATACGAGAATGTCAATATCGCCTTCCAACAGCCGCCGCCAAATATCGCCGAGTTCATCCTCTGCCATTTTGCCGTGCGCCACGGCGACGCGTGCCTCGGGAAGCAGTTCCGCGATTTCGCCTGCACGCTGGTCAATGGTTTCCACGCGGTTGTGCAGGAAATACACCTGCCCGCCGCGCCGCAGTTCTTTTTCCATCGCCTGTAACAGAATGCCCATATCGTATTCAATTACATAGGTCTGCACGGGGGAGCGGTCCTGCGGGGCTTCCTCAATGACCGACATATCACGGATGCCCGTCATCGCCATATTGAGTGTGCGCGGAATCGGCGTTGCGGACAGCGTCAGCACGTCTACCGTGGGGAACAGTTCCTTTAATTTTTCTTTCTGCGCCACGCCGAACCGCTGTTCTTCATCCACAATGAGCAATCCCAAATCCTTGAATTTTACGTCCTTGGAGACAAGTCGGTGCGTGCCGACAATCAAATCTATATTGCCGCATCGCAAATCTTTGAGGATTTTTTCCTGCTGACGGGCGGTGCGGAAGCGTGAAATCATTTCCGTTTCAATCGGGAAGCCCTCAAAGCGGTTTAAAATGGTGCGGTAATGCTGTAATGCCAAAATCGTGGTCGGCACCAAAATAGCGCATTGCTTGCCGTCCGCTACGCATTTGAATGCGGCGCGCAGAGCGACCTCGGTTTTGCCGAAGCCTACGTCGCCGCAAAGCAGTCTGTCCATCGGGTAGCTTTTTTCCATATCGCCCTTGATTTCGTCAATCGCGCGTAGCTGGTCGGCGGTTTCCTCATAGGGGAAACGACGTTCAAAGTCACTTTGCATATCAATGTCGGGGGAGAAGGCGTACCCGGGGGCGTTTTGCCGTTTGGCGTAGAGCGCAATAAGCTGGTCTGCCATATCCTTGACCGCCGTGCGCACGCGCGAACGCGTTTTTTCCCATTCCTTGCCGCCGATGCGGTTCAATTTTACGGTGCGTCCCGTTTCCTCGTGCGGACCGATGTATTTGGAAACCAAATCCAGCTGTGTAACGGGGACATACAGCACATCGCTTTTGGCGTAACGGATTTTAATGTAATCCTTGGTGATTTTGCCGACTTCTAATTTCTGAATGCCGTCAAATACGCCGATGCCGTGCGCCGCGTGGACAACATAGTCGCCTTTATGCAGTTCGTCTAAAGAGTGCAGTCCCTGTCCCTTTTTAAACCCCGCGCGGGATTTGCGTTTCGCCTGTACGGCGGCGCGGGTATAGGTATAGACATAAAATTTTTCGTGCGGATAAGAGAATCCGTAGGAGAGCGTTCCCGAAAGCACTGTCACGCGCCCTTTCGGGAATGCGTTCGGCGTTACGGGGAAATACAGCGCGGGAATGCCCTCGGCTTCCAAATCCTCTGCGAGGGTTTTGGCGGATTTTTCCGTGCCGCCGAGCACAACGACCGTCGCATCCTTTTGCAGGATGGGCTGAATATCCTCGCAAAGTATATCCAGCTTGCCGTTCCAGCCGGGCAGTTGTGTCGCAGTAAAGGTGACAAGGTCTTTTACAGGTGTGTCAAAGCTCCCGCGTGCAAAATTGTCAAGATAAATGACGCTGTGTTTTTCGTAGGCACGGAACAGCTCGGCAGGCGTTAGATGAAATTTATCTACACCCTTACAAAGCTGTCCTTCCTCCAAAAGTGCCTTGATTTCTTCCTGTATCAGCTTTGCGGAGGCGTTTGCGCGCTCTTTCACATTGGCGCTTTCACAGATGAAAACAAATGTGTTTTCATCTGCATAGTCGAAAACTGTCTGCGCACTTGAAAAAGCGAGCGGCAAGTACTTGTCGGTGGAGTTTAATTTCACACCGCTTTTCAGTCGGTCAATATCACTGAACAGTGCTTCTTTTTGCTTGGCGGCGTGCTTGCCCTTCAGTGTTTTCGAGAGGGCTTCGATTTTTTCAATCAACACGCGGTCGCTGTCAAACAGTACTTCTTTGGCAGGCATTAAAGCGAATTCCGTCAGGCGTTCGTTGCGGCGCTGAGAACGAATATCGAAGTAAGACATACTGTCTACCGTGTCGCCGAAGAACTCCACGCGCACGGGGTTTTCCTCCCCGGGCGAGAACAAATCAAGGATTCCGCCGCGCAAAGAAAACTGCCCTGCGCCTTCGACCATATCACAGCGGGTGTAGCCGCTTTCAAGCAGTACGGAAACAACCGATTCAATTTTAATATCTTTGCCGACTTTTAAGGTACAGGCGCGTTTTTGCAGTTCCTCGGGCGGAACGGTATACTGCATCGCTGCCGAAACCGCACAGACCACCGCCTGTACATTGCCCGCAAGCATTGCCGTCAGCGCCTTTAAGCGCCGCTGTTCGTATTCGTGCGAGCGTGTTTCGGTTGCCGTGTGAAACACAAATTCACGTTCGGGGTATAAAAGCGCCGACATGCCGAGGGTGTTTAAATCCTCGGTAAGCTTTGTTGCGCTTGCCTCATCGGGCATGACGATGAGGGCGCGTTTCCTGAGCGCGGCGCAGAGCGCGTCGGCAATATGGGCTTTGTGAATGGCAGAAAGCCCCAAAACACCGAGCGGCAGACGCCGTTTCTGCACGGCGGTCAGCACAGCGCGGTATTCAGGGGAGTCTTTGAGAGATTCTCTGAATCCGGACATAGATAAGGTACTCCAATATTAAGAATTATATAGATTCATTGCTTTGTCGGTTTCGCCGTCCAACAGCAGTTCTACGGCGGCGCAGGCGTTTTCGAGTGCGGATTTAAGCGGTGCTTCCTCATCCTTTTTGAATTCGGAAAGCACCCAATCAGCAAGGTCATAATCAGGGTGCGGTTTTTTGCCCACGCCGATTTTGATGCGCGGAAATTTGTCGCTTGCGAGGTGGTAAATGATATTTTTAATGCCGTTGTGCCCGCCGTCCGTACCCTTGCGGCGAATGCGAAGCTTACCCACGTCTAAAGAAATATCGTCAAACAGCACAAGAATCCGTTCGGGCGGAATTTTGTAAAATGCCGCCGCCTCGCGTACAGCTTCGCCGCTTAAATTCATATAGGTTTGCGGTTTTAAAATCAAACAGCGGTGTCCGCCGATGACCGCGTCGCCCAAAAGGGAACGGAATTTCAGCTTTTTCACGGTGAATCCGTGCTTTTGGGCGAGCATATCCACGCACAAAAAGCCTGCGTTGTGGCGCGTGAATTCGTATTTTCGGTCGGGATTGCCCAGTCCCACAATCATAAATTCGGGCGCGCCGACAGAGGAAGAATTGAAAGTTTTACGCTGGAACATCTTATTTCTCCGCCGCCCCGTCCCGACGGGTGACCCATCCTTCTTTGTTGACCTGCCGCGCGCGCGCAATACCCAAAGAAACATCGGGTACATCCTCGGTGATGGTCGAGCCGGCGGCGGTGTATGCACCCTCGCCTACGGTGACGGGTGCGACGAGATTTGTGTTACAGCCGATGAAGGCGTCGTCTTTAATCGTGGTGCGGAATTTCGCTTTGCCCGTATAATTCACGGTGACTGTGCCGCAACCGAAATTGACGCGCTTGCCGACGTCGGAATCGCCGACATAGGTTAAGTGGGAAACCTTTGTGCCTGTGTCGATATTGGAATTTTTTACTTCCACGAAATTGCCGAGATGCACGCTTTCGCCGACAACGGAATTGGGGCGGATGTGTACAAACGGCCCGATATTCACGCCGCCTTTGACAACAGAATTGTAGCATTGCGTGCTGTTGAGTTTTGCATTGTCCCCCACCGTGCTGTTTTCAATTAAACTGTTCGGGCCGATAACACAGTTTTCGCCAATGGTGGTTTCGCCGCGCAAAATTGTGCCTGGTAAAATTTGTGTACCCGTGCCGATTTTTACGGTTTCGTCTATCATAACGCCGTCAAAGCAGGGGATTTGTACGTCTGCCGCAACGTGGCTTTCTAAGATGGCGATGCGTTTTTCTTCGCCCTGTCTTTGTGCGAGGACAAGGGAATTTATCGGAGATTCGGTCATTGTAAAAGCTCCTTTAAAATTTTAATTTTGTTTATGTACCATTTTATATTCATCGTATGCGCTGAAGTACGGACAGCTTTGCGTGTTGAAACTTAAAAAGTTCACCATTTCGTCTTCGTCCAAATTGATTTCGCAGACATACTGTTCGCTTTCCTCGTCATAATCGTAATATGCGCAGAAATCACAGCGCGACGCGGGCGCTTTTGTATTTTCCATTATGCTTTACCGCTCCAAAAAATATAGTCGCTGATGAGCACGGCGCGCGTGAACGCCGCTTCCGCCCCGCCGATTTTCACAGGGGGCGCGATTAAAAAGTATTCGCCGTTTGACGTTTCGGAAAGATTCAAGCCCTCTAACAGCACCACATTTTCCTGCAAAAAGGCGCGGTGCGTCTGCCCCGTGCCGTGCGGCGGTTCTACGGTTAAACCGTCCGTGCCGCAAAGCTTACAGCCGTAATACGCCATCGCCTCGGCGGCGGTTTCATGAATAAATGCCTTGCCGCCGCTTTTTAAAAGAATACGCTCAACGCCGCGCGGAAATGCATTTTCCACAACCTCGCCTGTAATGATGCCCGGGGAAACCTCAATTACCCTGCAAGGGCCGATACAGGTTTCGAGAGGGATTGCGCCGACGTCGGGCGCGTCTTCCAAAAAATGCAGCGGTGCATCCATATGGGTGCCGTTATGTAACCCCGCATACAGCGCGTTTAAGTTGTATGCATCGCCGTTTTGCAGTTTGGCAATCGGCGAAAGTTCGGGAACGGGGTCACCCTCATAAACTTCCGCCGTCAGTAAATCGTTGGAAATATCGATGATTTTCATAACAAGCCCCCTTTTTTAATTTATGTTATTTGTTTGTCATTCTGAGCGAAGCGAAGAATCTCACATCGCACAAAGTAAATTGTACAATCGGTAGGGCGGGGAAGATTTCCCTATTAGGGAAAATGTCACAAAGTGACAAAAGGGTGATGGCGTAGCCGTAACTTGCCCCTGCCGCAACTCGGTACAAAATTTCTACTCTGCTCGGGCGCGCAATGCACGCCCCTACGTTCGGTGCGTTTCCGTAAAATTGTGCAGATTCCGCGGGCGCTTCGTGAAGCGCCCCTACGATTTTTGCGTTGCCATTAGCATTGTGCAAAATCCAACCTTGCTCGGACGGACGGGGACGTCCGTCCCTACGCGGTACACAACACCAACTCCCGCAATTCTGCGCAGTCCGCTTGTGAGAATCCGTTTTCTGCCAAAATGGCGAACAAATCATTGTCCCGAAAATATTGCAGCAGCGCTTCCATATGCGCGGGTGCGGAAGAGAGCATCGGCAGCATTTCTTCGTAATTCGGCATGGATTCCAAAATTTTATGCAGACCGTTGCGGTTGTAGGTGTTCGATACCTCGTAATCCGCCAAAATATCCGCGTCATATGCGCCGAGGATTGTCAGCAAAACCGCCGCAAGCACGCCTGTGCGGTCCTTGCCTGCGGTACAGTGAAAAATGACCGCGCCGTCCCGAAGTCCTGTTTTCACGGTGTGCAGTGCGGTGCACAGCAAATGCGGTGTTTTGCGCACCATATCGGCGTAGCATTCCGACATACTGCGGCGAAATGCCGCGGCGGCGCCCTCGTCTAAATTGTGTATATCCAAATTTTCTTCCTGCATTGGGCAGTGGCAAAGCGCAATGCCGCTTGGCACGCGGTCAGGAAAGGTTTCCGTTTCGGAAAGACTGCGCAAATCCACTACGGTGCGCACGCCTTTTTGGTACAATACCTGCCATTCTTCGGCGTCCAGTGCGCTTAACGCGTCTGCGCGGAACAGGCGGTTCCACCGCACCACCCTGCCGCTTTCGGTGACAATGCCGCCCATATCGCGCACATTAAACGCGTGCGGCAAAATCAGATGTTTGATGCAGTCCATAGCATACCCCTCTTAATTTTCGATAAAGTACTTTTCATACCAAAGAATGAAGCAGTAGACAGACCAGACCTTTTTCATATTGTGCGCCGTACCCGCCTTATGGTCGTTCAACAGCTTTAAAATGGAAGCGGTGTTAAAGAATTGTTTCGCTGTGTCGCTTTCGAATTTCTCTTTCACCTGTGTGTAAAACTCGTCGCGTTTGAGCCAGTCGTTGAGCGGCGTTAAAAAGCCGGTTTTGCGCATTTTTGCGGTTTTTTCGGGCAGCTGCTTTGCCGCCGCCCCGCGCAGTGCCAATTTGGTGGTCTCCTTGCTGACACGGTAACGCGACGGAATCTGCAATGCGACCTTCAGCATTTCGCGGTCTAAAAACGGCACGCGCAGTTCTAAGGAGTTCGCCATACTCATACGGTCGGCTTTGACCAAAATATCCTGCACAAGCCAGGTGCGGATGTCCGCATATTGCATTTTTGTGATGTCGTCCTCGCCCTGTACCTCGTCAAAATACGGTTTCGTAAAGACGGACGGGTCGGGTGCGTTTACGGGTGTTTTAAGAATTTTATTGACTTCGCTGTGGTTAAACACATAGTTGTTGCGGATATAGCGTTCCTCAATCGGATGACTGCCGCGTGTTAAAAAGCGCTTGCCGTGGAAATTCGGCAGCTTTGAAGCGACAGATGCCGCCGCACGGCGAAGTCCCTGCGGCAATTTCATATAGTTTTCAAAATCCAGTGGTTCGCGGTAATAGTGGTAGCCGCCGAACAGCTCGTCTGCACCCTCGCCCGAAAGCACCACCTTGACCTGCTCGCTGGCAAGGCGCGCCAAGAAATACAGCGCAATCGCCGACGGGTTGGGGAGCGGCTCATCCATATAATACTGCACCTGCGGCGTAATATTAAAATACTCCTCGGCGGTGATTTTCTTCGTGTAATTCCGCACGCCCTCGGTTTTTGCAAATTCTTCTGCGGCGGCAAGCTCGGAATATTTCTCTTCCGCATAGCCTACGGAGAAGGTTTTTACATCGTTGTGCTTTGCCATTTCGTGTACAACGTAGCTCGAATCCACGCCGCTCGACAGGAAACAGCCGACCTCAACGTCCGCTATCGCGTGCGCTGTGGTAGAGCCTTTAAAGGTTTCGTCAATCCGTGTTTCCCACTCTGCGAGGGATTTTTCGTCGTCAATATCGAATTTCGGCGTGAAATACCGTGCGGAGGAAAATTCGCCGTTCTGCCATGTAAAGTACGCACCCGGCTCCATTTTATAGACGTTTTTAAACATCGTCTCGGTGTCGGGCAGATATTCAAAGCATAAATATTCGGGCAGTCGCTTTTCGTTCAATTCCTTTTTGAATAAAGGATTCGACAGAAAAGACTTGATTTCCGACCCGAACAGGAAATTGCCCTCGTTTAAGTAGTAGAAAAACGGCTTGATACCGAAAATATCGCGCGCGCCGAACAGTTTTTTTGCCTGCTTATCCCAAATGACAAAGGCAAACATCCCGCGAAGCCGCGGAAGCAAATCCTTGCCCCATTGCTCGTAGCCGTGCAAAAGCACTTCGGAATCCGTTTCGGTTTTGAAGATGTGACCCAAGGTCAAAAGCTCTTCGCGAAGCGGGCGGTAGTTGTATATTTCGCCGTTGAACACGAGAACCTTCGAGCCGTCCTCATTGAGAATCGGCTGACTGCCGCCGTCCAAATCGATGATGCTCAAACGGCGAAAGCCTAAGGAAACGTCGCCGTCCACGTAATAATCGTCCTGGTCGGGGCCGCGGTGGATGATTCTGTCCGCCATCGCCTTAATGATTTTTTCGTTTTCCGCAATATTTTCGGTACTGTTTACATATCCGACAAATCCACACATGGTGCTTACCTCGTTTTAGGCTCTGTCCGCCTTAATATTTTTGCCGCAAAGCGTAATGCTTGCGCGTGCCAGGCATTCCATGGAATCCACGATATCGGCACGGTTTAAATTGAAATCCTTTTTGATAACGGAAAGCTCTGTACAGCCTAAAATGACTGCGTCCGAGCCTGCTTTTTTCAGTTCCCCGACGATGCGCAGGAATTCGCAGATATCCACTTTTTCGCCTGCCTTGACCTGGTCGTAAATGATGTGCATCAGCGATTTTTGGTCATCCTCGTTCGGCACACGGCAGGAAAGTCCGTGCTTTTCAATTATAGATTGGTATGCGCCCGACTTTACCGTCCCTTCCGTCGCCAAAATGCCGAGCGTTTTCAGATTCGGCACGGTTTTTTCGGCATAGGAAACGGTTTCTTCTAAAATGTTAATAATCGGGACGGATACGCTTTTTTGAATTTCATCAAAGAAATAGTGCGCGGTATTGCAGGGAATTACAATGTAATCACAGTCGTCGCGCTCCAACTGCTGTGCATCCGCAATCATAACGGGCAGGGGGTTAGGTTTCGTGTTGTCCAAAATATATTCCGTGCGGTCAGGAATGGACGCGTGATTTAAAATTACCATAGCAATATGCTCTTGGTCGCTTTTGGCGTCCGTCATTTTAATGACCAAATCGGCAAAATAGATGGTTGCAAGCGGACCGACGCCGCCCAAAATGCCCAAAACTTTTTCTTTCATAGCTGTTCCTTAAAAATATTTATGGAATTTGCGGTACTGGTTGAAAAGTGCCGCTACGGCGTAGAACCAATGCTTCAGATTCTTATCCGCTTTGTAAAGCAGAGGGTAAGACACTTTGCCCGCCTTGAACAGTGCCTTTGCCTGCGCTTTCAATTCGGGGTCGGAAACGTATTTCATAATGACGCCCTTCGGCACAACGGTATACAGATGGATATTGTCCGCCACGGTGTATTCAGGCAGGTTGTTGTAAATATAGTCGTCCACAATCCACTTTACGGTGTTGAAGCCGCTGCCTGTAACATAGAAGCTACTGCGCCCTAAACGCACGTTGATTTCAAAGAATTTGTATTTCCCGTCGCGGCGGTCATATTTAATATCGAAATTCGCAAAGCCGACATAGCCGATATGCTCCAAAAACTTGGTCGCCGCCGCCACGATTTCGGGATTCACTTCATTGATAATTGCCACAGGGTTGCCGATTGCCGTCGGCGTGTGGTCTTCCAACAGCGTGCGCCCGAGAGAGGCGAACCGCACCTTGGAATTTTGGTCGCAGTAGCAGGTCAGTACGCGCATATAGGTGTCGTCCCCGGGGATTTTGTCCTGAATCAGGAACTTGTAGTCATAGCTTGACTGCTCCAAATTGCCGAGCATTTCGCGTAAAGACGCTTCGTTGTCAAAGCTGAACACTTTTTTCTTGCCGGGGAATTTCGCGTAGTGATACATAGCGGAGTTCGCGGGCTTTGCAATGACGGGGTATTGAAATTTAAAGCTTAAATCGTTTTCTTCCCCGCAGGTGTAGGTGTAGGTCTCGGGATAATCCAACCCCAATTCCTCAAAAATCTCATAGAACTTGTCCTTCAAAACGATTTTATTAAGCAATTCCTCGTCAATATAGGGTACAATGTAATAGGGCTGTAAAACCGCTTTGCTTTCAATCAGCGCACGGACGTACCAGTCACCGCAGCCGAGTACAATCAGCTTCTTTTTGCCCTCAAATTCCCGCCCGACTTCCAAAAGACGTTCTACAAGAACTTCCTTTTTTTCGAGCCCCTCGAACACACGGTTTTCAATAATGTCGGAATTGGCGATGTACCCGCCCTCGGACATACTCAACACGAGCGATTTGATGCCGTATTCCTCATGGAAACTGCGCGCTAAGGAATAGGCGGTAATATCCGCACCCAAAATCACGGGTAAAAATTCTCTTTCCTGAAATTGCATAAAACGACCTTCTTTGATTTCACATCCGCAGATTTTTTCGGAGAACCTACAGGAATATTATGTATCTGTATATTATAAGATATTACCTATTATATGTCAAATATAAGACGAAGTTTTTTGCGGGTCTTACGGGGAAAAGCAAATTTGGATTCTGTTTGCCGAAAAGCAAAAGGCATATTGACAATCGTACAGAATTTCTTTATAATGATACAAAATAGTATCAATAATAATCAGTTCGGAGCGTGCGAAATGGATGCCATTCGATTTTCTGAAATGCTGTCAGACAAGCATTTTGTCGATTTTAAAAAGTTAAAATATAAATATCCGAATGATTTCAGCGCATTTTTAGAGGTTTTGAAGCATTCTTACTACACCCGTCTGCCGATATGCGATTTTAAAGGTGAAAATTTGGTCTATTTAAATGCTTGCATAGGCGTAAATTTGGAGACGGTGAAACTGCTTTATACGCCGCAAAACGCGGCATTCGGCGTAAAAGCGCTGGAAGAGGAAATTGTTGCAACCTCTTTAATAGAGAGCATTGACTTTAACCGCGACAGTGTCCGCAGGATTCTGAAGGGATTTGCACCGCAGGATGAGGAAGAGGACAGGATTTTAGGTCTGAAGCGCGGATTTGAATTTATCAGCAACCGTGAGAATACGATAACGGAAGAAAATCTGTTTAAACTTTACAAAATGTCTATCGGCAATTTTTTGGAGGCGGAAAATCAGTTGCAGGCAGGGCGTTTGTACCGTCACGACGCAGTATTTGTGTTGAGTGATAAAGTGGAACACAGAGGCATCGACCATCGCAAACTGCCGCGCTGTATGAAAGACCTTGTCGGGTTTGCCAATGCAAAGGACGGGATAAACGATTTGCTGAAAGCGGCAATGCTGCATTTTTATATCGCTTTCCTGCATCCGTATTTTGACGGAAACGGCAGAATGGCGCGTTTTGTGCATATGTGGTTTTTAATTCAGAAAGGGTACGCCTCTACACTGTTTGTGCCGTTTTCAAGTTATATTGAAAAAAGCAAAAAAAAATATTATGATGCGTTCACTTTTGCGGAAGAGAATTTCAAATTGTCCGATGTTATAGATGTCACGCCGTTTCTTTTGTATTTCATCGAGCATGTGTACGGCAAAATGACGAAAGACGCCGTACAGCCCCGCACCTTAGAGGCATACCGCGACGCGCTCGCCGCAGGCAGACTGACGGAAAAGGAAGCCAAGCTGTGGCAATTTGTTTTATCTGCATATGCAGGAACGTCGTTCACAACCAAACAGCTCGAAAAGGACTTCGGCGACGCCGCGTTTGCGACTGTCCGCAGTTTTGTATTGAAATTTACGGATTTAGGACTGTTGCACGCGCAGAAAATGAAAAATAAGGTTTTATACAGCGTGCGGTAAAGGAGAAAACAGTTATGCAAAAAACAGCAATCATCACAGGCGGCGCGACGGGCATCGGGCGGGCGGTTTCGCTGGCGTTTGCCCGTGCGGGATATGCGGTTGCGGTGCTTTACAAAACCTCGGAAACGGCGGCGCAGGCGCTGGTTCGGGAAATTGAAAACGGTGGGGGACGCGCGGTTGCCGTATCTTGCGATGTGCGGGACAGTGCGTCTGTACAAAACGCTGTCGATACCGTACGTGAAAAGCTCGGCAAAACCGATGCGCTTGTCAACAACGCGGGCATATCCGAACAGCTTCTGTTTACCGATATTACGGATGAAAAATGGGCGGATATGCTGTCGGTACATTTGACAGGCGCATTTTATATGACGCGCGCGGTTCTGCCCGATATGCTGCATCAAAAGTACGGGCGCATCGTGAATATTGCCTCGATGTGGGGGGAGACGGGCGGCTCGTGCGAGGTGCATTATTCGGCGGCAAAAGCGGGGCTTATCGGTATGACGAAAGCGCTTGCCAAAGAGCTTGCGCCGTCGGGCATTACAGTCAATGCGGTATCCCCCGGGGCGGTGGATACCGATATGATGCGGCGTATGGGCGCGGACGTCTGCCGTGCGGTCGCCGAGGAGACGCCGACGGAGCGCTTGGGCACCCCCGAGGAAATCGCGGCGGCGGTACTGTTTTTGGCGGGGGAAAATGCGGGGTACATCACGGGGCAGACGCTGTCCGTTAACGGCGGAGCAGTAATTTAGGCAGTAAAATTCGGGAAACTTTACTATTTTCCCGAAACAAGTTCTTGCTTTTCTGTGCAAAATACGATATGATTATAGCAATAAAATTCCCCCTTGGGCGATTCTTTTTGCAGAGAGTTGTCCTTTAGTGAGGTTTGTATTTTGGAAAACAAGAATGTTTTATCCGCCTTATCAGGTGGTATATATCTTTCAGAGCTCAATTTAGCCGGCACGCATGACAGCGCGACGGCTTTTTGCGCATTTTCACGGCTTGCAAAATGCCAAACGCATACGTTCCGAGAACAGTTAAATATGGGTGTGCGGCTGTTGGATATCCGCCTGTGCCGCACGGGTAACCGCTTTTATTTGGTGCATGGGAAAGCGAATTGCTATCGGGATGCATCCAAAAAAGAACGCCTGACCTTTGACGAGGTGTTCGGGATTCTGAAAGCATTTTTGCAGGAGAATCCACGCGAAACAGTGGTTTTGAGTATCAAGCAGGACAGAGGCTGTCTGCAACAGCCGTTTTTCAAGGCGTTTTACAACCAATATATTCGCGGACAGGAAAACCTGTGGTATTTGGAAAACCGTGTGCCGCGCCTGTCGGAGTGCTGCGGGAAGCTGGTGCTGCTGCGCCGCTGTAAAAAGGCAGAATCCTTTGAAAATATAAATTCGTGCGGATTGGATTTTTCCGTGTGGGAGGACCAAGCGTCCCGCACCGAGACCGCGCCGCTGACGGTCACGCAGTCTGCGGATTGCTGTGCATCGGTGCAGGACCGTTATCGCCTTGCACCCGAACGGAAATGGATGGACTGTGAAAAGCCGTTTTTGGAATCGGCGCGTCCGTCGCCGCACAAAATATATCTGCACTATTTAAGCACCTGCGGCGGGGGCGGTGTTCCCGAGGAAAACGCGGTGTATGTGAATGCGCAGTTCTCGGAATATCCGTTGCCGAAAGACCGCGCGTGCGGGTGGTTTTTCCTTGATTTCCCGACCGAAGCGCTTTGTGACAAAATTATGCGCTCCAATTTAGATCTGTGGGGGGATAAAGTATGAAAACCGCAGGGATAGTACTTTTGATTTTGCTCGGCGTGCTCCTTTTGATTCTGTTTTTGGGCTGTGCGTTTGTGTTCAATCAGCTCGTTTGGCGCAAAACAATTCCTGTGCCGAAATTTATTGAAAAAATGATTGCGGGCAATGAAACGGCAGATACCGTTTATGAGGCGGATGCAAAAACCGCCAAAGCCGAATTTTGCGCATTGCCGCGCGAGGATGTTGTTTTGATTGCGCCCGACGGTGCGAAGCTCATCGGGCGTGTGCTTGTGCCCGAACACCCGAACGGCAGAACCATGCTTTTATGCCACGGCGCGCGCAGTTCGGGGCTGGGGGAATATCGTTTCATGGCGCCGTATCTTTATAAAAACGGCTACACCTTGGTCATTCCCGACCATCGCGGATGCGGCGAGAGCGACGGAAAATATATGGGCTACGGCACGCACGAATCCAAAGATACCTTTTTGTGGCTGCGCTACGCGAAGGAGCGTTTTCCCGAAAACAGCATTTTCCTGTTGGGAGTTTCCATGGGCGCGGCAACCGTTTTGATGATGAGCAATCATTTGGAAGATACGGCGGTCAAAGGCGTGATTGCCGACTGCCCGTACACCTCGGCGTGGGATGAATTCTCTTATCAGATTCACACTTCTTTCCGGTTGCCCGATTTCCCGTTTTTACATATTTGTGATTTATACAGCCGTCTGTTTTGCGGCTATGGCTTTAAAGCCGCGTCCTCGCTGGACGCTGTAAAGTGCGCAAAAAAGCCGATTCTGTTCATTCACGGTGCGGCGGACGATTTTGTGCCGACCTTTATGCAGGATATTCTGTTTGACGCATGCCCGACAGAGAAAGAAAATCTGACGGTTGACGGCGCGGTACACGCACGCAGTTATTACACGAATCCCGAAGCCTATAACGCGGCTCTGTTGCAATTTATGGAAAAATATGACGGAGAACACAAATGAAAACCCTTTTGGAAACGCGGGTGCATTTAACGCCCGCTATGGAAAAAACAAATATTTCGTTGCCGTTTTGTGTACCCGAAAACGCGAAGCAGTTACGAATTACATACAGCTATGCCCCGAAGGAGCTATCGGGCGCGGCGGGGGCGAAGCTTTCAGAGGACTGTCTTTTGCGCGATGCGGGCGCATTTCGCGGGGAATACCCTGCGGCGGACCGCTTTTTGCCGCTGAAAAATCTGGTGACGCTGTCTTTAGACGACCCGCGCGGGTACCGCGGTGCGGCACACCGCCAAGCGCCGCGGCAGGTGCACAAACTGTCTGAATCCAAAGCCTCTCCGGGCTTTTACAAAGGCGCAATTTCGGCGGGGGAATGGAAGCTTACCTTAAATGTACACGCATTGGTGACGGAATTTTGCGACTGTGCAATTCAAATCGAAGCAGAGGCGGGTGAAGGGAATGCTTGATGCCAAAAACTGGTTCGCCTGTGAACTGCACTGCCACACCGTCCACAGCGACGGCGATTTTACGGCGGAAACCCTGCTTGCGACGGCGCGGGAACGAAAATTAGACGGCATTTGCCTGACTGACCACAACACGCAGTCGGGCGTGCCTGAAGCACAGGCAATCGGCACGCTTCCCGTACTCGGCGGGATGGAATGGACAACATATTTCGGGCATATGCCCGTACTCGATTGCAAGCGTGACGTAGACTGGCGGGACGCACTGCCCGATACGATTGACGAAAAACTGCGGCAGGTGCATGAAAACGGCGGTATCTGCGGCGTAGCGCATCCGTTTCAAATCGGAACGCCGATTTGCACGGGCGGGCATTGGGATTATAATGTGCAGGATTGGGCGCTTGTCAATTATATGGAAATCTGGTCGGAGGGTGCGCCGTATTTAAACACGGCAAACCGCCGCGCCATCCGGCTTTGGGAGTCGATTCTTGACCGAGGCTTTCATTTAACGCCCACCTTCGGGCGCGATTGGCACAGACCGACTAAGAATATATACCCTGCGGCGTGCACGTATTTACTGTGCGACGGCAAAGATTTAACGCCTGAAAACATGAAGACGGCAATCCTTGCGGGACGCACAGTCGTTTCGGCAGGGCCGCTGTTTTATTTCGAAACGGAAACAGGCGCGACAGTCGGCGATACCGTGCAGTCGGGCGAAACCGTATTTTGTATCCATACAAATACGGCGCGTGCCGAGTCCGTACCGCATAGTGACAGGTACACACCGAAAACGGTACGTGTTTTTACAAACGGCGGGGAACTGCTTGCGGAACAGCCTTTCTGCGGCGGGGAACTGCAAATGACACTGCCGCTTGTGCCTGCGCATTGGTACCGTGCGGAGCTTTGGGGCGAAATTAACGGCGAAGAAAACTGTCAGCTCGCCGTAACCGCACCGATATATACCGCCTGACCGCGTACCAATACAAACCAGTGGCAATGCACACCCCGTAGGGGGCGACGACTCGGCGCCCCGCAAAAATCTGCACAAACCGTAGGGGCGAATGCCTCCCTTGTGAAAGGGAGGTGGCACGGCGAAGCCGTGACGGAGGGATTCCCACCCGCGAAATCCGTGCAAACCAACGGCGGGGCACACACCCGTAGGGGCGTGCATTGCGCGCCCGCACATTTCGCGCAAATTGACGGTTGTGTACAAACCCCGTAGGGGCGAACTGTGTTCGCCCGATGAAATTTGCTGAAACTTTGCGGGTCGTCGCGGACGCCGACCCCTACAATTGTGCATCCAATTTTAATTGTTCTGTGTAAGAGTCTTCGCCTAAGGGGCTCAGAATGACAAATTTGTGCGAACCTATTGCGGGCAAAGTTCGGCTCCGAACATAAAAAGTTTTTGTTTTATCGATAGAGGTACGACACAAAAAGGAGAGAGATACATATGGCGAATCTTCAGAAACCGCGTGAACGGCGTTATGTCGGTGTGCGCGAAACCGTGCTGTACGGCGTGGCAAACGGCGGGCAGGTCATCGGTTACAACATGGTGCGTATGCAGTTAACCTTCTATTTGGTTACGGTATTCGGCATTCCCGCACCGGCAGTTGCCACCATGATTTTCTTTATGGGGCTTTGGGATGCCTTCAACGACCCGATTATGGGCATGATTGTAGACCGTACCCGCACGCGGCACGGCAAGCTGCGTCCGTTTTTGCTGTTTGTGCCGATTCCGTTGGGGATTGCCACCGTGGTCTTTTTCGGCGGCGCACAGTTCCTTTCCCATGTGCAGTCGGACGCGCTGAAAATCGTTTATATGTGCATCACCTATTTCCTATGGGAATTCCTTTATACCATCGGTGACATCCCGTTTTGGGGGCTTTCGGCGGCGATTTCACCGAATCCCGAGGACCGTTCCCGTGTCATTACCTCGGCGCGCTTCATTTCGAGCATCATCGGCGGACTGCCCTCAATTCTGATTTCCGTCTGCATCGATTTGTACCGTAATGGTGTGATTCCGTGGGATTTGCGTCAGGTATTCCTGTTTCTCGGCGTTATTGCGGGTACAGTCGGCATGGGGCTGTTCTCTTTGGCGGGTATTTTCTCCCGCGAGCGTATTGTACAGACCAGCGACGAACCGAAAATCAGCGACTGCTTCCGTTATCTGTTTAAAAACAAGCCGTTACTCTTACTGGTGCTTTCCTCTGTACTCGGTACGGTCGGCGGGATTGCCGATACCTTTACGCAGTATTTCTATGCGCTGTCTCTGGGGCTTGCAAGTCTTTCCATCGTGGTCGGTATTCCCGGGACGATTGCGGGCTTCTTCGCCTATCTTTTGTTGCCGAAGCTCGAGCGGCGCTGGAGCTCCAAGCAGATTGTCATTCGCATGGCGATTCTGCGCGCGGTTGTGACCGTCGGCATTTTCCTGTTGGGCTGCCGTTCTTATACCGATGCACGCGTCATTGCGCCGCTCATGGCACTTCAGGGCGTGTTTACGAGCCTGATTTCGAGTGTCAACATGGTTATCCCGACCAAAATGGTGGGCGACACCGTGGATTACATGGAGTGGAAAACGGGTGAGCGCGGCGAGGGCATGACCTTCTCGCTTCTGACCTTTATCAGCAAGCTGACAGGCTCTTTGAGCACGGCGGTTGCCACGGCGATTATTCCGCTTATCGGGCTTCAGCAGGTCGGCGCGGAAATGACGCTTGCCGAGGGGGGAGCTGTCAACACACGTCTTTGGCTATGGGGTCTTGTTACGATGATTCCTTCTGTTTTAAATCTGCTTTCTTTGATTCCGTATATCTTCTATGATTTGGATCGCAAAAAGCTTGACCAAATTCATGCGGAAATCCGCGAACGCCGCGAGCAGGCGGCGCAAAGCGCAGGGGAGGAAGCGTAATGGCGAAAAAATCATTCAAAATCTTCGGCTGTCTTGCCATTATTTGCATTTTGCTGTTTGATACACTGTGCGTAGGCTTTGCGGCGGAGAAAACGGAGGAAACACAGTTGCAGTTCCGTGACGGAAAGTTTAAAATTTTAGTTTTATCCGATTTGCAGGATACACATACGCCGCAGAAAGAAACAACTGCGCTTATGCACGCGGCGATTGACCGCGCGAATCCAGATTTGATTATATTGCTCGGCGACAACACCGCAGGCTGGTGGAAGGGTGTGGACAAAGCGCAGACGGAAGCGGCAGTGGATGCGGTTGCGAAGCCGATTGACGAGCGCGGGATTCCGTTTGCGCTGGTATTCGGCAATCACGACCACGAGGGGCTTTGCGATGAAAATAACGGCATGACCGAGGAAGAGGCAAAGGAATGGATTCTTGCCTGTTTCCAAAAATATAAAACCTGCCTCGCCGTCGAGGGCGAGGAGCTGACGGGCGTCGGCACTTATAATTTGCCGATTCTCGGCTCAGACGGCACAAAAAATGTGTTTAATCTTTGGCTCATGGATTCCAACCCCTATACGCCTGATGAAGAGGGCGGCGGTTACGGCTATGTGCATGAGGATCAAACCGCGTGGTATCAAAGGACGTCCGATGCGCTGAAAGCCGAAAACGGCGGCGAGCCGCTTCCGTCTCTGGTATTTCAGCATATCATCGTACCCGAAGCTTATGAGATGTTCAACACCGTGAAATTCGGCACGAAGGGCGCGGTACGCGGACACGGCAGTTACAGTGACCGTTGGTTTACGGCGAATCCCGAATATATTTATGAGGGCGAATTAAACGAAGGACCCTGCCCGCCTGATGTGAACCACGGGCAGTTCGACAGTTGGTTGCAGCAGGGCGACGTTATCGGCGCGTTTTTCGGGCATGACCACGTGAACGATTTTGCAGGTGTTTACAAGGGCATCCACCTTGTCGCCTGCCCAGCGGTGACGTTTTACAGTTACGGCAATCACCGCGGCGTGCGCACGATTACGCTGAATGAATCCGACCTCACAAAATTCGACTCTGAAATTTTAAGCTTTGACGAGTTGACGGGCTTAAAGGTATACAATCTCTATAAGAAGAACCACGGCTATATTGAATACAAAAACAATTTTCTGCCGGCATTTTTCGGCGGAATTGCGGCGGCAGCTGTACTGACTGTCGGCGGGGTATTCCTCGGCAAGCATCTGAAAAAACGTAAAAACAAATAAATCCAAAGGATAAATATATTTATGGAAAAGCAGAAAAAACCGACAATTTATACGGTTGCAACCGCGCATTTGGATACCGTGTGGAACTGGGATTTTGAACGCACCGTGCGCGAATACATTCCCGCAACCTTAGACGACAACTTTAAGCTGTTTGAAAAATATCCCGACTATGTATTCAGTTTTGAGGGCGCGCGCCGTTATGAGCTGATGGAGGAGTATTACCCCGAAAAGTTTGAACAGCTCAAAAAATATGTAGCGGACGGACGTTGGTTTGTCACGGGCAGTGCCTATGAAAACGGCGACGTTAACGTACCCTCGCCCGAAGCGCTGTTTCGCAATATTTTATACGGCAACCGCTATTTTGCGGAGAAATTCGGCAAAACGAGTGTAGATATTTATCTGCCCGACTGTTTCGGCTTCGGCTATGCTTTGCCGAGCATCATCAAGCATGCGGGGCTGTTGGGCTTCACGACGCAGAAGCTGACTTGGAGCTCCGCTTACGGTATTCCGTTTGATTTGGGACTGTGGCAGGGTGTAGACGGCAGTCGTGTATATGCGTCTTTAGACGCGCAGGATTACAGTGCGACGCTCTCGTCGGTGCGCGAACACAAGAATGCGCCTGATAAGCTTAAAAACAATATAGAAAAATATGATTTGCCGATGACCTATCTTCTGCACGGCACGGGTGACCGCGGCGGCGCGCCGAAAGAGAAATCCGTGCGCACCGTGGTACGCGAGAAGCAGAAAAACGGCGCGGACGGTACAGACGTCGAAATCGTCAGTGCAGACAAGGTGTTCCGCATTATGGATACGGAGTTAACCGCCGACCAGAAAGTAAAACTGCCTGTGTGGAACAATGAATTGGTTTCTACCGACCACGGCGTCGGCGGCTACACCTCGCGTGCAACGGGCAAGCGCTGGAACAAGCTGAACGAACAGCTTGCCGATGCGGCAGAGCGTTTTTCGTCTGTGGCGGCATATCTCGGCGCGGGCGCCTATCCCAAAGCGGAGCTGGACACCGCTTGGAAGCGTGTGATTGCGCACCAATTCCATGACGACTTACCGGGTACTTCGGTAGAACGCGCCTACAAGCGAAGCTGGAACGATTATGCGCTGAGTCTGAATCAGTTTTCTCAGATTTATGAAACGGCGGCGGCACAGGTTGTTCGCCAAATGACCGTGCCTTTCAAACGCGGTACGGCGGTAGCGGTTTCCAATCCCACGCAGTTTGAAAGAACGGAAGCGGTTAAATGTATACTGCCTGAATTTCAAAATGTACGGTATATACGCGTGAAAAATGCGGCGGGTACGGCTGTTCCGTCACAAATTTCCGACGGCGTGGCTTGGTTCACTGCAACAGTGCCCGCAAACGGCATGGCGGTGTACTGCATTACGGCGGCAACAGAACCGTATGCAGACCAAAATGTGCTTTCCTGCACCGAACGCAGTCTGGAGAATCAAAAATACAAGGTGCTGTTGGACGACAACGGCGACATTTGCTCCGTTTTTGACAAGGAGTTGAAAAAAGAACTGCTATCCGCGCCCGTGCGTATGGCACTGCATAAATACAACGGTTCACACGACTGGCCCGCATGGGAGCTTACCTATAAAGAGGTTATGGCGAAACCGAAAGCCTATGCCGCCGATCCGACCTTCCGTGTTTCGGAGGACGGCGCGGCACGCGTATGCATAGAGACGCGCCGAAAGGCGGGGGATTCCGTATTTGTACAGCGTATTTCGCTCGGATACGGCGAAAAGACCGTGCGTGTGGAAAACAAAATAGATTGGTGCAGTCCCCGCACACTGTTGAAAACGCCGTTTTCTTTTACCGTGCAAAATGAAAACGCGGCATATGATTTGGGTCTCGGCTTTATTCGCCGCGGCTTAAACACCGAAAAGCTTTACGAAGTTCCCGCGCAGAATTGGGCAGACATCAGCGGGGCGGAATTCGGTGTGTCTGTCTTGAGCGACTGCAAATACGGCTGGGACCATCCGACTGCAGATACGCTTCGGCTGACGGGAATCCACACCCCGCGCGCCGATTACCGGGGGGACAGTCAGCAAAGCTGTATGGAATTGGGACGCAACCGTTACGCATTCGGCATTTTCAGCCATGCGGGTGAAAATTTAACCGAAACACAGGCGGCGGGCATTTGCTTCAACCAGCCCATGCGCGTGTTCAAAGCCGAATGCGGCAACGAGGGCATTTTGCCGAGCGAATATTCTTTTGCAGGCGTGTCCGACCCTGCTGTTTTGCTGCGTGCCGTCAAACAGGCCGAGGATGGAAAGCATTGGATTCTCCGTGTGAACGAAGGCGTGGGCGAAGCGCATGAAAAGGTAAAAATTACTGCGGGCGAGGGAATAAAGTCCGCTTGGATTTGCAATGCGTCGGAGGAAATCCTGGAAGAGGCGCGCGTGGAAAACGGCGAGTTGATTTTCGATATTGCGCCGTTTGCGCCGATGACCTTCCGTTTGGAACTGCAAGCGCCGAATGTATGCGCGCAGGCAAACACGGGTACGCCCGTGCGTCTGCCGTATAACTGCGCCGCAACTTCATCGAATACCAGCCGTAAGAACGGTATTCTGAAAGGGTACACCCTGCCGTCTGAGCAGTTCCCGCAGGAAATCCGCTGTAAGGATGCGGTATTCTCGCTTTCCGACGCCGAGCAAAACGCGCTCGTCTGCGGCGGGCAGACCGTACAACTGCCGAAAGGCACGAAGAAAGCCGCGTTACTGCTGACTTCCTTAAAAGGCGATAAGGATATACCGTTTCGGAGCGGTACGCAGATACAGCTCGTATCCGTACCGGATTTTCACGAGCGTCTGGGCGCAGGCGACTTATATGCGGCGGGTGAATCGGGCTATCTGAAACGCTGTACGCTTGCAAAGGAATTTACGCATTTGCACAGTGCGGCAGGCGATGAAATTGCCGTGCAGACATACTTGTTCTATGCGGAAGTGGATATCACGGACGATACGCTCGTACTGCCTGTGGAGGATGCAATTGTTGTGTTTGCGGTAACCGCGTTTGCAGAACCTGCGTGCGGCGGCGCGTTATTCCCCTTGAACGATAGATTGGAAAAAATTCCGATGACCTACCGCCGTCCGAAGCGGGAAAACCGTTTGAGCCGAATGGATAACCTCATCACCGCCCTCGGCAAAACCAAGGTGTTCGGGAAAAAGATAGAGGAACTGTAAAGCGATTTTGTGATTGTTCACAGCGTTTATTGTCTGATTTTTGTCGAATCTGTGCATAGCTTTTTTACTTGCGGTATGGTATGCTGTGCACAGAGGGAAAAAGAATCTTTGTGTCGGGACAAACTGTTTGCGGTATTACGGTTTAGACTTCGCGAGGTCGAGAGGGTTATATAGGTTTAAATTAGAAAAGGTGATACCTGCAAATGCCGTAGGTGTCACCTTTTTGTTTTGTCTGTGCTTTTTTAGAGAGGAGGAGCGTCCGATGGTTCGCGTATGAAAGGATTTTGTTACAGAAATTCAACAGAAAGTACAGCAAAGCCAAATGAAAAATCGAAAGGATTGAATTTTATGAAAGCAAAAAAACTGATTTCCGGCTGTATTGCCGCATTGTTGGCAATTTTGACCTTAAGCTTTTCTGTGGCGGCAGAGTCACAGGATATTTCCGTTTCCGTTACATTGCGTGCAAATTCTGCGAATACGCTGATTGCATCTGCGACAAAAACCACACCGGATACACATTACGATGAGTTCAAGTGGACGGACGGAACAACAAACACATTAAGGGTTTGGGTTCGCAATGCCAGAGGTTATATTGTCGGACCAAAAACGCAAATATACAAGAACGCAGGGTTTACAAAAATATGGTATAGACAGGACGAGACCTTTACAACCGGCTCGGTAGCATATATGTATGCAGAGCAGCCGAATGTGGCCTCGAAAACATTGTACGGTACAGCGAGATTCCAGTAATTCCGATTAGATAATTTCCGGTCGGGGGCAGTGCCGTCTGCACGGGGTTACCGCTCCCGACTGTTTGTAGGTGATACTATGAAATTCCAAATGAAGCTGCTGTGGAAAACCCCTTCCTTTTGGCTGATGCTGGGCTTTATGTGTCTGTTTTGTGTGGGAACCTTTTGTGCAAGCTGTCTGCCGTATTACGGCATAGAGTTTATGGCGGTTCCCGCCGCTGACCAGCTTTATATCGGCAGGGGTACGGTGAGCCAAGTCTATCTTCTTGGTGTTTTGCTGCCGCTGATTGCAGCACTGCCGTTTGCGGACTCCTACTTTTGCGAGAAGCAAAAAAACACATTGCCGATTTTGCTGACCAAATATAAAACTGCGTCACAGTATTTCTTTTCCAAGGGTGCGGCAGTGTTTCTTTCTGCGGTATTGCTGGTGCTGGTGCCGTTTTTACTGAATATGCTTTTAAATCTGCTTGCCTTCCCGATAAGTGCAATTGCAGATTATACCAATCTGAGTACAGATCAAAGTATGTATTATGTGGAACCGTATATTACGGTCAATGTTCTGTTTCCGCGTTTGCTGGTATTACATCCGTATCTTTACAATTTCCTGTTTTGTATTGCAATCTCTCTTTTTTCGGGATTGTTGGGCGTAACGGCATATGTGCTTTCTTATTTTGTGGCGCGAAACCGCATTTGGGCGATTGTTTCTGTGTTTATTCTCAACAATCTGCTTGCCATTGTCTCGGGAATGTGCGAACCGAAAGCGAATTTCGCATTTTTACAATATCTGTTTGTCATAGACAGCCACGAGGGCAAAAAGCCTTGGATGTTTTTTGCGGCACTTGCCGTGCTTCTCCTTGCTGTTGCCTTGCTTTCCCGTAGGGCGATTGCCAAATTGGATAACGTTTTGTGTGATGCAGGAGCGTCAAAAAAGCTATGGAAAAGAAATTGAAGAATCGGAATACCGCCGGCGTTTTTGCCGTGGCCGTGATTTATGCCGTTTTTAAAATCGGCTTGATGCACGGGGCGCCCTTTCATGGCTTTTCGGACGTTTTTATGAATATGATTTATTCTCCCGCCTCGGTAGAGGGCGCGTTGTTGTCCTTTGTCATTGCGCTGATTTTGCCTATGGCACTGCAAATCCTGACGGCGTCCTGTGTAACGGAGGATTTGTCGGGGGCAGTTGTGTATATTCTGCCGCGTGCAGGTACGCTGCGGCGTTGGTTTTTCGGGAAGGTGCGGCAACTGCTTTCGGCATGTACGGCGGCGGTGAGCACTGTGACGCTTTGCATCGGCGGTTACAGCGCATATCGGTACGGAATGCCGTCAAAAAATGATTGGCGCATTTTGCTGACAGTTTTCGGAACGACTCTGCTGTTTTGTTTTTGCGCGGTTCTGTTCGTCAATGTTTTATCCGTTGCTGTAGCAGAAAAATGGGCGTGCTTTGCCGGACTTGCGGGAATGCTTTTGTGCGCCGCTGTAATTTATCCGACGCGCCGCTGCCTGCCCTTGCTGCTTGCCAATCCGATTTACAACTACTTTGTCTTGTGGCGGAAAAACGCATGGTTTTTCCAAATAGGCTACGATGCGGAATTTACGCAGGGTGACTTCTTACCCGTAGAAACGGCGGTGCTCCTTTTTGCGGTGTGTGCGGCGGCAGAAATCCTTATCGGTTTGGCAATACTTCGGAAAAAGGACTTTTTATCTTGTGGGAGATGAGCAAATGGACAAGCCCTATATCAAAATTGAAAACTTAACTAAGGAAATCGAATCGGAAAAGGTTTTAAATCACATATCTCTGGAAATCCCGAAACAGAGTATCATCGGCTTTGTGGGCAGAAACGGCAGCGGAAAAACCATGTTGTTTCGCGCCGTAGCGGGCTTAATTACGCCGACCGAGGGAACAATTACCATCGACGGTCAAGTGTTGGGAAAGGATATTTCTTTCCCACCGAGTTTAGGGCTGCTGATTGAAAATATCGGACTGTGGAGCTATATGAGCGGCTTTGAATGCTTGCAGACGCTTGCCGAAATCAAAAAGCAAATTGGAAAATCGGAAATTTTGCAGACGCTTGAGCGTGTGGGACTCGACCCGAACAGCAAGAAGCGCGTGGGGAAATACTCTCTTGGTATGCGGCAGCGGCTTGTGATTGCACAGGCAATTATGGAAAAACCCGATTTGCTGATTT
This sequence comes from uncultured Oscillospiraceae bacterium, assembly GCA_900540295.1. Classification (GTDB taxonomy): domain Bacteria; phylum Bacillota; class Clostridia; order Oscillospirales; family Acutalibacteraceae; genus Fimenecus. Next base: position 42,619 of record UQFM01000002.1, read on the forward strand.
TGGACGAACCGACAAACAGCTTAGATGAGGACGGCGTAGAGCTGCTAAATAAAATTCTTTTGGAGGAACGTGCGCGCGGTGCGACCGTTCTGCTGGCGAGTCACGACAAAGCGGAAATCGAAGCCATATGCGACACAACCTATAAATTGGTATCCGGAAAGGTGTGTGAGAAAAATGCGTAAGCTGCAAATGGCAGTAGCCGCAGTTGTGTCTGTCTCTATTCTGGTCGGTATCGGCGTGGGAATTGCCGTAAGGCGAAGCTATGTGTACACCTCGGCAACCGCAGAGGAGCGGCAGGCTTATGTACTCAGCCTGTCGCAGATGCCTTCTGCGGACACAATCGAGGATGACATCCAAACGTATTTGGCGGACACGGATTTGATTGCAAAGGTGCGCTTTACAGGCGAACGCGCAGACCGCTATAACGCCGAATTAAGCACTGTAGAGGTGCTGGAGGTCTATGTCGGCGATAAATCGTATGAAAATCGGACGATAGGTATGTATGAACAGTTTCGCTTTGCAGATAGAGCCGGCAGAATAGATTGTCTTTCCTGCTTTTTGCCGATGCAGGCGCAAAAGGAGTATTATGTTTTTCTGAAACGCAAAGTGTATACCGATGCATATCAGCAAAAGCTGCCTTATGAAGAATTTCGTCTGTATTGCGGGAGCTTTGGCGGATGCTTTGCGGCAGAAAATGAACCCTTGCCGTTTGTTGCGGTGGAAAATCCAACCTGGCAGAAGCTTGCCGAATACGATTTCATCTATCGGAACACAGAAGAGTTCGACCGCTGTATGACGCAGAAAAATGCAATACTCGAGTATTTCGGCATACCGTATACATACCCGACTTATGCGGAATTGATTGCGCACACAGGTGCATAAGCCCGTTTCATCCGTTTTTTCACCCCGTTCGGAATTTTTGCCGAATGGGGTGAAATTGTTGTATTGCCAAAATCGGAAGATTGCGGTATGATATATTTGTATAAATATTTTCTGTCGGAGGTGACCCGATTGATGAAAACGCTGAAAACCGTATTCACTGTGCTTGCGGCGGCAGTTTCCTTTTTTACAACCGTGCTTTGCATGCGCGATGTTTTGGCGGCACGCGACGATTTGCAGAAAGAAAGCCGCTGATATTTGGCGGCATAGCAGACGGAAGCGATGATAAGAGAAAGAAAAGCGAAAGGGGAAACCTATGGCAAATAAAATCACGGAATTTTTAGACAGTAAAATTGTAAAAAAGGACGTCGGCGAGGAAACTTTTCTTACCTGGCGCGAAAACATTTCCTATGCGCTCGGACGCGGCGCGCAGGGCATGTTTACCTCGATGACAGGCTCGAAGTATTTAAACTACTTTTTAACCAATATCCTTTTGGAACGGTTTGCAACACCGGAGCGACCGGGCAGGCCGATGGAAATTGCATCAAAAATCCGTTTCTTCTGCGGCATTTTCGATGCAATTAACGACCCGATTATGGGCATTATCGTGGACAAAACCCGCACCAAAGAGGGGCAGATGCGTCCCTATATCCGCATTGCGCCGTGGCTTGTCGCTGCCGTAATGCTCCTGTTCTTTTTGGGTATCCCGGGCGGTATGCCCGACTGGGCATGTATTGCATGGACCGTCTTTTTGTTTGTCGGCTTAGATGTCACCTACACCGCGTTCGACATTCCCATGGGCGCGCTTGCTTTTGCGATTACGCCGAACGGCATTGAACGCACAAAATTGTATGGTATCAGCTCCATTGTCCGCTCTATTTCGGGCGCATTGCCCGGGCTGTTTGTCGCCTGCGCGGGGTGGCTGCCGTATTTCAGCACGCACACCTCAAAGGCATATTTGACAGGCGCGGTGGTTTCCGCAGTCGGGATTCTCGGCTTTACCCGCATCACCTACAAAAACACCACCGAACGTACCGTACATCACGAAGAAGCGCCGTCCGTCAAGGACTGCTTTTCTTTGCTGTTCCGCAACAGACCGCTGTTGATGCTGTTTCTTGCCAATCTGTTTTTCCTGCTTGTTAAGGTGGCAAATCAGGTTTCGTTTTATTTTGTTGCGGACTTAATGTTTACTACAAAATACAACGTGTTTATTGATGTTATCACCTTTCCAGCGTTCCTGCTGGCAGGTATCGGCGTGCCGAAGCTGATGGAAAAACTCGGTACACGCGCCGATCCGCGTAAATTCTACCGTATTTGCTGTGTGGCGGCGATTGCGGGGCATGTGCTGTTTACCTTAGTCTGCTACGACGGATTTTTGCAAAAAGACCCGGGCACGGTTATCTCTCTGCCTATGGGCATTTTGACCGTGCTGTTTACAGGTCTTACCACCATTCCGCTGGAATGCAAGAATCTGATGCAAAAGGAAATGGAAGCGGAAACCGTCGATTATATTGAATGGAAAACAGGTACGCGCGTGGAAGGCATTATGCTGTCCATTATGTCGTTTACAGGCAAAATTGAAAATTCCGTTTCCTCTTCCATCGGTTTTGCCGTACTTGCTTATACAGGCTATATTGCGCATACCGAAGGGTCTTTGATTCAGAATGCCGCGACCAATCAGGCGCTGTTCTTTATGACAACGCTTCTGCCCGCAGTCGGATATTTGCTGATGCTGATTCCGATGGCGTTCTACAACATTTCGGGCAAGAGCCACCGCATGATGATTGAAGAGCTGAAGGCGCGCCATGAAGCACAAGAAACCGCGCCGTCCGCAATCGGGGAATAACCTATGGCGCTGCTGAAACTGACCGTCATTGCCGATACCCATTATTACGACGATTCGCTCGGCACAGCGGGCGGGGCATACGAACTGCGCAGTGCTTCCGACCAAAAATGTCTAGCCGAAACCGACGCAATCCTTTCTGCGGCATTTCAAACAATCGCCGAGAGCGACTGCGACGCCGTTTTGCTTGCAGGGGATTTGACCAACGACGGCGAACGGATTTGCCATGAAAAAATGCGCGAAAAGCTGTACCGACTGCAAAAGCACAAACGGGTATTTGTAACCACGGCGACGCACGACTGGTGCTGTGACGGCAATCCGCGCCGATTCGCGGGAGACTGTGTATATACGGATGTGGAAACCGTACCGCATGAAGAATTATATGATTTTTACGATGACTTCGGGACTGCCGCCGCGCGCGATAAATTCATGACGCATCTCGGCACAGCGTCTTATCTTGCGGATTTGTCGGAGGATGTGGTTTTGCTCGCGCTCAACGACGACCAGAACGGCAAGGGCAAAGCAGGATATAAGGCGGATCATTTGCAGTGGATTTTAGAAACGGTTCGCCGTGAAACTGCGGCAGGCAAAACGGTCATCGGTATGCAGCACCATTTGCTGTATCCGCATTTGTCGCCGCTGGTGACAAACGGCTGTTGCTGCGGTGACCGAGACGAACTGTCGGAACAGCTTTGCAACGCGGGACTTCGCCTGATGTTTGTCGGGCATTCGCATATCCAGCGCATAGACCGCTATGTCTCCGAAAACGGAAACGAACTGATAGAAGTCAATGTCGGTTCGCTGTGCGGGTATCCTGCGCCGATGGTGCAGGCGGAAATCACCGCGGACGAGATTCGCATACACACCGATTTTTTGAAGAGCTTTTCCTATAACGGCAAAACGGTAGATGCGCAAAGCTATCTGCGCGCGCACGCGGTGCATCTCATCGGCGGAGTTTTGGATACGCTCGCCTGCGGTGACAGACAGGCAATGGCGAAAAAACTCGATTCCTTCGGCATGCCTGATGCACAAAAAATTGCTGAAAGTTACGGCGGTATTTTACAGTTTGCCGCACGGAAAATTTTAACGCTGACTGTCGGAAAAGTCTATCGGATTTTACGCTGTCTGCCTGTGAAAACGGGTTTTTCCGCGCAGGATATAGAGGCGATGCGCAATGTGCCTTTGACAGATATTGCAAATGATTTGCTGTTGGCGGCGCTTTCTGGCGAACCCGCAGGCGCACAGAAACCGTCTGCTTACACAAATATTCTGCGTGCGGCGGGTGAATTGCCTCTGAAAATGTTGCTTGCCTTTCACATAGACAGTGAAAAAGCACAGGCATTTTGCACGGAACTGTGCAACCTCATAACCGAGCTTTGCACAGGCGGTGCTTTAGATAATCATACGCTGAAAATTTCGAGGAAAAACCGATGAAAACACTGATTTTATATGCGACAAGACACGGTTCCACGGCAGAGGCGGCACGGCGGATTGCCGCGCGTATGCCAAACTCCGATGTGAAAAATATCAAAACGGATGCGTTTCGGCTTGCAGACTATGACCGAATTTTGATTGGCAGCTATATTCGCATGGGCATGTTTGACCGAAAAATCCGTGCGTTGCTGTTAAAAGAAATTGCCGTTCTGCGTGAAAAGATATTCGGCATTTTTGTGTGCTGTTGTTTCACGGAGAATGCGCAGACATATTTTCAAAACAATGTGCCGCCCCAGCTTTTGGAGACGGTACAGGCGACTGCGGCGCTCGGCGGTGAGCTGGACCGTAAAAAACTGCACGGCATGGATAAATATGTGGCGAATATGGTGCTGAAAGCCGACCATGCGCGCGGAATTTTGCACACGTTTACGCTGAAAGAAGAAAATATAGAAGCATTTGTAAACAAGATGCAGATGTAAGCTGAGGAAAGCCGACCCTGATATGTTAAAAGTGACCCCCGATAAAGAGAATGCGAAACGGCTTCTCTTTATCGGGGGTCGTAATTATTGTCTGTTCTGTAATTTTCTTTACTTACCGAAAAAATATCCAATCACGGTAAACCATTCGCGGACGATAAAAGTGGGCAGGGAAAATGTGCCCGAATGCGCACAGACCTTATAGGTCGAAAGCCCGCATTTTTCGGCAAGCAGACCTGCGCGGAATTGGTGAAAGTCCGTGGTAATCAGCACCACGGTGCCGCCCAAATTCTGCGCCTCTAAAATTTCCTTGGAAAACTGCATGTTTTCGGCGGTAGTGGTAGATTTATCCTCTTTATACAGCCGTTCGGGTGCAATGCCTTTTTGTGTGAGCGCAATATACATCGCTTCCGCCTCGGACAGATTTTCACCGTCGCCCTTGCCGCCCGATAAAATGCACTTTGCCTGCGGATTTTCTGTCAGATATTCAAACGCCGCGTCAATGCGCTTTTGCAGCATTCGGCTCGGTTTATCGCCGTCCACCGCACAGCCGAGCACAATCGCCGTTGTATTTTCGGGGATGCTCTGCGAAGCGGAAAAGCCGTACACCACAAGCGCCGTTACGGCAGATACATACACAAAAACGGCAATCAGAAATACCGAAACTGCCGCAAGCAGAATTTTGCCGCGTTTTTGTGTGCACAGATGTGCAATTTTTGCTTTTACACGCGGGAAAAACAGCGAAAGCAAAAAGACGAGCAAACCCAAAGCCATGCCGACCGCGGAGCCGCTGTTAAACACAAACGAAGCAAGCGGCGAAAACAAAAGCACAATCGCCGCGCCGAAAAGCATACCGAAAATCTGCCCGACAGACGGGCGTTTTTTTGTGGTTGACATCGATGCATCTCCTTTTTGTTTCGTACCCGTCTTGATAAAACAGGAATTTTTTTTGCTCGGCGCTTTACTTACCCGCAATTGATTTGCGAATGCCGTGGCAATAACCGATGACGCGTTCCGCGATGTTCATCAGATTCCACGGGCGCGCAATGCACGCTCCTACGGGGTTGGCACAGATTTGTCATTCTGAGCCGATAGGCGAAGAATCTCCCGCAGAATGAAGTGAAGTTACAGCAATTTTTCAACATCCGCAAGGCGGATGCGTTTGGAAATGATATACGTTTTGCGCACCTGCTTGCCCTTGTCAGTTTTATATGTACCGTCCTCTTTTTTCTCCGCGGAGAAAATGCCGTACGAGGCGGTCACAACCGTCCCGTCGGAGAGCACAACATTGCCGCAGTAGCCTGTGTCCGCATTGGCGGTTACGCTCGGGGCGTTTTGGAAATCCAAATAGGTATGTGCAATTTTGATGCGGTACTGCCCCTCTCTGCCGTTTTTCAAATCGGCATATGTGCCGACCCAAGCAATCCAGCCCTCGGAATACCACTTCATGGACTTTTTCTCGAAATGACTTTCCCACTTTGCTTTATCGCGTTCGATGGAACGGAAGGTAATAAACAGACGACCGTCGGGCAGCCACTCTGCGTGATGGCGTTCGCCGTTCAGCGCGGCGGGTGCTTCGACGGGCTTCGACCAGGTTTTGCCCTCATCTTTTGAAAAACTCAATAGCGAATTGATTTTTTTAGAATTACTGCGGGTAATGAGCATCAATTCGTCTCCTTGTCCGCCGTCCGAGCGCACACACTCCACTTCGCACATGTTGGAGTGCTTTTCCATACCGCGGTAGGCGGAAAAATACGGCGTAGGTCTTGACCAGTGCATATTGCCTGCATCGTCAAACGTTAAAATTGTTTTGTAATTTACAAAATTTCGCTCATGGAACAGCCCCATCCACTTGTCCGCAAATTTTCCGTTTTCTTTTAAGCGCGTCAGCGAGCTCATCGGTACAATCGGAAGGCAGGAAAAAACAGGGTCGTTTTTTCCGTAAAACAACTGATATTCGCTCCATGTTTTGCCCTCATCCGAGGAAACGGAACAATTGAAGCCGCCGGGCGTCGGCAAATTCGGCCATTTCGGATTGCCGCAAATGAGAATCAGCTTGTCGTCCCAATCGTGCTCGGAAAATTCCAAACGGTAGACTGTCGGTGTTTCCAGCGAGGTTTCCCAGCTTTTCGGCGGATTTTCGATGGCGTCGGAATAACTTCTGCCGCCGTCATGACTGATGCGCGACAGCGTTTTGCCCTTACCGTGTCCTTCGGGGAAGAATGTTAAAATCGATTCGTCATTTAAAAGTACGGAATCGGGATGACCTAAATACCCTTGCCCCGCATCCACCGTAGTTTGCGTGAACAGTTCCGAAAGGGCATCGTCTGCGCCGTCGGGACGCACGCTCAAATCGATTTGCGGAATGGTATAAGCCTTGCCGGGGGTACGGTATTTGCTGTTCCAAAACATAGCTGTTGCCTCCGTTTATAAAGAAAAATATTTTTAAACTGTGAAACAGGAAAGTCTTTTACGGGTTTTTAAGTAGGGGCGAACTGCCCGCCGAAATCTGATGAAATCCTGCGGCGGGGGCAAGATCTCGCCCTACCGAGAATCAAATCCACTCTGTGTCATGTGCGATTCTTCGCCTACGGCTCAGAATGACAGATTGGTGCTATACCCTACGCGCGAAGGGCAGATTATTTCTGCCAAAACCAACGTTTTTTCTTTTCCTTTTCAAGCTTTGGCGTATCGATAACGGAAACGGCAGCGGACTTTGTGCCCTCTTGCTCAAAAATGACAATTTCATTTTCCGCTTTCAAAACGCCCTTCGGAATATACAGCGTGACCTGCGGACCTGCTTCCCAATACCGTCCGAGGTTAAAGCCGTTTATAAACACACAGCCTTTTTTAAACCCGCTCATATCCACAAAGCAGTCTGCATCCGTCGCGGCTTGGAAGGTGCCCTTAAAGAATTTGGGGAAGGTTTCTGCCGCCGTGCCGTACTGCAAATTTTCAATATTATCCAACGGAATGGTATACACATCAAAGTCAAACAAAATCTGATCGCCGAGCATCACACGGGAAATGCCCTTGCGGTCATACAGATGCTTGCCGTAGTTGACGCGCCCCATGGCGTCCACCAAAATGTCGATGCGCTTTTCGCCCTTAAAACCGCCAAGCTGGACCGAAAATCCGTCGCCGTTTTCCAGCTTCGGATTTTCATGGCGGTAATAGGTCTTTTTGAGCTTGCCGTCCACAAACAGATAGGCGTTGTCGTGCACGCCCTCTACCTGAAGCTTTGCAGGCTCATATTTGCCGCGAATCACCGTAGAATACAGAATATACCCAAAGTTCTGCCCGAAATATTCCATGCTTTCGGGCGCAGGCGCATAATGCTTTTCCGCGATGTTCGGAAGATTCTCGAACAAATCCGCTGTTTCCGTCAGCTGCACCTCGCCGATATACTGCAATTTCGGTTCGGGCGGCAGAACGCCTTTTTCAATGCCCTGCTTCTCACAAAGCAAATCCCGAATTGCGTGATACGCCGGAGTATATGCGCCCCATTCCGTCAACGGCGCGCTGTAATCGTAGCTGGTGACGGTTGGCTCATACGACTTGCGGTAGTGGTGATTTGCACCCGCAGTGAACCCGAAGTTCGTGCCGCCGTGGAACATATACAGATTAAAGCTCGCATCCATATCCAAAAACGCATGGATTTCCTTTTGAATTTCATCCGCAGCGCGCGTATGGTGCTTATCCCCCCAATGGTCGAACCAACCGCCCCAAAATTCGCCGCACATATAGGGCATATTTTTTTGATAGTCATCTAATTTTTTCAGCCGTGTTTTTGCACGCGAGCCGAAATTCATCACCTTAAACACATCCGGCAGTCCGCCGCCGGACAGCATCCAGTCACAGTCACCGTCCGAAGTGAACAGGAACGAATCCATACCTGCATCCGCCATAATTTCACGGACAGTCTGCAAATATTGCTTGTCATTGCCGTAGCTGCCGTATTCATTCTCAACCTGCATGGCGATGATATTGCCGCCGTTTTTGTTTAAAAGCCCGTTGATTTGCGCACCGAGTGCGTTGTAATACCGCCGTACGCAGTCGAGATACGGCTTGTAATTACAGCGCAGACGCATATTTTTATCCTTTAACAGCCATGCGGGGAAGCCGCCGAAATCCCATTCGGCGCATATGTACGGACCGGGACGCACAATCGCATATAAGCCGACCTTTTGCGCAATACGCAGAAATTCCGCAATGTCGAGCATGCCCGTAAAATCGAATTCCCCCTCGCGCGGTTCGTGGAGATTCCAGCAAGTATAGGTTTCGACTGTATTGAAACCTGCCGCCTTCAGTTTTAAAAGTCGGTCTTCCCAATATTCGCGCGGCACACGGAAGTAGTGTATCGCACCCGAATAAATCGAGAACGGCTTGCCGTCTAAGAAAAATTTTCTGTCTTTGACTGTTAACATATGTTTTCTCCTATGGATTTATTCTTGGTATTTATGTGGAATTTCATCGGATTTGAGCGGGCGAACACAATTTGCCCATACAGGTTTTGTACGGGATTGTCATTCTGAGCGCAGCGAAGAATCGCCCTCGGCACAAGGCAAAATTGATTCGAGCGTAGGGCGCAGGCTTGCCGGCACCGTTCGGCTTGCCTTTACTGCGCCAGCCCTAAGTATTCTTCTAAGCACTGCCCGCTTTTCTGCATATCCTTTGCCGCCTTTTCACCGACATACCGCCAGTGCCACGGCTCATACATCACGCCCGTAATCTGTGTTTTGTTTTCGGGATAACGCAGAATAAAACCGTATTCGTGCGCGTGCGCCATGAGCCAGGAATACTCCTTAGTGGAAACGAAGTCCGCGCTGGCGCTGACCACGTCCATGGCGAATCCCATATTGTGTTCGGAATGCCCTGCGGGTAAAATGCGTTCCCGTGTTTTGACAATCGCGTCCGCTTCGGAAAAGCCCTGTCCTTTATAATATTCTGCTTTGCGGTTGAAGTTGTCTTTCTGCCGTGCATAGGAGCGGTATCCTGAATACGGTGTTAACGTACAGCCGTCCGCCTTTGCCGCCGCATACATCGCCGCATACTGCGGGGCGACACGTTCATCCAGCTGTACCGAGCTGCCCTCGACTGCCGCCGCCAATTTCGGTTCGTACCCTTCGGGCAGGCGGTAGGAGAGATTGACAACCGTCAGCTCCCATTTGTCGCCCGTCGGCGAAACAATGACGGGATTATCCGCGCTTGCCGCAGGCAGAGACACGGGCGGGGCTTTGGCAGTACTCGGTTCTGCGGTTGTCGATACGGTTGTGCTTTCCGTCGGTGCTTCGGTCGGCGCGGATGCCGATTCGGGTTCAGCTTGTGCTTCCGTCGGTACGGTTGTTTCCGCCTGTTTCTGTATCGCCCGTTTTTGCGTCACGGCAAAACCTGTGCACAGTGCCGAGAGTATTACAACCAACAGCAGCGCCAAAACGCCTTTCGCTTTTACGGATTTTTTTATTTTTGCCATATTGATAATTCCTTTTTTCGGTGCATTGCATCTGCTTGTCTGTGCAGACTTTTCATATATGCCTATTTTAGAGTTTTTGCCGCATTCTGTCAACAGAAAACCCCGTTTTTGCGGGTGAAAGTGCCGAAAATCTGTGCCGCGTCTTGCGGTTGTCTGCGCGGTATGGTATGATGAGAACAATGAAAGCAAACGAATATTTAAAAATGGGACGGATGTAGAATGTGGGCTGTATTTGCCGTGCTTTCCGCCGTGTTTGCGGCACTGACTTCCATTTTCGCAAAGGTTGGAATTGACGGCGTGAATTCCAATCTCGCAACGGCTGTCCGCACGGTGGTAGTTGTTGTGATGTCTTGGGGCATGGTGTTTCTGACACATGCGCAAAGCGGTCTTACGGAAATCAGCAGAAAAAGCTGGATATTTTTGATTCTTTCGGGATTGGCGACGGGCGCTTCATGGCTTTGTTACTACCGTGCACTGCAAATGGGCGAAGCCTCTAAGGTTGTGCCGATTGATAAGCTGAGCGTTGTGCTGACGCTGGTGCTCGCCTTTGTGTTTCTGCACGAGGAATGCACGGCAAAATCGCTTGTCGGCTGTGCGCTCATCGGCGCAGGTACGCTGCTGATGGTTTTGTGAAAATTCCCTATCGACTTTTTTTCTTATATATGGTAAAATGACCAAAAGCATTTATTTTACCGTTGATTTTGTGTCCCTTTGGCTCTGCCTGACGGCGAACCGCTAAAGACGGACGAATTTTGCCGTTACGACGGCGGCAAAACAAATCATATTTATATTACTTTTTTATTATTGCATTTTGGAGTGATTCTATGCTGGCGCGTGAAAGCAACGCGAACTATCCTTCCCGCCGCAGGGAAATGACCAACTATACGCTGCGTGAGGTCAAAAAGGTCTGCTCGGAAATCGGACCGCGCGAATCGGGCGAGGAAAGCGAGCGCAAGGCGCAGGCTTATATTGCCGAATCCATGAAGAATGTCGCCGATTCCGTGGAGACGGAAGAATTTGAACTGCATCCGAAGGCGTTTATGGGCTGGGTGCTTGTAGATGTTGTGCTGATGATTGTTTCTGCGGTTTTGCTCATTTTGTCCCGATTCGATGCTGTACCGTCCCTGAGTACCGCCTTTAACGTCGGCGCGCTGGTGCTGTCTGCACTTTCGTTAGTATTTATGGTTGCAGAATTTTTATTCTACAAACCGATTTTGGACCCGTTTTTTCCGAAGCGGCAGTCCTGCAATGTTGTGTGTACGCGCAAGGCGGCGGGCGAAACCAAGCGCCGCATTATTTTCAGCGGGCATATCGACTCCGCCTATGAATGGACATATACGCACCTCGGCGGCGGCAAGCTGTTGACCGCGGTTATCGCGCTTGCATTCGGTTCGGTGTTTGTACAGTTTGTTTTGGATATTCTTTCTCTCTGCCCCGTTCCCGAATGGCTTTCCACCGTAATTTTGGTGCTTGCATTCGTGACGGCAGTTCCGATTTTACTTGGTGCATTTTTTGTAAACTGGAAGTTGGTTGTGCCCGGCGCAAACGACAATCTGACAGGCGTGTTCGCCTCTATGGCAGTGCTTCGTTACATGGCGGCAAACGATATCCGCTTTGAAAATACAGAGGTGGTCGCCGTTTCCATGGGCTGTGAGGAAGCGGGTCTGCGCGGTGCAAAAGCGTTTGCGAAAAAACACGCAAACGAGGATAACATCGAAACCGTATTTGTCGCAACCGATACACTCCGCGATTTCGACTTCATGGGCGTGTACAACAAAGATATGTCCGGCACGGTGAAATTGGATGCGCGTGCCGCCGCCATGGTCAAAAAGGCAAGCGAAACCGCAGGCTACAATTTGGATTATGCCAACGTATTTTTCGGTTCGTCCGACGCCGCCGCCATTCAGCAGGGCGGCATGAACGCCGTCGCACTCGCGGCGATGGATCCCACCCCCGCACGCTATTATCATACGCGCGGCGATACAGCGCAGAATTTGGACCCAAAAACCGTAGAAGCGGGTATTGATATTCTTTTGGAAACTGCCTTCCTGTTCGACAGCGAAGGATTAAAAGACGTTTATTAAACATCTGAAAAGGGGTACCGATTATGCAAACCAAAGCTATGAAACCCGTCTGTGTACTTTTGGCTGTCCTTTTCGCGATGGTGGCGCTCACCTCCTGCGATTTCAGCTTAGACAGTCTGACAAAACAGAACGAAGGTCCTGAACCCGTCGCCGTTACGCTGAAAACCGATTTGAAGGATGCAATGTTCACCTTCACCTACGGTGAACTGAAAGAGGTTCTGCCCGCAGATTTGCTTGCAAACCTGTTTGAGGACTTTGAGGAAAAAGACGACAGCACGACGATTGAACTGAATTACAATGAAATTAAAGCGCGCTATTCGGGCAATAAGGATGAAAATCTGTTTGCCAACGTACTTGCGCTTTTGGACGACAGCGAACGCGCCGCGCTGGAGACAAACCGCGCCGAGGTGCTTGCGTATTACAACCGTATTGCGAATGCGGTGAAAGCACAGAAGCCCCAGACGGAATACAACGAGGACTTTTGGGTGGCAGACGATACTATTGCGTTTACCGACCAAAACGGCACCGTATCGAACGAGGATTCCGCCATCGCAAAATCTGCCCGTCTGTATAAGGACTTTATTTTAGAAGGCGTGAAAGACGCGCTGCCGCACGGCAAAACCGATGCGAATGCGTCTTTGGACGATATTTTGTATTTGAAAGGCAGTTCGGTTGTCTCGGAACTGACGCTTGCGGATATTGATGCGCTCTATTCCTCTGTTACGGCAACAACCGAAAAAAATTCCGCAGATGAAAAGGTGGTTACCGAGCTTACGCGCACCGTGGAAATTCATCTGAAAAACGAGAACGCCGCGATTCGCAAGGCGTACTCCTTCCGTGAGCCTGCCGATGTACTCGCCAAGCTCAACCGCCCCGAAAACTCCTTCACAGTCAACTCGGCGGAATTCGAGCCGTTTGACTGCGTGATTACCGCTGTATTCAATGCGGCGACCGACGAGCTCATTTCTCTTTCTTACGACAGAAACATGAAGGTTACCGCTTCGCTCACGGGCGAAGGCTCTTTGGCGTCACTCGGTACGCAGACACTGAACTTCAACTGCGGCGGCAATATGTATTATCACTTCGGTTGGGAATCGGAAGCCGAATAAAATTCCCCTGATGATTCTGTATACCCGCAACGCCCTGTATGTATTTACAGGGCGTTTTTTCAAAGGAGAGAGACTGTATGACAGACCGGGAACGCATGGATTTGTATACAAGTATTGTACCGAATGCGCGCCAGCTGCGGATTCAGGAAATGAAATACTACGCTTTTGTGCATTACACCGTGAATACCTTTACGGGGCGTGAATGGGGAAACGGTAAGGAGTCCGAACGGATTTTCAATCCGAAAGCGCAGGATACGGACAGTTGGTGCAAGGCAATTAAGGATGCGGGTATGAAGGGATTAATTTTAACCTGCAAGCATCACGACGGCTTTTGCCTTTGGCAAACGAAAACCACCGAGCACTCCGTCAAAAACAGTCCCTACAAAAACGGCAAGGGCGACGTAGTGCGTGAAACGGCGGAATCCTGCCGTAAATATGGCTTAAAATTCGGCGTTTACCTTTCGCCTTGGGACAGAAACTGCCCGCTGTACGGCACGCCCGCCTACAATGATTTTTACATTGCACAGCTGACGGAGCTTCTGACAAATTACGGTGAAATCTTTATGCTTTGGCTGGACGGTGCGTGCGGTGCAAAGGCGGACGGTCAGCCCCAACAAAAATATGATTTTGAGCGCATTTGGCGCACGGCGGTGGAGTTACAGCCGAACATCGTCATGTCGGGCTGTGCGCCCGATGTGCGCTGGATTGGCAACGAAAGCGGCAAAACGCGTGAAAGCGAATGGAATGTTGTGCCGAAATTTCAGTTCGACCAGCAAAATATCGCCGCCAACTGTCAGGATACCGACGATATGCGCGCATTTCAAAAGCGGTGTCAGGACGTCATGTTGCCCGATATGGGGTCCAGAAAATTTTTGGCGAACTATGACGAATTCATGTGGTATCCCGCCGAAGTGGATGTTTCAATTCGGCTCGGCTGGTTTTACCATCCTCTGCAATGTTTTACACGCAAGAGCGTTGACCATTTGATGAAGATTTATTACAACTCTGTCGGCAACAACAGTCTTTTACTGCTGAATATCCCGCCGAACCGCAAAGGGAAGTTTTCCAAGGGCGATGTTCGCCGTCTGCGGGAAATGGGCGCATGGCTCAAAAAAGAAGAAAACTGTCTTTTGGAAAGCGAAAAAACAGTTTCGGACGGCGGGCGGGAAATCACCCTGCGCTTCCCGCGCCAATCGGTGGACCGCGTGTATCTTGCCGAGGATACTACGAAATCCCAGCGTGTGGAACGCTTTGAAATCTATGACGGCGCAAATCACTGCGTATTTCAAGGCACGATTATCGGGTTTTCCCGTATCGCGATTTTTGACGCGCCCGTCACAACGGATACATTGCGCGTTGTGATTACCGAATCCCGCAACGAGCCGTATCTTGAAACCGCCGAGGTTTACAAAACAGGCGCATACAGACCGAAAAAGTAAACTCTGTGCCATATCCCATGCAGGGGCGCAAAAAATATTTCTTGACAAATATACAAAAATATAGTATCCTATTTGAGCAATAAAGAAGAATCGTTCCGTTCTCACCTGTGCGTTGCGTACAAAACAGGTCAATACCGTTTGAATTTCGTTATTTACGGAGTTTTTGTGTATTCGCGTGAACGTGTTCTTCGTTCACGCTTTTTTAATTTTGTAAGGAGTGATCGCTATCAGTACCAGAGAAATGCAGATCAATGAGCAAATCCGCGACCGCGAAGTCCGCGTCGTAAGCGATTCGGGCGAGCAGCTGGGCATTATGTCGTCAAGGGATGCACGCCGCTTGGCAGAGGAAAAGAACCTCGACCTCGTGAAAATTGCGCCGATGGCAAAGCCGCCCGTTTGCAAAGTCATGGATTACGGCAAATACCGTTTTGAACAGGCAAAACGCGAAAAAGAAGCGCGAAAAAATCAAAAAACGGTGGAAATCAAAGAGATTCGTCTGTCTTTGAACATTGATACGCATGACTTTGAGACCAAAGCGAGACATGCCGAGAAATTTTTAAAGGCGGGCAACAAGGTTAAGGTTTCTATCCGCTTCCGCGGACGCGAAATGGCGCATACGAATTTAGGGCTTGACTCTATGGCGAAGTTTGCCGAGGCATGCAAAGACTTTTCTTCCATTGAAAAGCCGGCAAAGCTGGAGGGCAGACAGATGCTGATGTTCTTAGCGCCGTTAAAATAAGTTATCATTATTCAGGAGGAATTTGAAATGCCTAAACTCAAAACCCATTCCGGAGCTAAAAAACGCTTCAAGCTGTCGAAAAACGGCAAGCCGATTCGTGCACATGCCAACAAATCTCACATTCTGACGAAAAAGAGCACCAAGAGAAAAAGAAATCTTCGCAAAACAGCTGTTGCGGATACAACCAACCAGAAGCAGATTAAACGCTTGATTCCTTATAAATAAACCGCAGGCTGTTCAGCCGCAAAAGAAATATTCGGAGGTAACTTACCATGGCACGTGTTAAAGGCGCAATGATGACGCGCAAAAGAAGAAATAAAACCCTGAAACTGGCAAAGGGCTACTACGGTTCCAAGAGCCGTTTGTTCAAGACCGCAAAGCAGGCGGTTATGAAGTCCGGTCAGTATGCATACATCGGCAGAAAGCAGAAAAAGAGAGATTTCAGAAGACTTTGGATTACAAGAATCTCTGCGGCTTGCAAAATGAACGGTATGAATTATTCTTCGTTCATCAACGGTCTCAAGAAAGCGGGCGTTGACCTCAACCGCAAAATGCTTTCCGAAATCGCGATTGCAGACCCCGCCGCTTTCACCGCGCTTACAGAGCAGGCAAAAGCAGCACTGAAATAAGCAAAAGCCACGTCCCGCACTGTGTCGGGGCGTGGTTTGTGTTTTCCCTCGTTACGAAGTTGTGCAGATGTGCAGGGCTGAATTTTATGTAACCCCGTAGGGGCGGATGCCTTCATCCGCCCGCCCGCAATCTGATGAAACTTCGCGGACGGACAAGGATGTCCGTCCCTACGCGTAGGATGAAAATATAGCACAACCTGTAAGGGGCGGGTTATTCCCCTGACAGGGGAAATGTCTGCAAAGCAGACAAAAGGGTTCCCGTTTTCGGAGAAAATCCACGCCCGCCCGAGTGCAGGTGGATTTCACACAAAATCGGTGGTGATACACAAACCGCGTAGGGGCGAACTGTGTTCGCCCGCCGAAGTCTGCTATAATTTTACGGAACAACACAGAGGTTGTTCCCTACACCGTACGGAACGACATTTTTTATGGATGAATTTATGAATCACATTTTGATTTCCGCATATACAAATGAAAAAATCAAAGAATACCGAAAGCTGCTCACTTCCCGCAAAGCGCGCCGCGAAAGCGGGCTTTTTCCGCTGGAGGGCTTGCGGCTCTGCGCCGATGCGGCGGCAAGCGGATTCCCGATAGAAACGCTGTTTTTGACCGAATCGGCGGAAGAAAAGGGCGGCGAACGGCTGGAACTGCTGTGTAAAAACGCGCGCCGTATCTATACCGTTTCACCCGCCGTTGCCGAAAAAATGGCGGACACCGTGTCTACGCAGGGCGTATTCTGTACTGTGCGTATGGAAACGGAACAGATGTTTTGTGTACGCAGCGGCGGGCGGTACGTCGTACTTGACCGTGTGCAGAATCCGCAGAATCTCGGTGCGATTGCCCGCACGGCGGAAGCACTCGGTGCGGACAGCATAATTGTTTTCGGGGGCTGTGACCGTTACAATCCGAAGGCTTTGCGTGCATCCATGGGTTCGCTTTTGCGCCTGCCTGTGTTTGAAACAGAAGATATTGCCGAAACCCTGCACACTTTGGGCGAAACCGTTTTCACGTTTGCCGCAGTACCCGATGCGAATGCACTGTCCGTTTCGGACGCGGATTTTTCTAAAGGTTCGGCAGTCGTTATCGGCAATGAGGGCGAGGGCGTGTCCGAAGATGTATTGTCAGCGGTGCAAAGCCGTGTCACGATTCCGATGCGCGGCAATGCGGAATCCTTAAACGCGGCGGCCGCGGCAATTATTTTGATGTGGGAAATGACAAAATGAACGACGAAATTTATTGGATTTGGCTGCTGAAATGCTTCGGCTCTGCGGCGGCGATTGACGGTATTATACAGTATTTCGGCTCGGCGCGCGGACTGTACGAGGCGGGGAGTACCGAATGGCGGCTGTCGGGACTGCTCACGGCGAAGCAGATTGCCGCGCTTTCCAAGTGGTCGCCGTCACAGTCGGGCGATGTGTTAAAGGCGTGCCGCGAAAACGGCTGGGAAATTCTCACACCGCAAAGCATATACTATCCGCAGAGACTGCGGGAACTTCGCAATTTTCCGCCCGTGCTGTTTTTGCAGGGCGATAAAGAAGTGCTTCTGCGCGACGTCAAGCTGTCGATGGTCGGCACGCGCAGAGCGTCCAATTACGGACTGCGTGTCGCACGGCTTTTGGCAGAGGCGTTAAGCAAGGCGGGCGCGGTGGTGGTTTCGGGCGGTGCACTTGGCGTAGACAGTGCCGCACATGCAGGCGCACTGCACGCACGCGGCAAAACGGTAGCCGTGCTCGGCTGCGGCTTGGGTACGGATTATCTGCGTGAAAATGCACCTCTGCGCAAAGAAATATCCGAAAACGGGGCGTTGATTTCCGAATTTCTGCCGTTTTCCCCTGCATCCAGAACGACCTTTCCGCTGCGCAACCGAATTATTTCGGCGCTGTCTCTCGGCACGGTCGTTGTGGAGGCGGGTGAAAAAAGCGGTTCTCTCATTACGGCGCGCTTTGCGCTCGAACAGGGACGCGATGTGTTTGCCGTACCCGGGGATATTATTTCCTCGGCGTTCACGGGTGCAAACAAATTGATTCGCGACGGTGCAAAACCCGTGTTTACCCCTCTTGATATTTTGGAAGAATATGTATATACTTACCCCGAAGAGATAAATACCGCGCACGCGGACCGAACACTCGGCGAGATGCTCCGTCAGTCGGGGCAAATGCAGGCGGCACAGCGCACCGTGCATACGGCGCATAACGGAAATACAGGCAAAACGCTTACGCCGAATACCGCGCCGCCGTCCGTACCCCTGCCCGAAGCGGCAAGCGATACGGCAAAAACCGTGTATGCGGTACTCGAAACGGCAAAACATATCGATGAAATCAGCGAAAAAACAGGCTTGCCTGTTTCCGCCTGTCTCGGCGCGCTGACGGAGTTAGAGCTGTACGGCTGTGTACAGCTTGCGGAAGGCAAAAAATACAAAAAGATTTAGGTAGGAAAGCAAATGTCGAATTTGGTTATTGTGGAGTCACCCTCCAAAGCAAAAACGATTCAAAAATATTTAGGCAAAGACTATACGGTCACCGCGTCTGTCGGGCATATCCGCGATTTGCCCGCCGCGCGCCTGAGCGTAGACGTAAAAAACGATTTTGCGCCGAAATACGCGATTGTCAAAGGCAAAGAAAAATTGGTGAAAGAGTTAAAGGCGCTGGTCAAGGAATCCGACAAGGTCTATCTCGCAACCGACCCGGACCGCGAGGGCGAAGCCATTTCGTGGCACTTGGCGAATGTGCTTGACTTAGACTTGAATGACGAAAACCGCGTAAAATTTAACGAAATCAACAAAACAAGCGTGCAAAAGGGCATTGCGAATCCCGAAAAAATCGATTTGGATTTGGTGGATGCACAGCAGGCGCGCCGTATCTTAGACCGTTTGGTCGGCTATAAACTGAGTCCGTTTGTGTCGCAGAAAATTCGCCGCGGGCTGTCCGCAGGCCGCGTGCAGTCGGTTGCGCTCCGTCTGATTGTGGACCGCGAGCAGGAAATCCGCGCATTCAAGCCCGAAGAATACTGGACGCTCGACGCGAAATTTATTGCGCCGTCGTCAAAACGCGCGTTCTCGGCAACCTTTGCGGGGGACGAAACGGGCAAGGTGAAAATCACCGATAAAGCACAGTCGGACGCCATTTTGGCACGGCTTACGGACGCGTCGTTTTCCGTCACCAATGTGAAAAAGGGTACGCGCCGCCGTCAGCCCGCACCGCCGTTTACCACGTCTACCTTACAGCAGGAGGGTTCGCGCAAGCTGGGCTTCCAAGGCAAACGCACCATGAAAGTGGCGCAGGAGCTGTATGAAGGTATGGAAGTCAAGGGCTACGGCACCATGGGTCTGATTACCTATATGCGTACCGATTCTCTGCGTATTTCCGAGGAAGCGCGCGCCGAGGGCAACACGTACATTGCGGAAAATTTCGGGAAAGCGTATTTGCCCGAAAAGCCGCGTTACTATAAAACCAAAGCCTCTGCGCAGGACGGTCACGAGGCGATTCGCCCGACTGTGCCGTCGCTGTCACCCGATAAGGTCAAGGACAGCCTCAGTTCTGACCAGTTCAAGCTGTATTCGCTTATCTGGAAACGCTTTATGGCAAGTTTGATGGCAAACTGTGTGCAGGATACCGTCAAGGTGGAAATTCACGGTGCAAATGCGGAGGACGCGGCGCAGGAGAAGTACTGCCTGTTTACCGCAAGCGGTTATACCGTGCGGTTTGACGGCTACACGAAGCTATATGTTGCGGGTACGGACGAGGAGGAAGAGGATGCGTCCAAGCTGCCTGTCATCAAAGAGGGTGACGCACTCAAGGTGAAGGAACTGCTCGGCAATCAGCACTTTACACAGCCGCCCGCACGCTATACGGAAGCATCGCTTGTCAAGACGCTGGAAGAAACAGGCGTCGGCAGACCGAGCACATATGTGTCCATTGTATCGACCATTACAGGACGCGAGTACGTCACGCGCGAACAAAAACAGTTAAAACCCACGGAATTGGGCGAAGCGGTTATCGGGCTGTTAAAGGACCAGTTCCCGAATATCGTCAACGTGAAATTTACCGCGAATATGGAAAACGACCTCGACGAGGTCGAGCACGGCAAAGTGGATTATATCGCGATGCTCCATTCGTTCTACGACGGTTTTGACGAAGACCTGAAAAGGGCAAAAGAAAAAACCGAGGGTATGAAAATCAAATTAAAAGAGGATGAAACCGACATTCCCTGCGAAAAGTGCGGCAGAATGATGGTTATCAAAACCGGACGGTTCGGCAAATTCCTTGCGTGCCCCGGCTACCCCGACTGCAAAAACACAAAGCCGCTGGTGGTCGAAACCACGGCAACCTGCCCCGTCTGCGGCGGCAAGGTGATTCAGAAAAAGAGCAAGCGCGGCTACACCTTCTTCGGCTGTGACAATTACCCCGAATGCAACTTTATGACTTGGGATAAGCCCACCGATGAGAAATGTCCGCAGTGCGGCAAATCGCTGTTTAAGGGCAAGGGCGGTATGCTCAAATGCCTCGACGAAAAATGCGGTTTTGAAAAGAAAGCCGAACGCAAACGCAAAAAAGCCGATGCGGCAGAGGAAACCGTATGAAAGCCGCGGTAATCGGCGCGGGGCTTGCGGGTGCGGAAGCCGCTTGGCAGTTGAAAAAGCACGGCATTCAAGTCGATTTGTATGAGATGAAGCCCGAAAAACGCTCGCCCGCGCACAAAAGCGATAATTTTGCGGAATTGGTCTGCTCCAATTCCTTAAAAGCGGAACGCCGCAATTCCGCAGCAGGGCTTTTAAAAGCGGAAATGGCGCGGTTCGGTTCGATTTGTATGGAAAGCGCCGCGCAGTCCCGCGTGCCTGCGGGCGGTGCTTTGGCGGTAGACCGAGATTTATTTTCGGGGTATATTACCGAAAAACTCAAAAATGACGCGGATATGCATATCCTTTATAAAGAAGTAACCGCCCTGCCGACAGATGCGGATGCGGTGATTATTGCGGCAGGACCGTTGGCAAGCGACGGTATCTCGGAAACCGTCCGCACGCTTTGCGGGAACGGTCTTTCGTTTTACGACGCGGCGGCGCCCATTGTCACCGCAGAAAGCGTGGATATGTCCTTGGCATTCACGCAGTCGCGCTATGACCGCGGCGGTGCGGACGATTACATCAACTGTCCGATGAACAAGTCGGAATACGAGGCGTTTTACGAGGCGATTGTTTCTGCCGAAAGTGCGGAGGTGCATACCTTCGACAAGCGAAAGGACGTTTATGAGGGCTGTATGCCGATTGAGGTTTTGGCGTCGCGCGGAAAAGATACCATGCGCTACGGTCCTTTAAAGCCAGTGGGGCTTCAGGACCCGCGCACAGGTCACCGCCCGTGGGCGAATTTACAGCTGCGCCGTGAAAATGCGGCGGGTACGCTCTACAATTTGGTCGGCTTTCAGACGAATTTGAAATTCGGTGAGCAAAAACGTGTGTTTTCCATGTTTCCCGCCCTTAAAAACGCGGAATTTGTGCGCTACGGTGTGATGCACCGCAATACCTTTATCGATTCCCCGCGTCTGTTAAACAGCGATTTCAGTCTGCGAAGCGACCCGAAAATCTTTTTTGCGGGGCAAATTACAGGCGTAGAGGGCTATATGGAGTCCGCCGCCGCAGGCATTTTGGCAGGCATGAACGCCGCACGCCGTCTATTGGGGAAGCCTACGGTGACACTTCCCGCAACCACAATGATGGGTGCGCTGGCGCGGTATATCAGTGACGAAAGTGTAAAACACTTTCAGCCGATGGGCGCGAATTTCGGCGTATTGCCGCCGCTTTTGGAAAAAATACGGGACAAAGCCGCCCGCTATACCGCAATTGCAGACCGCGCAGAAGCGGATTTAACCGCGTATAAGGAGGAACAGGGCTTATGCATATTTTAATTGACGCATTCGGCGGCGACAACGCGCCTTTGGAAATCCTGAAAGGGGCGCGTGCCGCAAAAGATACATTCCGCGAGGAAATCAGCTTGGTCGGTGATGAGACAAAAATCCGTGCCTGTGCCGAAGAAAACAACATAAATATTGCCGATTTGGGGCTTTTACAGGCGGACGGCGTATTTCAAATGGAAACCCAGCCGACCGAAATCCTGAAATCAGGCAAAAATACCTCTATGGCAGTCGGCTTGCAAGCCCTTGCGGACGGCAAAGGCGATGCGTTCGTGTCTGCGGGCAGTACGGGTGCGCTGTTGGTCGGCGCAACGTTCATTGTAAAACGCATCAAGGGCGTAAAGCGTCCCGTCATCGGCGGTGTGATGCCCTCGAAAGACAAGCCGTTTATTTTGGTGGATACGGGTGCGAATGTGGAATGCACCGTGCCTATGCTTTGCCAGTTTGCAAATCTCGGCAGTATTTATATGCAGAAAATTCTCGGTGTTCAGAATCCGCGCGTGGCGCTTGCCAATATCGGCACCGAGGAAACCAAAGGCACCAAATTGCAGGTCGAAGCGTATAAGGCGCTTTCCGAAATGGAAAACATCAACTTCACAGGGAACATTGAGGTGCGGGACATCGCGTTCGGCGCGGCGGATGTGATTGTGGCGGACGGCTTTACGGGCAACGTGATTCTCAAAATGTATGAGGGCGTCGCCAAAATGATTACGAACGAGCTGAAAGTGATGTTCAAGAAAAATCCGATTTCTATGCTGTCTTATCTCGGCGTAAAAGCGGGTATGGATGCTTTTAAAGAGAAAATGAACTATAAAAAGTACGGCGGCGCACCGATTATCGGCGTGCAGAAAACCGTGATTAAGGCGCACGGCTCCTCGGATGCATACGCCATTGAGAACGCCGTGCGGCAGGCAATAGACTGCGTAAACGGCAATGTGGCAGGCGAAATTGCCGCAGTACTCGGGAAAGGTGGGACAGCGGATGGAAGCGTTACAGAATAACATCGGTTATCATTTCAAAAATACGGCATTGCTCTCCCGCGCGCTGACGCACTCCTCTTATGCCAACGAATACAATCTTGCGGCGGGCGACAACGAACGTCTGGAATTTTTGGGCGATTCGGTACTTGGCTTTATTACGGCGGAGTATCTGTTCGCAAATCACCGTGATTTCCCCGAGGGCGAGCTTACGAAACTGCGTGCCTATGCGGTGTGTGAAACAAGTTTATTTGCGTATGCGCAGGAAATCGAGCTCGGAAAACATTTGAAATTGGGCAAAGGCGAGGAGCGCACGGGCGGCAGAGAACGCCCTTCCGTGTTGTCCGATGCTTTTGAGGCGGTGATTGCCGCCATTTATCTCGACGGCGGGATAGACGAGGCAAAAAAATTTGTCCTGCGCTTTGTCGTACCCTATGTCGAGGCAAAGCCGACCTTTAAGGATTATAAAACAGCGCTTCAGGAAGTGGTACAGCAGAATCACGGCGAGGCGCTCCAATATGTATTGGTGTCGGAGTCGGGACCTGACCACAACAAGCATTTTGAAATTGAAGTGCATTTAAACAGCAATGTACTCGGGCGTGGCGTCGGCGGCAGTAAAAAGAAAGCGGAGCAAAACGCCGCCAAAGAAGCACTGGAGCTGATGGGGCTTTGAAGCACGCCAATGTTTCCGTTTTTGTGCCGCACATCGGCTGCCCGCATGCGTGCAGTTTCTGCGACCAGCGAACCATTACGGGCACTGCCGCCGCACCGACGGCGGACGATGTGCGCCGCGCTTGCGACGTCGCCGTAAAATCCGAAAAATGTAGTGCCGAAAACAGCGAAATCGCGTTTTTCGGCGGGAGCTTTACCGCAATCGAAAGGGAGTATATGCTTTCTCTTTTGACTGCGGCATTGCCGTATATAGAGGGCGGTTTTTTCTACGGCGTGCGCATTTCCACACGCCCCGACTGCATCGACAAAGAAATTCTTTCCGTCCTGAAAGCGTACCGCGTCACGACGATAGAACTTGGTGCGCAGAGCATGTCGGACGAGGTGCTTCGTTTGAATCAACGCGGGCACACCGCAGAGAACGTCCGCACGGCGGCGCGGCAAATACAGGCGGCGGACTTTTCCTTGGGACTGCAAATGATGACAGGGCTTTTCGGCAGTACGCCCGACCTTGACCGTTATACGGCGCAGGAATTTCTGAAACTGCACCCCGACTGTGTGCGAATCTACCCGACTGCGGTTTTGGAGCATACCGCGCTCGGCACGCTTTACAAAAGCGGGGCATACACCCCGCAAACGCTCGAAGAAGCCGTGCCGCTTTGCGCTGAACTGCTGGAGCTGTTCACGGAAAATCACATCCCCGTGATTCGCTTAGGATTACACAGCGGCGGCAATGTAGAGGACGGGTACCTCGCGGGCGCATACCATCCCGCCTTTCGGGAGCTGTGCGAGGGCGAGATATATCTTCGGAAAATGCTGGGGGCGCTCGAAAATCTGCCGAAATCGCGTGTATATACGGTTGAGGTCTCGGAAAAAGCGCTTTCCAAAGCCAAAGGACAGCAGAAAAGAAACGAAAAAGCATTGCGAAATCTCGGGTTTCAGTGTACAATAAAGGGTAACGAATTTTTGAAAGCGTACGAAATTCAAATAAAGGAAACAGAAGCATGATTTTAAAGTCTCTGGAAATGCAGGGGTTCAAGTCCTTCCCGGACAAAACCGTGCTGGAATTTAATAAAGGCATCACCGCTGTTGTCGGTCCGAACGGCAGCGGCAAAAGCAACATTTCCGATGCGGTACGCTGGGTGCTGGGCGAGCAGTCCACCAAAAACTTACGCGGCGCGAAAATGGAAGACGTTGTGTTTATGGGCACAAGCCTTCGAAAAGCCAAAGGCTATGCCGAGGTCACCCTGCGTTTTGATAACAAAGACCGTTCGCTCGGGAAAGATACGGACGAGGTGGCGATTACCCGCCGCTATTACCGTTCGGGCGAAAGCGAATATCTTATCAACGGCGAA
The DNA here is from genome assembly GCA_900540295.1 of uncultured Oscillospiraceae bacterium. Classification (GTDB taxonomy): domain Bacteria; phylum Bacillota; class Clostridia; order Oscillospirales; family Acutalibacteraceae; genus Fimenecus. The sequence continues at coordinate 67,629 of UQFM01000002.1, forward strand.
AATTCCCGCCTGCGCGATATCAACGAGCTGTTTATGGATACGGGGCTTGGGCGTGACGGATATTCCATTGTCGGGCAAGGCAAAATCGCCGAAATGGTTTCGTCCAAAGCGGGCGAACGCCGTGAAATGTTAGAGGAAGCGTCGGGAATTTCTCACTTCCGTTACCGCCGAAACGATGCGAACAAGCGTCTTGCGGCGGCGGAAGAAAACCTTTTGCGCCTTAGGGATATTTTAACCGAATTGGAAGGGCGCGTCGGTCCTTTAAAGACGCAGAGCGAAAAAGCCCAAAAGTTCTTGGTGCTTGCCGAGGAAAAAAAACAGCTCGAAATCGGCACGTGGCTCTATACGATTGACCGCACCAACGACCGCCTGCGCGAGCAGGAGCATAAAATCGCCACTGCCGAAGCGGGACACAAGGCGGCGGCGCAGGAATTGGAAATCATCGGTGAAAAAATCGATAAAGCCGCCGAGGATACGCAAGCTATCAACGTGCAAATCGAAGAAGTCCGCAACGTTTCCGCAAAGCATGAGGAACAGGCGGCGGCGCTGGACGCACAAATCCGCGTAGAGGAAAACTCCGTTCAGCATAACGAAGAAGCGATAGAACGCCTTAAAAAGGACAAGCTTTCCGAAAATGAAACGGAACAGCACCTTGACGAGCGCATTGCCGAGGCAAAGCAGAATGCGGCGGCAAGCACGGCGCAGTGCGAAGCTCTGCAAGCAGAGCTTGCGGCACTTTCCACACAGCAGGAAAGCACACTTTCCGACGCCGCGCGGTATTCCGAGGAAGCGGCGGCGCTCTCGGGCGAAGTGTCGGCGTTGTCCGTCACCATAGCGGATAACCGCGTGACCGCCGAGACTGCCAATTCTTCCGTAGAGGAAATCCGCGCCCGCATCGCGGCGATTGACGCGCAGTTGGGCGGACGGCAGGATACATATACGCAATATAAGGCAAACGAAGAAAAAGCGCAGTCCGCGCTCAACGACTGTCTGGAAACCATAAAAAGTGTGCAAAATGCCATGGACGGCTATTCCATGCGCTTTGAAAGCCGCGCCAAAAAAGCGGAAACCATCAAGGCGAATATGGAAGAAAAGGCGCGCGAGGTGCATAAGATGCAGGACAGAATCCGCCTGCTTTCCGACCTCGAAAAGAATATGGAGGGCTACCAGGGCGCAGTCAAAGCCGTGATGCGCGAAGCGGGACGCGGCGCACTGCGCGGCATTCACGGTCCGCTTTCTCAGCTTATCTCCGTAAAACCGAAATATTCCGTTGCGATTGAAACCGCGCTCGGCGCGGCGATTCAGAATATCGTGACTGACAACGAAAACGACGCCAAACGCGGCATTCAATTCTTAAAAGAGTCCCGTGCGGGGCGCGCTACCTTTTTGCCGATTTCGGCAATCCGTGCTCGTGCGCTCAACGAAAACGGACTCGACGACCAATACGGCTTTGTGAGCATTGCCTCGGATTTGGTGTCCTGTGACAGGCAGTATACGGAAATTATCCGCGCACAGCTGGGGCGCACCGTTGTCGCGGAGGATATGGACGCGGCAATCGCGATTGCAAAACGGTATAACCACCGTTTCCGTATTGTGACCTTGGACGGGCAGATTATGAACGCGGGCGGCTCGATGACAGGTGGTTCGCGCACACAGAATGCGGGTATTTTAAGCCGCGGCAACGAGATTGAAAAACTGAAAACCGCTTTGCAGGCGGCGGAAACCGAACTGCGGGGAATGGAGTCCGACCACAAGCTGTTTACCGAGGATTTAGCCGCCGCACGCGCCGACTTAGAGGGCGCGCAGGGCGACCTTTTGCGCGTCAATGAAGAAAAAATCCGCTGTGAGGGCGAGCTGAAGCTGGCGAAAGAACAGCTGTTGTCTGTGTCGGGTACCGTGCGTGAATTGGCAGAGGAGAAAGAAACCCTGTCATGCCGTGCCGAAACGATTCTAAAAAATGCCGCCGATGCGCGAGCTTCCCTCGAATCGCTTTCAAAAGACTTGCAGGCAAAAGAAGAACTGCTTGAAAAGCTGACGGGTGACCGTGCCGCGCTTGCCGCCGAACGGGAAGCACTTTCGCAAAAGGCGGCGGATTTGAAACTGCAAATTATGGCGCTCGAAAAGGACGCGCAGGCGTCAACAGACGAAGTACAGCATTTGGAAAACCGAAAGCTGAGCCATACCGACAAGCAGGGCGCACTCGACAGCGAAATTGCCGATTACGAGCAGAAGAATGCACAGCTGCTTTTAAATATCGAAAACCTGCGGGCAAACGCCGCACAGCTTCGTGAAAACACAGGCGATGCACGGCAGAAAATCGATGAACTGATTGCCGCAAGGGACGCGATTGTAAAAGAACAGAATGATTTGCGCACCTTAGAGCGTGCCAAATCCGTGGAACGTGAGAATTTAAGCGGCGAATTGGCGCGCTTGGAAGAACGCAAAATCGCCATGCGCAAGGAGTATGACGACCTCACCGCAAAGCTGTATGAGGAATATCAGTTGACCCGCCGCGAGGCCGCCGCGCTTGAAATCATCATTGAGGACTACGCACTCGCTGGCAAGCGCTTAAACGAGCTGAAAGGGCAAATCCGCGCGCTCGGTTCGGTCAACGTCTCCGCAATCGAGGAATACAAAGAAGTCTCCGAACGCTATGAGTTTATGTCCGAACAGATTTCCGACGTCGAGCGTTCGCGTGACGAATTGAACAAATTGATTCACGAATTAACCGATAAAATGGCGGAGCAGTTCCGCGAAAAATTCCGCCAAATCAACAACGCATTCGGCGAAACATTCTCCGAATTGTTCGGCGGCGGCCGAGCGGAGCTTTTGCTCTCCGATGAACGCAATATTCTCGAAAGCGATATCGAAATCAAGGTACAGCCGCCCGGCAAAAACCTCAAGAGCATTGAACCGCTTTCGGGCGGCGAAAAGGGACTGGCGGCAATTTCCCTGTTGTTTGCCATTCTCAAAATCACTCCCGCGCCGTTCTGCATTTTTGATGAGGTCGAAGCGGCGCTTGACGATGTCAACGTTTCGCGCTATGCGCAGTATCTCCGCCGTATGACGGGCAACACGCAGTTTATTGTCATCACTCACCGCCGCGGCACCATGGAAGCTGTCTCTTATACACATCTGACGCTGCCGACGA
>UQFM01000003.1 GCA_900540295.1 uncultured Oscillospiraceae bacterium
GCGGCTGTCCGTTCGCCCCCTCCCCGAGGGGGCTGGCACGGCGAAGCCGTGACTGAGGGAGTTTGCTCACACAGCACAAGGTGAATTTGATTCACGCGTAGGGACGGACATCCTTGTCCGTCCGTGGAATTTCATCTGACTTTGCGGGCGATTCGTGAACTGCCCCTACGGGATTTTGTCATTCTGAGCGCAAGCGAAGAATCTCACGTTCCACAAACCGAATGCAACGCAGAATCCGTAGGGACAACCCTCGCGGCTGTCCGTTCGCCCCCTCCCCGAGGGGGCTGGCACGGCGAAGCCGTGACTGGGGGAGTTTTTCCTTGTCCGTCTGCGGGCGAACGCAGTTCGCCCCTACGGTTAGTGCGTTGCCATTGAGCTTGCGTGGATTTTCCATTTCCTCGGGCGCGCAATGCACGCCCCTACGCAGTGGTGTATCGCCATTGGTTCTTTGCAGAATCCAACCTCGCTCGGGCGGGCGTGGAAACCCGCCCCTACAGGGTTTGTGCGTTGCCGTTCGTGTTGTGCAAAATCGGACCCTACTCGGGCGCGCAATGCACGCCCCTACGGGATTGTGTGTATTCGTTTTTTACAAAACAAAATCCCCCGACAGACAGAGAAATACTGTCTGTCAGGGGGAAAGTGTATTTCTGTTAACCGAGTAAACCGCCGAAAAGACCGCCGAGACCGCTTTGCTGTGTCGTCGGGGGTTCGCCCCAAACCTGTACAAATATCTCTTTGCCCTTTTCATAGTCCTTGCCGTGTTCGGGCGTGGTTGCAATCACGATACCCGCCGTATGCGTGCCGTCATTTTCTTTTTCGACCTTTGTGCAGGTAAAGCCTGCGGCAATCAGCGTCTGCACGGCGGCGTCATACTGCATTCCCGACACATCGGGCAATGTAATAATTTCCGTTCCCTTGCTGACCACAATTTTCAAATCCGAACCCATCGGCACGCGCTGTCCCTCGTCCGTACCCTGTGAAATGATGTAATCCGCTTCAACGTTGCTGTCATAAGCATATTCCACAACGAAATGGAAACGCTCGTTTAAAACCGTGTCGCTTTTGATGCGCGTGTAGCTTTGCCCCGCAAAATTCGGCACATCCACAAGCTCCTGCTCTACGGGCGCGCTGGGGTCGTTTGCCCCCGCCGTATCCCTCGTGAAGAACAAATAGCCGCCAAGCACCAAAAGTCCGACGGCAATCACTACACCGAAGGAAATCAGCAGCATCCGTGTCTGCTCCTGCTTGCGCAAAATCTCTCTGCGCATTTTTTCCTTGCGGCGGCGCTCCGCCTCTTCCTCTTCGGTTGTTTTCGCTTTGATTGCCGCATCTGCCGCACTCTTTTCCGCGACCATAACCTTCGGCGACCCCGAAAGCTCCTCGCGGTATTCGTCAATGGACTCGGTACGGTCATCGGGCGCAATCGCCAATGCATGCTGAATCGCACTTACAGCGTATGCGGGCAAGCTTTCCGCAAACTTTGCGGGAATCATCAGCTTATCGTTGGCAACGCGCTCAGGCGCTTCCTGCGGCATACTGCCGATGAGCATACGGTATGTGACCGCGCCGAACGCATAGACGTCTGTCCACGGACCGATACTGCCCGAACGGCTGTACTGCTCAATCGCCGCGTAACCTGAAACAGGTTCGGCGGAAAATCCGCTGTTCATCACACGCGCATCGGGAATCATAAAATCCGTCAGGCGGATTTTTCCGTCGCGTCCGAGACAAAGGGAATTCGGCGAAATACCGCAATGCACAATACCCATTTCGTGCAGTTTGGAAACCGTAGACACCACGGGCATCAGCAGTGCTTTGGTCTGCTCAAACGACAAATACCCGGTGCGGCTTTTCAGTAAAAATTCACGCAGTGTAATGGTTTCCACAAATTCCGAAACGGCATATCCTGTTTCGTTCGCTTCAAAAATATCCAACACGGGTACAATCGCCGTTAACGAGCGTACACGCGCAAGCTTCCGCCACAAATCAAGAAATGCCGTAAGCCCGTCGCGGAACAACAGCTCCCCGCCGCGTTTCACCTGTATATCCGTTGTACCCTGCATGCGGGAAACCAACTGTTCCGGTAAAAATTCCCGAATCTGCACAGCGATTTTACGCGTACAGTCCCAGCCCATATATGTAACGCCGTCGCCGCCCGCGGACAGTACCTTACCAATCAAATACCGTTCCGCAACCAAAGTGTGCAGCGGCAAATACGGCGCAATTTGCGGGGTATCCTTTGAAAAACCGCAGTGCGGACAGACGTCTGCATCCCCGATATCTTTCATACAGCCCATGCAAAGTGTATCCTGCATCATATCAAGCCCTCCGAACCTCGAATAAATTTCCTTATCGGATTTCAGCCTATCTTTACAAGTATATATCATAGCAAAAAACACGGTCTGTTGTCAAGAATAAGCCTGCGACAAAAACAGACGGAGAAACGGCTGAAATTATAAAAACTGCCTGCCGACCGAACGCCGACAGGCAGTTATATGTTTTTTTAAAATGCTTTTTTGCTTGGCAGTTTTCCTTTTTTCTTCAGAATAACCAAAACGATACCTGCCGCCAAAAGCACACCGCCGACTGTACCGCCGACAATCCATCCGACGGATTTGGGCGATTTCGTATGTAAATCCGAAACAGCCGTTGTCGGCTCTGTAACAGCGACCGAGACCGTTTCTGCCTCTGTCGGCGCAAGCGGTTCGGTTGTCATCTCGGCAACTGTTGTATCAGGCGCGGAAGCCGCCGTCTGTTCGGATGGAGATTTTGCCGTATTGGGCTTTTTCGCAGAAGTGCCGCCTTTCTGTCCGCCGCCCGTAGAATTCGGCACAGCCAAAACCTCTTTTTCCATACCTTCTATGTACGGCTTCACTGTAAAATTATCCGAAGGCTCCATATTCGGGGAAGCGTTGCAGTAAACTGTAACTTGCCCCGATATATCATCAAATGCGTATGGCGGCATATCAAAGCTGTCCGCTTTTGCATAGATTGCCTTAAATTTCGGACAATTTTCTATTACGTCTCCATCCATTCCATCTATGGATTTCGGTAAAACCAGCACCTCTAAATTCGGACAGTTAACAAATGTCTCCGACCAAAGACAAGTCACCGCATCGGGAACAACAAAAACTTTTGGTACAGCACCGCTCGCACTGGCGAACACTGTACAACTGTCTTTGCGCATTAACAGCATATCGTTTGCAACCGTTGTCCAATTCAGATTTTTCGCGTCGACAGAAATTGTCTGCAATGCGGAATTACCCCAAATCGCAGCCGCATGAATCGTTTCGGCAGAAGCCGGAATAGAAATCATTTTTAATTTTGCGTTTCGGTTAACAGAGTCAATCGCAATAATTTCCAAACCCTCCGGAAGATTCAGTGATGTCAGTCCCGTGTTTTGAAAGGTAAACACACCGATTGCTTGTAAGCTATGCGGTAAAACCACCTCTTTTAAGGAAGTCATATCTTTAAAGGTTTCTATTAAAAGCGTCACACCTTCCGAAACCGTCACTTTCGTCACGGATTTACTGCCGCCGAGGTAACCTACCGTTGTTACCTTTTTTCCGTCATATTCCGACGGAATCACAATTTCACCGCCTGAACCACGGTAATTCTTCAGATAAATCCCGCCGCCGCTTGAATCCGCTTCGTAATCAAACGTACCGTCCTGCGCAAATGCAGGCGTGCAAATACCGCACAACAAACAAAGTATTGCCCATAAACAGAGTATCCGCTTTTTCATTCTAAAATCCCCTTTTTCAACGCCTTTTTCTTTATTGTATAAAAAATTCACACAAAGCACAAGTGATATTTTATAACAAAAAGTGTTACAAACGGGATTCTCTGTTTTGTTTTTCCATCAACCGTACAAGGCGCGGGCGGTTATAGCGCTGCATACAGATAAACGGTAAATCGCAAAGACTCCCGAACACGGATGTGGCAATCCATACACCCCATGCGCCGTACCAAGCGCCCAACAAAATCGGGACAAGACTTAAAACCGCACTGATTTCATGAATCACTTCATTGCGGCACATGGTTTGCACAATGTCAAACGGCGTTCTGCTTTCCAACGCATAACTTGCGGGATTGCCTGACGGCAGATGTTTTTTCCAGCGGCGCACACGCAGTTTTTTGTAAAGCGGCTTTTCAAACGTTTTTTCCGAAAACCACGCATTTCGGAAATTATAGCCGTGCTTTACAAGATGCGCCACCGCAAGACGCATACTGATATGGTAAAACAGCACGCCGAACGAAAGTGCAAAAATAAAAAAGACAGCCTTTCCCGTAACGAGCCCGCCCAATAAGCCTGCGGCAGAAAGAACTGCTGTTCCGATAAGCGCGGCAAAAAACAGCTTTTGCATAAGAATTCTCCCTCGCTTTTGAAAACAAATTTTGAAATTTAGTGTTTGATTCCGATTCTCCCTATATACAGCTTTAGCAAAAATGGCAGAAACAATTCCGCAATTTATCCATAGACACAAAAAAAGACCGCCAAAGGCAGTCTTAAAAATACGAAAGATTTTCCCCCGCGAAATTATGCGACGAATCTGCCGTTGGGAGAAATCCATGTACCGCCGACGCGGGAAAAATCATAGAACCGCACCACCAAACGGATTTTGAAGCCGTGTGCATACAATAATTTCTCGGAAACCGCCTTGTTAAAGAAAGAAACAATCGGTCCCATGCAAAAGGCGGTGACCACCGTGCCGATACCGACAGGTCCCGCAAACAGAAACGCAACCGCCGTGCAGACGATATCTGTAATCACGCGGCACCATTTATACTGTACGCGTGTTTTTTCGTTCAGTACAAAGCCCATGGCGTCATACGGAGAAACGCCCAGGGACGCTGTGAAATACAGCGAAGCCGCCAAGCTCAGGAGCAGTACGCCTGCAATCATCAAGCATAATTGGATTGGCAAAAACGTGGGGGCGGGAATAAAACGCGCATACAGTCCCGTAAAAAACTCGCAGACATAGCCCACGCCGACCATGTTGAAAACCGTACCGAGATTCACAAGCTTTTTGGCACACAGCAAAACGAAGCACAGCAAAACGCCGTTGACAAGCATTTGATAAAATCCAAACCCAATTCCGAGCTTCGCGCTGATTGCCATGTTCATTGCCGTGAAAGGGTCTACGCCCAAATCCGACAACGAAAACACAGACACGCCAAAACCCATGAGCAGTACGCTCGCAAGCATCATGCAGATTCTGCGCGTACCGTGCGCACTTTTATATATTTCCATCGGATTGATTTGCTTCAAAAGTTCTTTCATGGGGATACCTCTTGTGTAAACTGCACATGTGCAGTGCCTTTTATTTGTTAATAGTTTACAATCAAACCTGCGACATGTCAACTTATTTTCCATGTTTTTTGTTAAAAATATACGATTTCAGAAGCGAATACAGAATGTACAAAATCACAATATGATTTTTGTGCATATTTACAACAATTTCGGAATTTGCGCACAGAAAGCAAAGAAAAAGCACTGTAAAGTTTTCATTACAGAAAAAGTTACAGTGCAAATAATTCATTAGATTGTCTGTCTTTTTGTTAGAATCTCCGCATTGAAATCTGCATTCACACAATCGTACCGCCGCCGACTACGGTATCCCCGTCATACAGCACCGCCGCCTGCCCTTTGGTTACGGCGCGCTGCGGCTCATCAAACACAATATGCAGTGTATCTTCCTCCGTCTGTGTAACCACGGCGGGCTGTTCGGTTTGGTTGTAACGGATTTTCACCGCCAAATGTTCGGGATGCTCCAAACGGTCGCACGCGGACAGATTGATACCGCGCACCATGACCTCACGAGAAAACAAATCTTCATTAAAGCCCAGAATCACGCGGTTTGTCGGTAAGTCCTTTTCCACAACGTACATGGAAGCAGGCAGTGCCAAGCCCAGACCGCGTCTCTGCCCGATGGTATAACGGATGATGCCTTTGTGCTCGCCGAGACGGTTTCCCTGCCTATCCACAAAATCGCCGTTCGGGTAATGTTTTCCCGTATACTTTTCAATAAAGGAAAAATAGTCGCCGTTCGGCACAAAGCAAATGTCCTGACTGTCATGCTTTTTCGCGTTGACAAAACCGTTTTGTTCGGCAATTTCGCGCACCTCACTTTTTTGCAGCCCGCCGAGCGGAAAAAGCGTGTGCCGAAGCTGTTCGGGCGTTAGGGAATACAGTACATAGCTTTGGTCCTTCTTCGGGTCAACCGCTTTTTTCAAAAGGAAACGGTCACCCTGCTTTAGGATGCGTGCATAATGCCCTGTTGCCACATACGCCATTTCCAACGCCCTTGCCTTGCAGAGCAAGCGTTCAAATTTCATATAGCGGTTGCAGTCGATACAGGGATTCGGCGTAAAGCCCTGCTCATAGGCACGAACGAACCGCTGCATCACTTCTTTTTCAAAGTCCGCCGTCATATTCAGCACATAATGCGCACAGCCGAGCCGCGCGCAAACACTGCGCGCATCCTCAATATCGTCTAAAGAACAGCACGCTTTTTCCTTCGGCACATCCACATCACGGTTGTCAAACAGCTTCATAGTAGCGCCGACAGCCTCATATCCCTGCTGTATAATCAGGTGCGCCGCCACGGAGCTGTCCACCCCGCCGCTCATAGCGACCATTACTTTTTGTTTTGTTTCTGACATTGTATTTCCTTCTTTTTGCGGTATGCCGACGCACCCGCAGGCAGCCTAAGCCTGCAAGACATCCAATTTTTTTGTACCGTGGGAAATTCTTCACAACCTCGTATGGGCGTGCATCGCGCCCGAGGAAACGGAAAAATCCACGCAAGCCCAATCAACGCACTAACCGTAGGGGCGAACTGCGTTCGCCCGCGGACGGACAAGGATGTCCGTCCCTACGTGAGCATCAAATTTATTTGGCGCAGTGTGAGATTCTTCGCTACGCTCAGAATGACAAATTTGCGCAGACCGCTGTAGAACAATATTTACTTCACGCAGAAACATCGCTTTAGATATTATTTTTATAGAAAGGCAGACCCTTATGAAACCCACATTATCCGATTGGAAAGGCAACAAAATTGAAGCGTTGCGCCGTTTGGGCATTTCGCTCGGCGCGTCTTTGGTGATTTTGATATTCTCCCTTTGTGCCCCGCCGAATGCCGAGCTGTTCGACATGGTCGGTATGGAGCTTGCGATTGTGGCGCTGGGCATTTTGCTCTGCCGTTTCCCTGTCGGTACATATTTAATGGTCAATCTGTTTACGCTGTCAGCGGCGGCAGGGTCGATTTTAAAGCTGTACGACAAATTCCCCGGTTATGACCGCGTGGTGCATTTTATCAGCGGACTGATTCTCGGCTATATCGGCGTATACATTGCCGAGTGGCTGTTTCGGCGGCTGAATGTACACCGCGAACCGTTTATTATCATTGTGTTTGCGGGGCTGTTTTCCTGCACCTGTGCGGGTACATGGGAAATCATTGAATTTCTGACGGATTGCGTGATGCACATGGGCGTACAGCACGGCAATACAGATACGATGGGGGATATTGTCGCGGGGTATCTCGGCTGCATGCTGTTCCAGCTACATAAGCTGCACGAAAACCGCGCTTATTTTTCAAAGGAACGTATTCGCAGTTTCTTTAAAGGAGACGGTGCATCCGATACAGCCGCGCCGCAGGACGAAGCGGCAGAGGCGGCGGCAAAATAAAAGGGGAGAGACGGAGCATGATGAAAAAGAAAGAACGCATCATTTGGATTACGGCGTTTTATGTGCTGACGCTGGCGCTGTTCGCGGTCGGTACGTTCTACGATTTGCGCATAGACCGCGCGCTGTACAATCCCGAAAACGGCTTTGCGCTGTTTTTGCAGAAATACGGCGAAGCGCCGCGTTTTGCGCTGTGGGGTCCTGCGTCCGCGGTTTTATATGCCACGCGTGCGTGGGAATGTGAAAAAACCGTGTCCGTCATCGATTTTCTGAAACGGAAATTCGGCAAAAAAAGCGGACTTTCCGAAAAGGCGCGGGCAACGCTTTTGCGCGTTGCCGATTTCGGCTACGGCGTCGGTTTTTTGGTGCTCGGCTATTTTTCTTGGCAAAAACTGATACGCAACGTCGTAAAACAGTGGTTTTCCGACGAGGTCAAGGAAAGCGTGCTGTATACAATTTTGCTGGTCACCGTGATTTTGACGGTAGATGTTTTGGCGGCGTATCTGGTCAAGCGCAGGGGCAATCCCGAAACGCTCCGAAAGTTAAAGCCGCTTGCCTACGGCGGGATTGTGTTCGGCATTCTGTACCGCATCGGTATTGACCCGATTAAAAATTCGGTGGAACGCACACGGTTTCATGAAATGACAGACCCCGCCCTGCGCAATGACCCGAATTTTTATCTCTACACGCCGTGGTATATGCACGGCAACGGCGGCTCTTCGTTCCCCTCGGGACACACGGCAAGCGGTGCGGCGCTGTTTTTGAGTCTGACGCTGTGCGATGCGCTGGATGCATTTAAAAACAAAGAGCGGCTCTTTTTTGCGCTTGCGTGGGGTTACACATGGCTGCTCGGCTTTACACGCATGATTATGGGCAAGCATTTCCTGACAGATGTAACGATGGGCGCGCTTTTGGGCTTTACGTTTTGCCTGCTTGCGCGGGAACTCTTTACCCGCCGCGCCGCGAAAAAGCTTGGCATGGATGTGTAATACGCCAAACGCAAATGTAATATCCGTAGGGCGGGAGCATGCTCCCGCCGTTTTTTTGGAAAGCCCAGTGGTGACACGCGAACCGTAGGCGTTTGCGCCTGCGGGCTCGGTTGAATCCCACGCAATCCCAACGGCGACGCGCAACCCGTAGGGGCGAACTGCAAAGCGGTGGAGGGATTCATCGCCTGCGGACGGACAAGGACGTCCGTCCCTACGCGTTTATCCAATTTACTTGGTACCGTGCGAGATGCTTCGCTTCACGCAGAACGACAAGTTTATACAACGCAATTTGCAATCTGCACACAAATAAAACAAAGAATTCATAAAGTTTTAACGATTTTTCGGTTGAGAATTGGAAAACTATGCTGTATAATAAATTCCATATTGGAGCATTATGCCTGTGTGCAAGGCGGAGAAAGGAAGCAAAACATGATATTTTCACAAGACATCGGGATAGATTTGGGTACGGCGAATACACTTGTGTTCGTAAAAGGCAAGGGCATTGTCATCCGTGAGCCGTCGGTTGTGGCGGTGGACGTAAGCGCATATCCGCAGAAGGTGGTCGCCGTCGGCGATAAAGCCAAACAGATGATTGGCAGAACGCCGGGTTCTATTACGGCGGTTCGTCCTTTAAAGGACGGCGTTATCGCGGACTTTGAAATCACGTCGGACATGCTGAAGGAATTTATCCGCATGGCGATTAACAAATCTCCGTTTTCAAAGGCGCGGGTACTGATTTGCATTCCTTCGGGCGTTACCGAGGTCGAGCGCAGGGCGGTGCACGATGCGGCAAGAAGTGCGGGCGCAAAATACGTCGGTCTGATTGAAGAACCGATGGCGGCGGCAATCGGCGCTGGTCTGCCCGTTTCCGAGGCAATCGGCTCTATGGTCGTGGACATCGGCGGCGGTACGAGCGAGGTCGCGGTCATTTCGTTCGGCGACATTGTTACCGCGCAGTCGGCACGCGTGGCGGGCGACAATTTTGATGAAGCGATTATCGCGTACATCCGCAAAAAGCACAATTTGCTCATCGGTGAGCGCACGGCGGAAGATATTAAAATCAAAATCGGTTCGGCATATCCGTATGACGGCGAGGGTGCGATGGATGTAAAGGGCAGAAACCTTTTGGACGGTCTGCCGAAAAACATTGAAATTACCTCGGAAGAGGTGCGCGAGGCGCTTTCCGACCCCGTCAACCAGATTCTCGACACCATTCGTTCCACACTGGAGAAAACCCCGCCCGAGCTTTCGGCGGATATCATCGACCGCGGGATTATGCTGACAGGCGGCGGCGCGCTTCTGCGCGGCTTGGATAAGCTGATTTCCATTGAAACAAAAATCCCCGTGCACGTAGCGGAAAATCCGCTGGACTGTGTGGTAGACGGTACGGGTAAATGCTTGGAAAGCGGCGAGATTTTAGACATTACAGGTAAAAAACGTTACGATTAAAATGGATTTAAAATCCCGTAGGGGCGGGCTTCCACGCCCGCCCGAGCAGGGTTCGATTTTGCACAAAACCAATGGCGATGCAATCACGCGTAGGGGCGAACTGCGTTCGCCCGCGGGTCGCTGAAGGCAGCGCCCCCTACGATTTGCGAATGGAATTTCCACATCCGCATGTATTTAAAATCCGAAGTCAGCGAGTTTGAAGAGCTATGAAAAATTATTTTAAAAGCACAGGTTTTAAAATATTGCTCGCGGCGGCAGTTGTACTGCTGGCGTGTGTGATTGCTGCTGCGGCGACTGCCGACGGCACGTCTCCGCTGACCTCTGCTCTCGGCACGGTATTTTCGCCGTTACAGCGCGGCGGCGCTTACATAGCGGGGAAATTTGACGATTTAAAGGGCGGATTTATTTCCGCCGACGCATACAAAGACCGCGTAGAGGAGCTGGAACAGCAGGTTGCGGAATATCAAAGCAAGCTGGTGGACTACGAGAAACTGCAAAAACAGGTAGAAAGCTATGAAAAGTTCCTCGGCGTGAAAGAGAAAAATCCCGACTTTCAGTTCGTCACGGGTACGGTAATCGGGCGGGATTCTGCGGATGTGTTCGGCTCATTTGTGTTAAACTGCGGCGCGGCGGACGGGGTCTCCGCCGGCGATCCCGTTATCAGCGGAGAATATTTAATCGGTTTGGTGTCCGAGGTGACGACGACTGCCTGTACGGTGCTGTCTGTTTGCGACCCGAAGGTCAGTGCGGCGGCATATGAAATCCGCACAGGCGAGACGGGCTATACAGGCACAACCGCAAAGCTCGGCGTGTCGGGGAAAATCAAGCTGTCGGGGCTGTCCCGCGCGACGGCGGTTGCTCCCGGCGGAATTGTATGTACGTCGGGCGTGGGCGGGGTGTATCCGCGCGGATTGATTATCGGCACGGTCACGACGGTCGAAAAAGAGGAAGGCGACATTTCGTATTATGCCGAAATTCAGCCTGAAATCGAAATTGCCGAGGTGCAGGATGCATTTGTGATTACGGATTTTGAGGGCAAGGGCGATGCGTAGACAGACAAAAATTCTGCTTGCGCGGCGCGGCATTTTTGCCCTTTTGATTTTGGCGGCGTATCTTGTGCAGAGCGCCGTGGGCGGCACGCTTGAATTTTTCGGCGTGCGCGCATGGTTTTTACTGACGTTCACCGTCTGTTTGGGGCTGTTTGAGCGCGAAACGGCAGGCGCGGCATTCGGATTGTTTGCGGGTGCGCTTTGGGATTTTGTGTCTCCGAGCGGCGACGGCTTCCATGCATTTTTATTTATGGCAATCGGCGCGGCGTGCGGAATTTTAATCAATACCGTTATGCGAAACAATTTAGTGACGGCTTTGTTGCTGAACGGTATTGCACATCTGTTGTATATTTCTTTATATATTGTGTTTTTTGTACTTGCCGAAGGCGTAGACAGCGCAGGCTGGCTGTTTGTGCGTTTTTATTTACCGTCGGCGGTATTTTCCGTTTTGTTCACGCCCGTGATTTACCTGTTGGTACGCGCAGTGATGAACCGTACAAAACTGCGGCGGTGATGTGCAAGACAATGGCGCGCACGACCCCGTAGGGGCGGATGCCTTCATCCGCCCGCAAAAGTTTGATGAAATTCTGCGGCGCGGGCAAGGTCTCGCCTGCCGGCTCGGTCGGTGCTTCTGCATACTTCCGTATGCAGAGGTCTCCGCTGGAGACCCGCACCTCGGCGCCCCGTTGAAGTCAGATGAGATTTCGCGGCGGGGGCAAGCCCCCGCCCTACCAAGAATCAAATTCACCTTGTGCCGTGTGAGATTCTTCGGATTCGCCTCAGAATGACAAATAAACGAAGAAAAAAAGGGCAGGGGAATGATGCCCCTGCCCGAACGGTGTTGCACACTTATTTCACAGCGTCTTTCAGTGCTTTGCCTGCTTTGAAAGCGGGAACTTTGGAAGCTGCGATGGTCATGGTTTCGCCGGTTCTGGGGTTGCGACCCTGTTTTGCTGCGCGCTCACGGGTTTCAAATGTGCCGAAGCCGATAAGCTGGACTTTTTCACCCTTTACGAGTTCTGCGGTAACAGCGTCAAAAACGGCTGTAACTGCAGCGTCTGCGTCTTTCTTGGAAAGACCCGCTTTTTCTGCAACTGCTGCAATAAGTTCTGTCTTATTCATTTTGTTTTCCTCCGTTTGTGTTTGTTAATATCTCAAAACAGCGGTAAACGCTGTCAAGATTCCTGTTTTGCAGTGGCTTTGACCTCATCCCACAGCCTGTCCAACGTTTTAAGGTCGGACTCCGTCATTACGATGTTCCGCGCATTCGCAAGTGCCTCTACCGCCGTAAAGCGGGTTTGAAACTTGTCCGTTGCCTTTGTCAGTGCTTCTTCGGGGTCAATATCCAGCTTGCGCGCCACGTTGACAACCGCAAACAGCAAGTCGCCGAGTTCTTCCACGGTGTTTGTACGGTCATTCTCGGCAACTGCATCCGCAAGCTCTGCCTGCTCTTCCGAAATTTTCTTTGCCGCGTCTGCGAACTCGTCCCAGTCAAAACCGACCTTTGCCGCCTGCCGCTGAATTTTATCCGCACGCATAAGCGCGGGCAGTTCGCGGGGGACGGAATTCATTTTGTCGGCAACTGTTTTGCGCTGTTTCGAGGCGGATTTAATCTGCTCCCAATTCCGCAGCACATCGTCCGAGGAATCTACCTCGACTTCGCCGAATACGTGCGGGTGGCGCTCAATCAGCTTTTTGCAGACGCCGTCCGCCACATCGGAAAAATCGAAAACCTGTTTTTCCGCTTCCATTTGCGCATGGAATACGACCTGCATCAAAACATCGCCGAGCTCCTCGCAAAGCAGGTGACTGTCCTGCTTATTGATGGCTTCAATCGCTTCATAGGTTTCCTCAATGAAGTTTTTGCGAATGGACTCGTGGGTCTGTTCTCTGTCCCAAGGGCAGCCGTTCTCCGAACGGAGAATGCGCATGATTTCGACCAAATCGTCGACTGTGTATTTTTGTTTGAATGTGAACATCGTTTTCAAGGTTCACTCAACTCCCTTTATTTTACTCTATAAATCCATATTTTGCAAGTAGTTTAGCGATTTTTTCTCCCTTCGGGAGCATAATTACGTCATCTTTTGCAATGCCGCCGACCAAAAGCATGGAAATCCCGTAAACCAATACGGCAAAGACAATTGCAATCACGGTGGCTATGATATTTGTGAGCGAAAGCGCCCCGCGCGACAAATCAGGCAAAATGTTCGAAAACAGCCCATAGCTTGTGTATGCCGCCACACCGCAGAGCACACTGCAAATCAGCGGCTTTACGAACACCGAAATGAAATTGATGCGAACCTTTGTGGTGTGCACAAGGGCAATATAGTTGTAAACCACAATCACGGTGTAGCAAATCACCGTGCCGATGACGGCGCCGTTGATGCCGATTTGCGGAATACCGATAAAAATGTAATTTGCAATAACCTTGGTGACTGCGCCGAGCGTCAGGGATTTTACGGGCACGCCGGGCTTGCCGATGGCTTGCAGCATATTGGTCATCGGCTGTGACAGCGACATTAAGAAGATGGTATACCCATAAGCCGCCATAATCGGTGCGGCAATCGAAACTGCCGAAGCGGATTTGCCCGTTTGATACATCATATCGAGAATCGGCGTGGCGAGTACGCCCATGCCGATGCCCGCGGGCAGTGCAATCATCAGGGTCACACGCAGTACGGATTCCACCGATACGCGCAGAATCCGTTTGTCTTTGACCGCCCATGCGGCGGAAAGCGCGGGAATGGCACTGACGCCGAGCGTCATTGTAATAGACGGAATCAAATTTTTGAAATCGAGCGACATTGTGTATGCGCCGTACAGGAATTTGGCAATATCTTCATCGAGAATCTGCGAAGCGAGCAGTGCGTCGCCGTATACAGATTTGATGTAATCGAGATTGCTCATAATCATGGTGTCCAAACGGTTTTGGACGGTGATGGAATCAATCAGATTGGTGACGCTGAACACGAGCGACGACGCGACCACGGGAATCGCAATGGAAATCAGCGTTTTGGCAATGGCGGAGCCTTTTAAGGGGCGGGGCGAGTTGATAAGCTCTTCGCGTGTAATCCCGTCGCCCTTGACCTTGTGGAGTACCATCATATAAATCATGCCCACCACTGTGCCGAACGTCACGCCGATGGCTGCGGCTGCGGCGGCATAGGGGTAAATGGCGCTCATTGCCTCGGCTTCCGTGGAAACCGTATGTCCGTAAACGGTATAGCCCGCCGCAAAGCGCGACATACCGTAGTCAATCGAAATTTTGGCGCAGACAAGACCCGCTATGACCTTGCCGACGGCTTCCCAAACCTCGGACATTGCCGTAGGGGTCATGTTGCGCAGACCGTTGTAGTACCCGCGGTAAATCGACATGATACAGCAGAAGAGGATGGACGGGGTGATGGCGAAAATGGCGGGCAGTGCCTCTAAATTTTTAGCGAGGTAGGCATATGGATAAGAGAGGGCAAGCATTAAAACGGTGCCGATGGTGCCCGTCAGCAGGAAAAGCCTTGCGGCGACTTTGAAAATCTGTTTTACGTCGCGGAACCGCCCCAAAGCGACCTGCTGGGAAACCATTTTGGAAACGGCAACGGGAAAGCCAGCCATGGAGACGGTGTAAATCGGGATGTATAAATTGTATGCAGAATCGAAACAGCCGCGCCCGACGGCGCCGACCATGTTTGAAATCGGAATTTTATAGAGAATACCGATGATTTTTACAAGGATAGTCGCGGCGGCAAGCACCATGGCGCCGTTTAACAGCGATTGGCTTTTTCTTTTCTTTTGTGCCAAAGTCGGTTTCCTCCCATCGGTTGGATTCGGTATACAAAAACGCGGTAAAATATAGAATAGCACGATTTTTAGACGGTTGTCAATGATTTTCAGGGGATTTGTCGGAAAAGGGGTGGAATCAGAACACCACGATAGGGGCGCATCAATCAAATTTATCCTGTGCCGTGGGAGATTCTTCGTCTATGGCTCAGAATGACAAACGCCTCAAACCCGTAGGGGCGTGCATCGCGCGCCCGTAAATTTCGCACTGACCAATGACAACGCATCATCTCTGTGTAGGGGCGAACTGCGTTCGCCCGCGGACGGACAAGGATGTCCTTCCCTACGCGAGAATCAACTTTACTTTGTTCTATGTGAGATTCTTCGCTTCACTCAGAATGACAAGTTTTTGCGAACCCGCGCCCTACGCGCGCAGAAGGACACATTACCCCGATTTTTTGCCCAAAAATTCACGCAGGAGAGAATCGTCGGGAATCAGGTCGGGCGACAGCGGCTCGAATTGTTCGAGGGCGCGCATCAGCCGTTCGGCGTCACGTGCATGTTCCCCCGAAAGCGAAGCCTTCCGAAGCATTTCAAGGCATATGCCGCGAAAGACGCACGGCGCGCTTAAATGGACGGAATTGATTTTAATGTCGGCAAGGTCTTTAAAGGGAAACAGGTATTTATCCTCGCCCTTGCGGACGTTGTCCCACAGCATATAGGTGTTTTCCACAGAGCTTGCACGGAACAGATAGTCCCGCGTCATACGCCGCAGAAAACGGAGATTGCGTTTGTTTAAAATGATTTTTCCTCTTTCATTATATATGCGCGAGGACACGCTGATATAAAGCTTTAACAGATTTTTTTGCGGCAGGGCTTCTGTGACAATCGGATTCAGCGCGTGCAGTCCCTCAACAATAATGACGTCCTGTGCGCCGAGGGTAACGGTGTTGACGCAGTCACTGCGTCTGCCGAGGGTAAAATCAAACAGCGGCAAGTCCGTCGGCGCACCCGTCAAAAGCATTTGCAGAGATTCGCGCAGCCGCGGCAAATCGAGCGCGTACACGGTTTCAAAATCAGGTTCGCCGTCCTCCCCGAGCGGGATGGCACTGCGATCCAAATAAAAATCGTCCAGAGAGATTACGTGCGTTTGCATACCGCGCGCCGCACATTTTTCGGACAGCTTTTTCGCGGTGGTCGTTTTGCCTGAAGCGGAAGGACCTGCCAGCATCAGGATTTCCCGTCCGCTGTCGTTTTCCACACGGTCGGCAATGCGGTTTAAAATATTGTCAAACCGCGTTTCACTGCGCTCTACGAGCGTGTGCGGGTCGTTTTTCGCCAAATCGTTGATGTATTCCAAATAATTGTGCACGTTTGCCATACAAATTACCTCATGTATATTTTTCATAGAACGGAAGAATCTTTTCCTTGCGGGCAAGAATTTCTTCGAACCCCGAAATATATTCATATGGATATTTATAGTTAAATATGCGTTCAATCTCCTTGCCGTGCGGAGATTTTAATTTTGTAACCGCGCCTGCGCCTACGGCGAACACCGTGTGGCACTCTTCCATCATAAAAATATTGTATATGCATTCATATCCCGCTTTGGCGTAGCCTGTATTTTCCAAATTGCCGAGCGTTTTGGACTGACGGTACATATAATACGGGTGATATGCGTTTGCGGTCAGATTGCGGTATGCATAGCCGAGCATTTCGTCGGCGACAAGACCCGCCGCGCGTTCCACCTGTGCATTTTGCGTGCCGAGTCTGGATGCGCGTTTTAACGAGAGGGTGTGCACCGTGATGTTTTCGGGGACGAGTGCGAGCGCGCGGTCAATCGAAGCGGCAAAGGAATCGGGAGTGTCTGTCGGCAGACCCGCAATAAAATCCATATTGATATTTCCGAAGCCCGCGTCGCGTGCCGCGAAATAGGCGGATTCGGTTAACGCCGAGGTGTGATTTCTGCCGATTTCACGCAGAACCGCGTCGTTAAAGGTCTGGGGATTGATGCTCACGCGCGTAACGCCGCCGTTTTTGAGTGCAACCAATTTTTCGCGTGTGACCGTGTCGGGACGCCCTGCCTCTACGGTGTATTCCCGCACCGCGGAAAGGTCAAACGCCTGTTCGACTGCCGAAAGC
This sequence comes from uncultured Oscillospiraceae bacterium, assembly GCA_900540295.1. Classification (GTDB taxonomy): domain Bacteria; phylum Bacillota; class Clostridia; order Oscillospirales; family Acutalibacteraceae; genus Fimenecus. The sequence goes on from UQFM01000003.1 coordinate 17,091, forward strand.
AGGATTCCCAGCTGTTCTGCGGAAAGGGTGGTCGGTGTACCGCCGCCGAAATACACGCTTTCGAGCCGCAGACCAAGCGCTTTCGCATATGCGCCTGTTTGTGCAATTTCCTTTGTCAGCAGTGTTACGTAATCGGGCAGTAATTTTTTTGCGGTGGCGGAGTTCGCGGCGTGCGACACAAACGAGCAGTAACTGCACCGCGTCGGGCAGAAGGGAATCGAAACATATAAACTGCACGAATCGGGGCGCGAAGTGCGGATAATCGATTCTTCCCGCGCCGCCACACTTTCGGTGAGTGCGGTTTTTTCTTCGGAGACAAAAAAACGGTCACGGAAATAGGCATGCGCATTTGCAGCGCCCATTTCATTTTGCAAAGCGAGCAAAAGCTTAGACGGGCGAATCCCGGTCAGTAACCCCCATTTTGGCTGATATCCCGTTAATTCCTGTAATGCGCAAAACAGCATCGAGGCAATTTGCAGTTCGGCGTCCTGCACGTTTTCCAAAGAAACAGACTGCGACCAAGTTCTTTCGTCGAAGCGGCAAAACACATGTGCGGTATTGTCTTGAATTTCCGTCCTGCAAAGCGGGTCAGTGTCTGTGCCGTCGCTTTGTTCAAAGATTACGCGGATTTTCTCATTCGGGAAAAAGAGCCGCGTCAGCTTTTCCAGCTCATATTGATAGCTGTGTCCTAAAATTTCTAAAATCATCGTCCGATTCTCCGCATATACCGATTGTGTGTGCGCTCAAATTCCAGCGTTGTAGAACGGTTGTGTCCTGTGTAAACCGTGAAGTCACCGTCTAAATTCCGAAGCCGAATGAGGGACGCGAGCAATTCTTCATCACTGCCGCCGGGAAAATCCGTGCGTCCCGCCGTCAGGCAGAACAGCGTATCGCCCGTGAAAAGCATATGGTTTTCAAAATCTGCATAGCATACGCCGCCCTTTGTGTGTCCCGGTGTGTGCAAAACGTGCAGGGTGCTTTCGCCCAAACGGATTTCGTCGCCCTCGCGAAGCAGTCTGTCGGGCTGAATGGGCGTTTGCTGTCCCGCACATTCCCACGCGCAAAGGCTTTTTTCTTCGTCTGAAAGGCAGGCCGAGTCCAAAGCGTGGATACAGATTTCCGCACCCGTCAGTGCCTTTAATGCGGGTACGCCGAGAATATGGTCAAAATGCCCGTGAGTCAAAAGAATATATTCGACCTGCTTTCCCTGCAAATATTCTTTGAATACATCCGTGCAGTCGCCTGCGTCCACCACGGCGATTTTGCCTGTGGCGGTATCGGTGACAATATGCGTATTCGCCTGCACGGGACCTTGCGGAATCGATTCTACTGTAAGCGCCATTACTTAATTTCTCCAAATTTCAGTATCGTATAAAATGGTTACGGGACCGTTGTTCAGAAGCTCCACTTCCATATGCGCGCCGAACACGCCTTTTTCAACCTTTTTTACGCCGTTTTCCAATAATTCGTCGCAAAACAGACAGTAGAGACGGTCCGCCTCGGCGGGTGCGGCGGCTTCTGTGAACGACGGGCGGTTGCCCTTTTTGACGTCGGCGCACAGGGTGAACTGTGAAATAGCCAAAACCTCGCCGCTAATGTCCAAAACGGAACGGTTCATTTTATCGTTTTCATCGGTGAACACACGCAAATTGGCGGTTTTGCGGGCAAGCAATTCTGCGTCCGCGTCCGTGTCGCCGTTCTGCACGCCGACTAAAATCATGTATCCTTCACCAATTTTGCCAACGCACGCGCCGTCTACCGTAACCTCGGCGTGCTTCACTCTTTGAATAACTGCTTTCATCGTTTGGTGCCGTTCCTTTCTGTGACTTTTTTCCTCCCTCTGGGAGGGAGGTGGCGCGCGCTTTGCGCGTGACGGAGGGAGAGAAAAGCGCAGTAACCAAGTTTGTTGATTACCCCTTTAGTCGCGCGACGCCTTTCCTGTCTTAACTGTGCTTTACCGTTCCACACTCAACACACCGTCCACCTTTTCAATGCGGGAAATCACATTCTTGAGGTGGTCAACATTGCTGACGGTGATGTTCATATTGATGGTGCTTCTGCCGTCCTTTGCTACACGCGAGGAAATTTCGTTGATGTTGACGCGCATATTGGCGAGCTGTACGGAAATATCCGCCATTAAGCCGATGCGCGACAGCGAAGTAATTTGCAAGGCGGCTTTAAATTCTTTCTTGACGTCCTTGTTCCAGCGTACCTGTACCCAGCGTTCGGGTTCGGCACAGGCGGAAATATCCTTCGGCACATTGGTGCAGTCGCGTTTGTGTACGGAAATACCGTGTCCGCGCGTGATAAAGCCGATGATATTGTCGCCCGGCAGGGGGTTACAGCACCGCGAGAATTTAATCAGCACGTTGTCCACGCCCTCTACGGTGACGCCGTCACTGCCCTTGCTCTTGGTTGTTTTGACCTGTGTCGGCAGAATTTCGGGTTCCTGTTCCTGCGGGCGGTAATTTTTGTTATATTCCTCTTTGATGTAGGGCATCAGACGAATCACCGATACCCCGCCGAAGCCGATGGCGGCATAAAAATCGTCCAAATCGTCAAACCGCTGCCGTGCGGCGAGATTGCGGATGAATTTGTTGTATTCTTCTTCCGTCAGACGGATATAATTGCGGCGGAATTCGCGCTCAATTTCCAGCTTTCCTTCGGCAATGTTTTCATCACGCTTTTCATTTTTGAACCACGAACGGATTTTATTGCGTGCCGAGCTGGTTTTGGCAATCGAGAGCCAGTCGCGCGAAGGCCCTTTTCCCTGCTGGGAAGAGGTGAGGACTTCGACGATTTCCCCCGTTTTGACCTTATAGTCAATCGGTACAATGCGCCCGTCCACCTTGGCGCCGACCATTTTGTTGCCGACGGCGGTGTGAATGGCATAGGCGAAGTCGATAACGGTCGCGCCGCTCGGCAGATTGATAACGTCGCCGCGCGGGGTGAATACAAATACGTCCTCGGGAATGAGGTCGCTCTTAATGGCACGCACCAATTCCTGCACGTCGCCCGATTCCTTTTGGTCGTCGAGCATCTGGCGAATCCACGCGAGGCGCTCGTCTAAATTGGATTTGCCCTTTAAGCCGAGCTTGTATTTCCAGTGCGCCGCGATACCGAATTCTGCGGTACGGTGCATTTCCCGCGTGCGAATCTGCACCTCGAACGGAATGCCGTCCGTGCCGAGCACGGTGGTGTGCAAAGACTGGTACATATTGGGCTTCGGGGTGGAGATGTAATCCTTAAACCGTCCGGGCATCGGACGGAACATATCGTGAATCAGACCTAAACAGTTGTAGCAGTCTATAACGCTGTCTACAATAATGCGGATGGCATAGATGTCGTAAATCTGGTCGAAATTTTTGTTTTGCATATACATTTTGCGGTATATGCCGTGGACGCTTTTGACGCGTCCGTCGATTTTCGGATTTTTGACCACCGTCGAGATGCGCGCGCTGATTTTTTCTTTCATATCCTCCAGAAATTCCAGCCGCGAGCGTGTCATGTTGTCCAAAGATTTTTCAATGTCTGCATACGCTATGGGGTCAAGAAAGCGGATTGCCAAATCTTCGAGTTCTTCCTTGGCGGCGCGGATACCGAGACGGTGTGCAATCGGCGCATAGATTTCAATGGTTTCCAGCGCAATATCCCGCTTTTTCTGCGGCGCCATAAAATCGAGGGTCCGCATGTTGTGGAGTCTGTCCGCAAGCTTGATGATAATGACGCGGATATCCTGATACATCGCCAACAGCATTTTTCGCAGGTTTTCCGCCTGAAATTCCTCTTTGGTGGCAAGCGGCACCTTGCCGAGCTTGGTAACGCCGTCCACAAGCGCGGCAACCTCGCCGCCGAATTCCGATTGCAGCTGGGCGAGGGTAACGTCGGTATCCTCTACCGTGTCGTGCAGAAGCGCGGCTTCAATGGACTGCGCGTCCATGCCGAAATCCACCAAAATATTGGCGACGGCAATCGGGTGAATGATGTACGGCTGCCCGGAATAGCGAAGCTGTGCGCTGTGCACATCCTCAGCTAAGGCGAATGCCTTGTCGATTTCCGCAATCTCCTCGGCAGTACAGGCGGTTTCCTGCTGTAACCGTTCTTTTAACAGCGCATACTGTTCTTTCGGGGTCAATTCTCGTTCTTCCATGCTTATGCTTCTTTCTCGGTAAGGTGTTGTAAAACGGCAGAGGCAGTCAAATCCGCCTTTTGTGCGGCGGGCTTGCAGATATATGCGCCGTCTGCATTTTTTTCTGAAAGTCCTAACTCGGTCAGTACATCCAATGCAACCAAAACCGTTGCGGCTTTGGTCGGCGGACAGCCGCTGCGTTTGCAAAAGACGGCTGTGTCATAAGGGAAAGGACTGTTTAATTTCAAAAATTTGTAAACGCCGAGCAGAAATTCCCGCGGCGGCGTTAAAAACGCGCGTTCTTTTTCGGAAAGCGTATCACCGAAACGGTATTTTTCATACAGGCGCAGACTTTTCAAATAGTGTTCCGTGTCAAAGCCCGAAAAGCGCATTTCGCGAATGCGCACAGACGGGTGCACTTCCCCGCGAAAGACATTTTTGTCAATTTGCACGGCGAGGTCCAGCGTATCGCCGATTTGATAGGGGAAAGCGGAAAGCGGTACGGAAAAGAGCATTGCCGAAAGAGACGCATCGCCTTTTTGCAGGGTTAGCCGCAAATGCTTGCCCTCGCCGACAGGTTTGACAGCGCGAAGCTGCATATTGAACAGCCCGAACGTCGGCACGGGGTTTTCACAGCCGCACGGCTCCAAGGCGGAGAGCGTCTCCAGCAAATGCAGATTGATGTAGGCGGGGTTCAGCTTGCAGTCCAGACGGACGGACGGGAACGGCATGGAGACGGTTTTCGCATATGCGTCCAACGCACGGCGCAGGGCGGGAATGTTTTTTATCTGTACGCCCAAGCCCGCCGCACCGGGATGCCCGCCGAAATGGGTGAGATATTCCTGTACGGCGCACAGCGCGTCATAAATCGAAAAGCCCTCTAAACTGCGGCAGGAGCCTGTACCTTCTTCGCCGTCCAAGGAAATGACAACGGCGGGTTTGCCGTAACGGGAGACCAGACGTGCGGCGACGATGCCGTTGACGCCGGGGTGCCAGCCCTCGCCTGCAACCACCAAAATCTGTGCATACTTAATTTCGGGATTTTCTTCAATTTGCGCTACTGCTTCCGCAGTAATTTTCGATTCGATTGTCTGCCGCTGTTTGTTGAGTGCGTCGGTTTCCCCTGCGATTTGCAGGGCGGTATCTTTGTTGTCGCAAAGCAGTAAACGGAATGCGGTCATTGCCGAGCCGATACGTCCCGCGGCGTTGATGCGCGGCGCGAGGGTGAAAGCAACGCTTGCGGCGTTCAGGGGACGTTCCCCAAGCCCCGAAACGGTTTTCAGTGCGGAAAGGCCCGCACGTGCGTCCGCGCTGATTTTCCGAATCCCTTTTTTGACAAGGGCGCGGTTTTCGCCTGTCAGCGGTACAACGTCTGCCAATGTGCCGACAGTTACCAAATCCGCGTATTGCTCCAGCATCGATTCGCAGTCGCCCTCTAAGGCGCAAATCAGTTTAAAGGCGACGCCGACGCCCGCGCTTTCCTTGTATTCGGACGGGCAGTCTGCGCGGTGCGGATTGATAACGGCGACTGCGTCGGGGAGCACCTTTCCCGGCGTATGGTGGTCGGTAATGACCATATCGATACCGAGTGATTTGGCAAGCGCGGCTTCCTCTACGGCGGCAATGCCGTTGTCTACGGTGACAATCAGCTTAACGCCGTCTTCGTGCAAAGCGCGGACAGCATCGGCGGACATGCCGTAGCCCTCGCTTTGGCGGTCGGGAATGCGGCAGACAACATTGCCGCCCTGCGCTTCCAAATACGAATACACAAGTGCGGCGGCGGTTACGCCGTCCGCATCATAATCGCCGAATACGGCAATTTTCTCAAAATTTTCCAATGCGTCCGAGATGCGTTCCACCGCTTTTTCCATATCCGCCAATTCATACGGGTCGGCAAAATCAAAGGTGTTCGTGAGGTATTCCTGTGCCTGCACTTCGTCCGCGATGCCGCGCGCCGTTAAAAGCAGGGCGAGAAACGGGTCGATTTCACAGCTTTCCGCAAGGCTTGCCGCAGTGTCACGGTCATATTCGGAAATTTTCCAAAGCTTTTGCGACACGGATTTCTCTCCCTTCTGAAAATGAAAATATATAACTATTTTATCATCTTTTTTATACAGAATCAACCTGCTGTACCGTAATTTCACAATTTAATTCCGAGTATAATATGCAGGATTTATTGACATATGAAATAGAAAAGAGTAAAATCTATAAAACCATATTTTTTTCAGGGAGAGAAATGGGTGGAGAAACGAGTAAAATCAGGCATAATCAATCAGAGAATACTTTCACTGATGACGGCAGACATTGTTATTGTCGGCATCGTTTATTTTGTAACCGTGGCGATTCATTGGAATTTCGTGATGGATAAGGATTTGGCAATCCGTCTTTTGCTGCGGATGCCGTATCTGATACTCTTTTACGTTGGTTTTAATATTTTATTTAAACTGTACAGGACGCTGTGGAAATATGCGGGTCTGTATGATATTCTCCGATTCGGCTTATCTTCGTTTTTGGCGACGGGGTGCGTGTGGGTCTGTGACTATATCGGTATGAAAATCTGCCGATTGCTGATGGCAAACGGGCAAGACATTCGATTGTATTTTAATGTTTTGCCTTTGTCGGTTTATATTGATGCAGTTGTGGCGGTTACCGCATTGGGCTTAGCTGTGCGTATTTATTACCGTTCGGCAAAACTGCTGAAAACAGAGGGGAAGCGCAGTTTTAAAAGCAGCCGCGACAGCGTTCGGCAGAACCGAATCCTGGTCGTCGGTGCAGGCAATTTCGGCAGCGCTTTGATTTCGGAATTGCAAATGACCGATTACCGTTTGGGTACACCGGTTGCGATTTTGGATGACGACCCCAAAAAAGTCGGGCTTTTCATTCTCGGTACGCCTGTGGTCGGCACATGTGACCGGGTGAAAGAGGCGGTCGAAAAATACGAAGTGAATCAAATTTATTTTTGTATTACGGATATTGCCGAATCCCGCAAGCGGGAAATTTTGGAATCCCTTGTGAATACGGGCTGCGTTGTAAAAATGTCCGACCATCAGGAGTTTTTGGAAAAACCGAAATCCGCACTCAAATCGGTGCGTTCGGTGGATATTTTAGACTTGCTGTCCCGTCCGCCGATAGAGCTTCGGGCGGATGTGTGCAAATACGTGACGAGGGAAGTCGTTTTGGTTACGGGCGGCGGCGGTTCCATCGGTTCGGAGCTTTGCCGTCAGATTGCCAAATACAATCCGGATACGATAGTTATTTTCGATATTTACGAAAACAACGCCTATGAGCTGAAGAATGCGCTGGATCGGGCTTATTTCGGTACGCCGCATGTGGAAATCCGTATCGGCTCCGTGCGCGAGGAAGCACGGCTTCGCGAAGTTTTCGAGGAATTTCACCCGACCAGTGTTTTCCATGCCGCGGCGCACAAGCATGTGCCTTTGATGGAGGACAGCCCCTATGAGGCAATTAAAAATAACATTTTGGGCACATATAATACGGCAAAAGTTGCTGACGAGTTCGGTGTGCGCAACTTTGTTTTGCTTTCCACGGATAAGGCGGTCAACCCGACCAATGTGATGGGCGCGTCCAAGCGTTGCTGTGAATTGGTGGTACAGCATTTTTCCAAAATTTCGGAAAACACCAAATTCGCGGCGGTGCGCTTCGGCAATGTGCTGGGTTCAAACGGCAGTGTCATCCCGCTGTTTAAGGAACAGTTGAAGAACGGCGGGCCTTTAACCGTAACGCATCCCGATATTACCCGTTATTTTATGACGATTCCCGAAGCGGCACAGCTGGTGGTACAGGCGGGCGGTCTTGCCAAGGGCGGCGAAATTTTCGTGCTGGATATGGGCGAGCCTGTGAAAATCGTAACACTTGCCGAAAAGCTGATTAAGCTGTCGGGTTACGAGCCGTATGTAGATATCGATATTCAGTTTACAGGGCTTCGCCCCGGTGAAAAACTGTATGAGGAACTGATTTTGCCGTCGGAAAAGGACGGTATGCACAAAACCGAAAACAACAAGATTTTTGTAACCGCACCGTACGATTTTGACGATGCATATTTGATGGAGCATATTGAGCATATCGGCGATATGCAGCCGTCGCAGGCGAGAACCTTTTTAAAAGAATTGGTGCCGAATTACAGAGCAGATAAATAATTTAAAAGTAACAATTTAAAACATGGAGATGTTTTTTATGGAAATCAAAATCGAAAAAACCAAAACGCCGAAGGCAAAGCCTGCAGACGAAAATGCATTGGGCTTCGGTAAAATTTTTACGGACCACATGCTTTTAATGGAGTATTCGGCAGATACGGGCTGGCATGACGCACGCATCGTACCGTTCGCCGATTTGTCGATTCATCCCGCGTCTACCGTTCTGCACTACGGCTCTGAAATTTTTGAAGGCTTAAAGGCGTACCGCCGTAAAGACGGCAAGGTACAGCTGTTCCGTCCGATTGAAAACATTCGCCGTATGAACAATTCGGCAGAGCGCCTTTGTCTGCCGCAGATTCCCGAAGCGGAGGCGATGGAGCTTTTGCAGACGTTTGTAAGTGTGGAGCAGGACTGGACGCCGTCTGCGCCCGGCACTTCTTTATACTTGCGTCCGTTTATGTTCGGCAATGATGAATCGTTGGGCGTGCATGCGGTGCATAATGCAACCTTTGCAATCATTGCTTCTCCCGTAGGCAGTTATTATAAAGAGGGCATCAATCCCGTTAAGATTATGATTGAGGACGAGGACGTCCGTGCGGTTCGCGGCGGTACAGGTTATGCGAAATGCGGCGGCAACTATGCGGCGAGCAACCGCGCGGGACAGCGTGCAGAGGAAAAAGGCTATTCGCAGGTGCTGTGGCTGGACGGCGTGGAGCGCAAATACATTGAGGAAGTCGGCGCTATGAACGTTATGTTCAAAATCAACGGCGAGATTGTTACGCCGAAGCTGACAGGCTCCATTTTGCCGGGTATCACGAGAAAATCCTGCATTGAGGTTTTGAAGAAAGAGGGCTATACTGTCAGTGAGCGCCTTTTGAGTGTGGACGAACTCGGCGAAGCGCTCAAAAACGGCACGCTGGAAGAAGCATGGGGTTGCGGTACGGCGGCAGTTGTTTCTCCGATTGGCGAGCTTTGCTATAAGGATGAAAAATTCATCATCAACAACGGCGAAATCGGCGAAGTGACACAGCATCTCTACGATACCCTGACAGGCATTCAGTGGGGCAACCGTGCGGATGACTTCGGTTGGACAGTCGAAGTGCAGTAAGTATTTCAATATATTTTAATAAACAGGACAAAAGGGCTTGTCTATTATTGCGAAAGGCAGATGTTTCATCTGCCTTTTTTTGTGCAATATGTTGATTTTTACAGAGAAATATGCTATACTACATAAATATTCCAAGAGAGAATACGATGCAGAAGGGTGAGTTGGTTATGGCAGTCAAAAAAACAGATTTGCCGCGTGTGGCAGCGCCCGAAGATGTGGGTGTTTATGCGGATGTGGTCGAGCAGCTTATCGAGTACATGCAGCAGGAGGAGCTGGAGTTTCACAGCTTGATGGTGCTCCGTCACGGTAAGGTGGCGGTGGAATGGTATAACGAGCCGTTTGACGCGCACACCAAGCATACCATGTATTCTGTCAGCAAAAGCTTTACCTCTACGGCGGTGGGGTTTGCCGTCAGCGAGGGGCTTTTGTCGTTGGACGATGTCGTGACGGAATTTTTCCCGGATTATCCGCCGAAAACGCCGAATCCGTATTTTGAAAAGATGACCGTGCGCACGCTCATCACCATGACCTCGGGCAAGCAGACCGATATGATGGCGGATAAGGGCAAAATCGACTGGATTGCCGATTTTATCAATTCGCCGTGGGTGTTTGAGCCGGGTACGCAGTTTTTGTATGTGAACGAAAATATTTATATGCTCTGTGCGATTTTGCACCGTGTAACGGGGGTGAGTGTCATTGAGTATCTGACGCCGCGTTTGTTTGAGCCGCTCGGCATTGAAGTCCCGTTTTGGGAAACGGACGCCAACGGTGTGGAAGCAGGCGGCTGGGGGCTGTACATTACCACCGAGGACCTTGCCAAGGTTGCCGACTGTTATCTGCACGGCGGGAAATACCGCGGCAAGCAGGTTTTGCCTGCGGCGTGGATTTCGCAGGCGACGCAGAATCAGTTGGGCGACATCAAACAGCCGAGTGACGACCCCGACTGCAACTGCGGTTACGGCTATTGCTTCTGGATGAATGACGCGATACCGAATTCTTACCGAATGGACGGTATGTTCTCGCAGTTTGCCATCAATCTGCCCGACTATGACGCCTCTATTATTACAACAGCGGCAATTCCCGTGGAAGCACAGGCGAGAGAAGCGCTTTGGCGCTTTTTTCCGAAGGCATTTATCCAAGAGGGCGAAGAGAAAAAGCCCTCTCGGTTAGATACCTCTTTGCTGGCGCGTCCCGCCGTTTCACCGCGTTCCCTGACCGAGAAGAAAATCGAGGGCAGAACGATTAAGGTGCGTAAAAAGATTCTTTTGAATCTGATTGGCTTCCCCGTCAGCATGCTGCCGTTGGCGGTCACCTTTATGATGTCTGACCGTGCGGGCAATATTGACAATATCCGTTTCCACTTTAAAGAACACGAATGTTCCGTTACGTGGGATGAAGGCGATGAAAACAATACCGTTGCCTGCGGTATGGACGGTCACTACCGTTACGGTAAAATGACTTTGGGGCAAATCACCTTTAAGGTGTGCGCCAACGCCGAGTGGGTGGACGATATCAATCTTCGCCTGTACATACGCCCTGTGGAGACCATCGGCAGACGGGATTTGAATTTCCTGTTCAAGCGCAATGACCGCGTTACAATCACGCCGTCTTCTACGCCGTCCGTCTATAAAATTGCCGAATCGCTGATTGTCAGTATCGGTGAAGTTGTGAAAAACCCGATTATCGCAAAGGCGGGGCAGTTCCTGATGCGTTTTGCGCCTGCCGCCGCTGAGCCGAAGCATTACGGCAAGTTTATCGATTGATGAAGCGGTGTTTTCGCAAGCAAAGGATTCCAATATACATGATTCAGCCAAAAAGCGTGTGCAATCTGCACACGCTTTTCTGTTTGCCGTATCAAGCGCGCAGAAAAGACAATGCACAAATTCGCTTTACTTCGTGCCTGAAATTTGCTATACTGTTTTTGAAAACTTTTAGCATAGTACATGCGGAAATCGGTCATTTCTGCCCGCATTTGTTTCGGATACGGCATCTGAAACAAATCAATAAAAATGTATTATTTCGGAGAATGAAAAATGAAAGGGGATTTACAATGGCACAGCAAACTTTAAGCGAGGTACAGCTCCGCAACGCGTTGGCAATGGTTGCGGGCACAGACCCGAACGGCTGTTTTTTTACGGCGACTGAGGTGAAAACCAGCGATGTTGCAATCGGCGCGGCATTCGGGGCAATCGGCGCGGCAATCGTGGCGGCGGAAAACAGCGGCAAACCGCAGGCGCATCTAATCAATTACACACCGTACGGTATTTATTTCCTGCCGATTTATTTTCAAAAGAAAACAGGGTGTGTTATCGCACCCGAACAGAATTTCTTTATTCCGCATCAGGAGATACAGTCTGTTGCGGTGGTGCGTTCGGGCTGGAAATTTTACGAAATTCAAATCAAGACGGCAAACGGCAGAAAATTCCGTTTCAACACCGTAAGAAAGATGAAAACCGAAGAATACCACGGCAACAATGTAGAGCGTTTCCGTGAGATTTATGCGGCGGACAGTAAAAAGGCACAGCGTAAAAATACGGTTGTCGCCGCTGTTTCGGCGGCGGTTCTGCTTCTTTTGCTGGTTTTCGTTATTGTAATGGCGACTTCCGGGGAAGATACGGATACACCGCAGACGGATATGCCGCAGGCACAGACCTATATGGCAAGCGGCGAACGCATTCCGATGGAGTTTTGCCGTATTGACAGAACGTTTGATATGCTCCTGCCTGCCACCTTTATGGATTTGACCGATGCGGAATTTACAGAGATGTTTCCGGACAGCGCAGGCTTGGCGTGTGCGAATACAGACCGCACCGTTTTTGCGGTTGTGCGCGCATGGAATGCAGACGGCGCGCAGATAGATGCAGATGCGTTGAAAGCGGAATACGCCAAAACGGGGAAGGTATTATCCGCGAAAACAGAAACACGAAACGGCTTGCAGTTTGCCGAGGTGAAATCTGTGGAACAGGACGGCACATATATACACACGGCTGAGTTTGAGGCGGACGGTACAATTTATTCGGTATCCTTTATTGCCGATGCCGATATGCGCACGGCATGGGAAAACGCATCCGATATGATTCTGCACTCGATTGTGCTGTAATTTATAAGAAATTGAAAAAATCCGCAGGTATTATGCCTGCGGATTTTTGTTTTTCGGTTGTTGCCGACGGTTAATTTTCAATCACTTCAAACGACGGTTCACGGTTTTTGAAGCGGTAAGCAAAGCTGTGACGGACGGTTTCCACACCGTGTGCGTGCAATACAGCTTCCACCGCGTCCTCAATCACCGTTTCTTCACTGCCGCAGGTGATGCACAAAGAGGTACTGTCCCCAATGCCGACTGCGGCGGCGTTGATACTGCCGCGCCCCGGTCCCAAATACATTTCGAACCGTTCCAGTCCGTCGGCAATTTCTTCGGACAAGGTGTGGTAGCCGATGTTGGAAAGCGTGGTGGTAATGCCGCCGCCCGTAACGTGGCAGTATGCTTTGCGGACGATAAATTCACGCAGGGCGCGGGGCGACCACTGTACGGCGGGATTGTTCGCCGCCTTGTATGCGGCGGCAACGCCGCGTTGCAAAGATTCCTTGCTTGTTGCGGCTTGCATTAAAGTGTGCACACGCTGTACAGCTGTTTCCAAATCGACGGCGTCCGCCGCGTGAATGCGCATATTGCTGTAAAAAGCGAAGTTGCGCTGAGAGTGAGAATTGTAATGCTTGCGTAAATCTATCGGCGCGGAAATGGTTACAGGCACAGTTGCCTCTTTGGCGTCTGTTTCCTGTATAATCGCATAAGCGAGCGCACCGCAAAGCAAATCGTTTATAGTACAGTTTATAGACTTTGCGTAAGCCTTTGCCTGTGATAAATTGACGGAGATACAGGAGAAGCGTGCGTACCAATCGCTTTCGGAAGGCGTAAGGTGCAGTTGATACGACCCTTTTTCCAACAGCGAAGCGGAACGCGCCCGTTTATAATATTTTACATACGGGTCTTCCAAATCCTCTGCGCGCGGCGGTACGGCGGGTACGGGCGGTTTGCCTTTGCAAAGCAACAGATAATCCGTGACCAGTGCCTTCAGGAATTCAATCCCTGCGCCGCCGTCGCCGTTGCCGTGGAATACATCCATGATAATGCGGTTGTCACGCACGGCAAGGCGGAATGACGGCTTTTCGGTATCAAACATATCGGGCCGCTGAAAAAACGGCTCGCCGTCCTGAATGACGTCATAATCCGTTGCAGGTACATGGCAATAGCTGAAAAAGGTGCGTTCCAAATGCGAACACATAATCGGGAATCGCACGGGCAGATTTTCAGTCAGCGCGCGGTGCAGAATTTCTTTTTGCACAGGCTCTGCCAATACGGCACACAAACGGTACACAAGCCCGCCGAGCGCAGGATACAGATTGGAAACCGAATCGATTTTATAACGCGCGGACATATGGATTCCCCCTAAAAATTATTAGATTTTTGTTTTTTTACTCTTTCATTGCACGGACTGCCTCAAACTCATCTGTCACAGCTTTGTCGGGTGCTTTCGTTAAAAGCGATACAATGACGATAGCCGCAGAAGAGATGAGGAATGCAGGCAGTAATTCGTAAATATCGAATACACCGCCGAGCTTTGCAATGGCATATTTCCAAACGAATACCATCACACCGCCCGAAACCATACCGGCTATGGCGCCTGCCTTGGTGGTGCGCTTCCAGAAGAGCGCGAACAGCACCAGTGGACCGAACGCCGCACCGAAGCCTGCCCAGGCGAAAGACACCACGCGGAAAATGGAGCTGTCTTCATCGAGTGCGATGAAAACGGCGATTACGGAAATAATGATGACCGATGCACGCGCAATCAGCATCGCTTTTTTCTGGGAAAGCTTCACCTTGAAGAAGGAAATGAAAATATCCTGCGAAGCCGAGGAAGACGCCGCCAAAAGCTGTGAATCTGCTGTGGACATCGTTGCGGCGAGAATACCCGAAAGGATAACGCCTGCAACCAGCGCGGGGAAAATGCCGAAGGAGCTTAAATGCTTCGAAATCTCAATGATGATGCGCTCCCCGTCAAAGCCGTCTGCAAGAACACCCGCTTTAATCATACCGACGCCAACCGTGCCGATGAAAATGGCAACCGCCATGGAAATTACGACCCAAACGGAAGCGATGCGGCGCGAGGTTTTCAGTTTTTTGGAATCTTCAATCGCCATAAAGCGAAGCAGAATGTGCGGCATACCGAAGTAGCCGAGTCCCCATGCGAGCGTGGAAACGATGGTCAGACCGCCGTAGGGCTTCACGCCGCCCGTGCCATCGCCCGTAGCGGTGAGGCTGAAATAGGCGGGGAGTTGTCTGGCGTTTTCAAGTACTGCATCCAAGCCGCCTGCCTGTGAAACGCCGAAGCCGACCACGACAAACAGCGCAATGGTCATTACAATGGACTGAATCAGGTCGGTGGTGGAAGCGGCGGAGAAGCCGCCCAAGGTGGTGTACAGCACAATGATTACCGCGCTGACAACCATGGCGATTTGGTAATTTACACCGAACAAAGAAGAAAACAGCTTGCCGCATGCAGAAAAGCCTGAAGCGGTATACGGCACGAAGAAAACAATAATGACAAGCGCCGCAATCAAGCTTAACACTCTTGCGTTGTCGTGGAAACGCTTAGAGAAGAATTCAGGAATGGTTACCGCGTTAATCTTCTGCGAATACAGACGGATACGCTTTGCCACAATCAGCCAGTTGATGTATGTACCGACGGCAAGCCCGACAGCTGTCCATGAGGCTTCCGCGATGCCGTATATCACGGCGAGTCCGGGCAGACCCATTAAAAGGTAAGAACTCATGTCCGACGCTTCCGCGCTCATGGCAGTGACAAGCGGACCTAATTTTCTGCCCCCGAGATAAAAGTCGTCGGTGCTTTTGTTCTTTTTGGAATACGCCGCACCGATGGCAACCATTACCGCCAGATAGACAACAATGGCGGCGATGATACAGATTTGTGCTGTGGTCATAAATTTCATTCCTCCTGTGAATGCGGGTGAAAATACTTCCCCTATTTTATATAACTTTAAATAGTATAATAAAAAAAGGCAGATTTGTAAAGTATTTTCACCATTTGACCGTATACGGCAATCCCGCATCGGAAGAATTTCACTTTACATACAGAAAGACTGTGAAAAATGCAAAAGCGTCTGCGCAAATTTTTATTCTGTGCGCAGTTGTATATCTTGGAAAAAATATCTTTACACCGAGGGGTTTATAGGGTAAAATAATACTGAATAAAAGCAGTTTGCCGTGCTTCGGCAAACGCATGTTTGGAGGAATAAAAATGAGTGCGGTTTACAAACGCATTTTGTTAAAGCTTTCGGGCGAGGTGCTTGCAGGCAAGCAGGGACACGGCATTGATTTTGAAACGGTGCAGGAGACCTGCAAATGGGTCAACGAATGCGCAAAGCTCGGCGTACAAATCGGCTTGGTGGTCGGCGGCGGCAATTTCTGGAGAGGCCGCTCCTCGGGCGATATGGACAGAACCCGCGCAGACCACATCGGTATGCTTGCAACGGCAATGAATTCTTTGGCGCTTGCCGACGCATTGGAGCAGTACGGCTTAGAGGTGCGCGTGCAGACCGCAATTGAAATGCGGCAGGTTGCAGAGCCTTATATCCGCAATAAGGCGATTCGCCATATGGAAAAGGGCAGAGTGGTGATTTTCGGCTGCGGCACGGGCAATCCGTTTTTCTCGACTGACACGGCTGCGGCACTGCGCGCGGCGGAAATCGACGCGGATATTATTTTTAAGGCGACCAATGTGGACGGCGTTTATGACAAAGACCCCAACAAATTTGCAGACGCGGCGAAGTACGACACGCTTTCGCATACCGAGGTGCTTTCTAAGGGGCTTGCGGTTATGGACGCAACAGCGGCTTCTCTCTGCCGCGACAACAATATTCCGATTTTGGTGTTCAACCTTTCCGACCCCGAAAATATTGTCCGTGCGGCAAAGGGTGAAAATATCGGCACAATCGTGAAATAATTTCGAGATATTCTATATACAATATAAACAGCATTTACAGGAGGCGTAATTATGCAAGAAGTATTTGATTTCGCAAATGAAAAGATGGAAAAAAGCCTGACCGCACTGCACAATGAGTTTGCAACCATGCGTGCGGGCCGTGCAAGCGTATCCCTGCTTGATAAAGTGAGCGTGGATTATTACGGTGTACCCACCCCGATTCAGCAAATGGCGGCGGTTTCCGTCTCCGAGGGCAGAATTCTCGTTATCCAGCCGTGGGACGTCAGCACGATTTCCGCGATTGAAAAGGCAATTCAGGCTTCCGACCTCGGCGTGAATCCGCAGGATGACGGCAAAGTGATTCGCCTGATTTTCCCGCCGCTGACAGAGGAGAAAAGAAAGGTGCTTGCAAAGGACGTCAGTAAATTCGGCGAAGAAGCAAAGGTTGCGGTGCGTTCGATTCGCCGCGACTGCATGGATAAGCTGAAAAAGCTGAAAAAGGACAGCGAAATCACCGAGGACGACCTCCACAACGGCGAAGAAAAAATGCAGAAAATCACCGATAAATTCGTGAAACGCATTGATGAAATGGTCGATGAAAAAGAAAAGGACATCATGGCAATCTGATTGTCAGAGGACAGCATAATGAACGAGAAAGAAAATCTGCCGCAGTTTTCTGTTTTGCCGCGCCACGTCGGCATTATTATGGACGGCAACGGACGGTGGGCGCAGCAACGCGGGTTGCCGCGCTATAAGGGGCATATCGAGGGCGCAAAAACCTTTCGGAAAATCGGCGAATTTGCGGGAACCCTCGGTATCGAATGCCTGACGTTTTATGCGTTTTCCACCGAAAATTGGAAGCGTCCGCCCGAGGAAGTGGCGGCGATTATGGATTTGTTCCGCGAATACCTCAAGGAATTGGATGACCGCAAGGCGGAAAACGAGGAAAAAGGCATTAAGGTCAATTTCATCGGCGACCGCACGGGGATTCCGAAGGACATTCTCCGCATGATGGGCTATTCCGAGCGCATTACCCGCAAAAAAGACCATGTTATTTTAAATATCGCGATAAATTACGGCGGGCGGCAGGAGATTCTGCACAGCGTGCAGGACATTGCCAAACAGGTGGAAAAGGGAAAGCTCAAAGCAAAAGAGATTACCGAGGATATGATTTCTCAAAATCTGTATACGGGCGGGCTTCCCGACCCTGATTTAATTATCCGTCCGAGCGGCGAATATCGGCTTTCCAACTTCCTTTTGTGGCAGTCGGCATATGCGGAATTTTGGTATTCCGACATTTTGTGGCCCGATTTTACTGAGGCGGATTTTGTGGAAGCACTGCGCGATTTTGAACGGCGCAGCCGTCGCTTCGGCGGGGTGTAATACGAATAGATATGGAGAGTATCTCATGCTGAAAAGAACTGTTGTCGGCGTCATTGCGGCACTTGTGGCGATTGCCATTATTGTATTCCGCGATACGCCCGTTTTACCGATTGCACTTGCGTTTCTTTCGTGTGTCGCGACATTTGAGATTGAAAAATGCGTGGGGCTGAAAAACAAAGCCATTCGCGCAGTCAGTCTTGTGTTTTCTGCGCTGGTGCCTGTGTATTTCACCTATGCGTCCGATTTGGCGGCACGCGGGGTAAATGTACCCGTTACGGCAGTGGTCGCGCTTTACACGCTGATTCTGTTTATTTTAATGCTGACAAACTTTGAAAACACGAAGTTTGAAGAGGTCGCCACGGTTTTGGTTGCCTCTGTATTTGTGCCGTGGGCGTTTTCGACGCTGACGCTTTTAAATCAAATAGACGAACGCTTCCCCGAGGACTTTGATGGGCATCACGGTTTGTTTTACATACTGTTTGCGCTGTTCTGCGCACTGATTTCCGATACGTTTGCATACTTCGTCGGCAGGTTCTTAGGTAAGCACAAGCTGACGAAAATCAGCCCCAAGAAAACGGTTGAGGGCGCTGTGGGCGGCGTACTCGGCGGGATTATAAGCAGTGTGATTCTGTTTGCGGTGTTCGACAAATTTTTCTTCACCGTGCACACGGTAAGCTATTTGGAAATTATTATTTTGGCGGCGGTTTTGTCGGTGGTCGGTATCTGCGGCGATTTGACGGCTTCCGTTATGAAGCGCAATTTCGGGATTAAGGATTTCGGCAATCTTTTCCCGGGGCACGGCGGCGTGATGGACAGATGTGACAGCATTCTGTTTGTGACGACGGTACTGTATGCGCTGATTCTGTTTACGAGGACTGTATTTTAATGACAAAAGCATTATCTATATTAGGCTCAACAGGCTCTATCGGCACGCAAAGTCTTGACGTTGCCCGCAAATGCGGGTATACAGTCAGGGCTTTGACTGCTTATTCGGACACGAAGCGCATGGAAGAACAGGTGCGCGAATTTCACCCGAAAAAGGTCGCGATGGTGTCCGAAGCGGCGGCAAAGGACTTAAAAATCCGCATTGCGGATACCGACACCGAAGTGCTGTCAGGCACGGCGGGCGTGTGCGTATGCGCCGCAGAAACAGACGCGGACACGGTTTTGAATTCCGTGGTCGGCATGGCAGGGTTGGAGCCGACGCTTGCCGCCATCGGTGCACACAAAAAACTGGCGCTTGCCAATAAAGAAACGCTGGTCGCGGGCGGGCAGCTGGTGATGCAGACCGCGAAGGAAAACGGCGTACCGATTTTGCCCGTCGATTCCGAGCATTCCGCGATTTTTCAGTGCTTGCAGGGCGCACCCAAAAACAAAGCACTGAAAAAAATTATTCTGACCGCGTCCGGCGGGCCGTTTTTCGGCAAAACCCGCGCGGAATTGGAAAAGGTCACGGTGCGTGACGCGCTCAAGCATCCGAATTGGGAGATGGGCGCAAAAATCACCGTGGATTCTGCTACCATGATGAATAAAGGCTTGGAATTGATTGAGGCGGTGTGGCTATTTTCCATCGCGCCCGACGATGTGGAAATCGTGGTGCACCGTGAAAGCATTGTGCATTCGGCTGTGGAATATGCCGACAACTCCGTCATCGCACAGATGGGACTGCCCGATATGCGGATTCCGATTCAGTATGCACTGACTCACCCCGAGCGGTTTGAATCGCCTGTCGGGAAGCTCAGCTTAGCGCAAATCGGTAAACTAACCTTTTTTGAACCCGATTATGATACATTCCGATGCATAAATCTGTGCAGAACCGCCATAAATAAAGGGGGGCTTCTGCCTGCGGCGGTCAACTCCGCCAATGAAGAGGCAAACGCGATGTTCCGCCGCGGCGAAATCGGCTTTTTGGAGATTGCCGACCGTGTGGAACAGGTGCTTGCATGTGCGCCGCAAAAAGCGGCATATACATTAGAGGATATTTTGGAAACGGACCGCTTTGCACGGGAAGCCGTCCGCGCCATGTAAGAGGTGAGTACCATTTTACTGAGTATTTCTGCATCTGCCGTTTGGAGTAAGGTTTGGACGGTTGCCGTTGCGCTCCTGTTTTTCGGTATCATTATCATGATTCACGAGTGCGGGCATTTTCTTGCCGCAAAGCTGTGCGGTGTGAAGGTCAATGAATTTGCACTCGGCATGGGACCTGCGCTGTTTAAAAAGAAAAAGGGCGAAACGCTGTATGCCCTGCGTCTGTTTCCCATCGGCGGTTTTTGTGCCATGGAGGGCGAGGACAGCGACAGCGAGGACGCACGTGCTTTCGGCAATAAATCCGTACCGAAAAAGATGTTTATTGTGGTCGCCGGCGCGGCGATGAATCTTCTGTTGGGACTGATTATCATGGCGGTTTTGCTTTCTACCTCTACGGATTTAATCGGTACGAACACCATTAAAGATTTTTATCCCGATGCGGTCAGTACGCAGTACGGCTTGCAGGCGGGTGACCGTTTTGTGGAAATTGAGGGACACCGTGTTTGGTCGGAAAAAGACATCGGCTTTTTAATGAGCCGCAGCCGTGACGGCGTTTTGGATTTTGTGGTTGAGCGCAACGGCGAAAAGGTGGCGCTCGACGATGTGCATTTTGCTACCGAGGATTACAACGGCGTCACATTGATTCGCTATGATTTTGTTATTATCGGGGAAACGCCGACGTTCTTCAATGTGTTGAAAAATTCGTTTACACAGTCTGCGTCTACCGCGCGCATGGTGTGGCTGAGCTTGTTTGATTTGGTTACGGGTCGGTACGGCATGTCGGAATTGGCAGGACCCGTCGGCACCATGGATATTATTGCCGATGTAACCGCCGAGGCGGCAAGCACGGGGAGCCTTGAAAATCTGCTGACCATTATGGCGTTTATTACGATTAACGTCGGGATTGCAAATCTTCTGCCGCTGCCTGCGCTTGACGGCGGACGGTTCCTGTTTTTGGTGATTGAGGCTGTACGCAGAAAGCCGATGAATCCGAAATACGAGGGCTATGTTCACGCCGCAGGTTTGGCGCTTTTGATGCTCCTGATGGTGGTTGTAACCTTTAACGATATACTGCGTATTGCACGCGGGGCTTAAAATCAAAAAACCGCTTATCGCTCCCTCACCGAGGGAGCTGGCACGGCGAAGCCGTGACTGAGGGAGTTTGCTCATATAGCACAAGGTGAATTTAACATTTGTAGGGAACAACCTCTGTTTGTTCTGAAAGTTTTATCGGATTTTACGGGCGCGCGGTGCACGCCCCTACGGTGGATGGTCGTTTTGCATACCGTAGGGACAGCCCGGGCACGCTGTCCGCATTCGGGCGAACGCAGTTCGCCCCTACGTGCTTTGCAAAATTTGTCATTCTGAGCCGTAGGCGAAGAATCTCACACGGCACAGGGTGAATTTGATTCTCGGTAGGGCGGGGGCTTGCCCCCGCCGCGAAATCTCATCTGACTTCGTCGGGGCGCCGAGGTCGTCGCCCCCTACTTTATACAGCAAAAAATAGGTGATAGTATGATAGAAAGAAGAAAATCCCGTCAGGTCAAAGCGGGGGGACTCGCCATCGGTGGCGGTGCGAAAATCAGCGTGCAGTCGATGCTCAACGTCCCCGCCGAGGATGTTGCGGGCAACGTCCGTCAGGCAAAGGCGCTGGAGGCGGCAGGGTGCGAAATCGTACGCCTGACCGTGCCGAATACGGAAGCGGTCAAAACGCTTGCCGCCGTGAAAGAGGCGGTATCTATCCCCGTGGTGGCGGATATTCATTTTGACTATAAATGCGCTTTGGAGAGTGTGGCGGCGGGGGTGGATAAAATCCGTATCAACCCCGGCAACATCGGGTCGGACGACCGTGTGAAAGCCGTCGCGGATGCTTGCCGCTTACATAATGTACCGATTCGTATCGGTGTAAATTCGGGGTCGCTCGAGAAAGAGCTGCTCGCAAAATACGGCTCCCCCACGCCCGACGCGCTGTGCGAAAGCGCGCTTCACCACGCGGCACTGCTCGAAAAATTCGATTTTCGGGATATTGTCATTTCCATCAAATCCTCGAATGTGCAAAGAATGGTCGCGGCGTACCGCAAAATCGCGGAGCTGTGCGATTACCCGCTGCATTTGGGCGTGACGGAAGCGGGCACGGAGCGTATGGCGCTTGTAAAATCTGCGGCGGGTGTCGGCGCATTGCTGTTGGACGGTATCGGCGATACGATTCGCGTGTCTATGACTGCCGACCCCGTGAAGGAAATTGCGGCGGGGTTTGATATTCTTAAAGCGGTGGGGCTGAAAACCGACTGTCCGCAAATTGTTTCCTGCCCGACCTGCGGCAGAACCAAAATTGATTTGATTGCGCTTGCAAACGAGGTGGAGAGCCGACTTGCAACCTGCAAAAAACCGATTACCGTTGCGGTAATGGGCTGTATCGTCAACGGCCCGGGCGAAGCGAAGGAAGCCGACATCGGCATTGCAGGCGGCGACGGCTGCGGACTTCTGTTCCGTCACGGAGAAATTTTAAAGAAAGTCCCCGAAAACGAAATCGTAGACGCCCTGCTTGCGGAGATTGAGAAACTGTAACCGTAGGGGTTGGCGTCCCGACGACCCGCGGACGGACGGGACGTCCGTCCCTACAACATACAATGAATTTAAAGTGAGAACAAAATGACCAAATTTTACGACCTGTTTGAAGAATGCAAACCGATGCTTTCCGCTTACGATGCCGTGCTGGGCACGGCGTCGGTGGAGGGTGTGGAAAATCATACAGAAACCCGCGTGTTAATCCTAACGGTGCGGTTTGACCGCTTGGTGTCTGCACGCACGCTCGACGCGGTCTGTGCAGTGCTGTCGGGCTATCTCGGCACGGTGCAGGTGGAACTGCGCCCGAAATTTTCCGCAGAACTGCTGACGGCAAAATATGTTTCGGAGCTTGTGCTGTGCCTCAAAAAACAGGTCGCGGTTGCAAACGGATTTTTAGACGACAGCGAATGGGATTTTCATGAAAATCAGATTACCGTCACCTTACAGCACGGCGGCAAAGCCATTTTGGACGGTGCAAACTGTGCGCGGGTGCTTGAAAATGTCATCCGTGACCGTTTCGACACAGCATTTTCTGTGGAATTTTCGGAATTGGAAATCGACTTTGAGAAAGAAATGCAGTCTGTGCAGTTTGAAATTGACAAGGCAGACGAAGCACGCCGTGCCGCCGAGCGTATTACACAACAGCACGGGGCAGGGGCGGTCAAGCAAAAGTCGGCGGTGACTGCGGGCAGTGACGAAATACCGAAAGAGCATATCGTAAAAGAGGGTATTCCCTATTATCTGGAAAGCGTAAAGCCGATTTACGGCAACATCATCCGCCGCGACCCGATTCGGATTGCGGATATTGAACTGCCCGAGGAGCAGGACGAGGTTCCCGTGACGGTTTGGGGACGTATTTTCTGTTTTGAAGAACGCACCAGCAAAAAAGGTAAGCATAAAATCATCAATTTTTATATTACGGATGATACATATTCTTTCATGGCTTCCATGATTGTCAAAATCGAACAGAGCGACGAGCTTTTGGAGCATCTGAAAAACGGCGTACACGTGCTGATGTACGGCAATGTAAAGTTCGACACGTTTAAACGGGATTATATCATTGAACCGCGTGCCATAAGCACCGTGGAAAAAATCGAGAAAGAGGACAATGCGCCCGAAAAGCGCGTGGAACTGCATTTGCATACCAACATGTCGCAAATGGACGGCATGACCCCCGCTAAAAAGCTGGTGGAGCGCGCCATTCGCTGGGGGCATAAGGCGATTGCCATCACCGATCACGGCTGTGCGCAGGGCTATCCCGACGCTATGAATGCCGCCAAAGGCAAAATCAAGGTGATTTATGGCGTAGAGGCATACTTTGTGGACGACCTCAAAGAACCCGACAAAACCTATAAGGAACTGCGCTCTTACCATCAAATCATTTTGGTGAAGAATTTAACGGGCCTGAAAAATCTTTACAAGCTGATTTCCATGTCCAATATCAACTATTACTATAAGCGCCCGCGTACCCCGAAGTCGGAGCTGATGAAATACCGCGAGGGTCTGATTATCGGGTCTGCGTGCGAAGCGGGCGAATTGTACCGCGCCATCTTAGAGGAGCGCCCCGAACAGGAGATTATGGAAATTGCCAATTTCTATGATTACCTGGAAATTCAGCCGACGGGCAACAACCGCTTCATGATTGCGGCGCATTCCGACCCGAATGCGAAGAATCCCGAAAAGAACAAAGAGTTTGACAAAATCACCTGTGAAGCGGATATTGAAAACATTAACCGCAAGATTATTGCGATTGGGGATAAGCTCGGCAAGCCCGTGGTCGCGACCTGCGACGTGCATTTCATTGACCCTGAGGATGCAAAATACCGCGCCATTTTAATGGCGGCACAGGGCTTCTCCGACGCGGACAAGCAAGCCCCGCTGTATTTCCGCACAACGGAAGAAATGCTGGCGGAATTTCAGTATCTCGGCGAGGAGACGGCGCGGGAAATCGTCATTACCAATCCGAACAAAATTGCCGATATGGTCGAGGTGATGCGTCCGTTCCCCGACGGCACGTATCAGCCGTCCATCCCCGGGTCTGAAGAACAATTGCGTGAAATCTGCTGGGCGAAGGCAAAGGATTGGTATGAATTCAACGGTGAAATTCCCGAAATCGTATCCACGCGCCTGAACCGTGAGTTGGAATCCATTATCAAACACGGATTCGCGGTTTTGTATATTATCGCACAAAAATTGGTTTGGGATTCCGAGGATCACGGCTACCATGTCGGTTCGCGAGGGTCGGTTGGTTCGTCCTTTGTGGCGACCATGGCGGGTATTTCCGAGGTCAATCCGCTTGCGCCCCACTACCGCTGTCCGAATTGTAAGTATTCTGAATTTTATCTGAAAAACGAATACGGTTCGGGCTTTGATATGCCGAAAAAAGACTGCCCCCACTGCGGCACGCCGCTCATACGCGACGGGCACGAAATTCCGTTCGAGACCTTTCTCGGCTTCCACGGCGACAAAGCACCCGATATTGACTTGAATTTCTCGGGCGAATATCAGGGCAAGGCGCACCGTTATACGGAAGAGCTGTTCGGTTCGTCCCACGTTTTCAAGGCGGGCACGATTGCCACCGTGGCGGACAAAACGGCATACGGCTATGTGAAAAATTATTTGGAAGAACGCGGTGTGCACGTGAACCGCGCTGAGGAACAACGCTTAACGGACGGCTGTACGGGCGTCAAGCGTACCACGGGTCAGCACCCCGGCGGCATGGTCGTTGTGCCGAATGACTTTGAGGTCAACGACTTTACACCTGTGCAATATCCTGCGGACGATACCACGAGCGATATGGAAACCACGCACTTCGATTTCCATTCCTTGCACGATACGATTTTGAAGTTGGATATTCTCGGGCACGATGTGCCGACGCTCTATAAGCATTTAGAGGATATGACGGGTATCAACGTGATGGATGTGGACGTCTGTGACCCGAAGATTATCCGTCTTTGCACAAGCCCCGAGCCGCTGGGCGTGACGGAAGAGGACATTCAGTGGAAAACGGGTACGCTGTCTATCCCCGAAATGGGTACGTCCTTCGTTTGCCAAATGCTTTTGGAAGCACAGCCGAAAACTTTCTCCGACCTGCTGCAGATTTCGGGTCTGTCGCACGGCACGGACGTTTGGACGGGCAACGCACAGGAACTGATTAAGAACGGTACGTGCGAAATTTCCCAGGTTATCGGTACGCGTGACAGCATTATGACTTACCTGATGCACAAAGGGCTGGATTCGAGCCTTGCTTTCCAAATTATGGAAAAAACGCGTAAGGGCATTGTGGCAAAGTTCGGATTCCCTGACGGCGCGGAAGAAGCGATGCGCGCCTGCAATGTGCCTGAATGGTATATGGAATCCTGCCGTAAAATCAAATACATGTTCCCGAAAGCGCACGCGGCGGCGTATGTTATCGCGGCACTGCGTTTGGGATGGTATAAAATTTACCGTCCGCTGGAGTATTACACGGCGTTTCTGACCGTGCGCGGCGGCGATTTAGACGCGGAAACCGTTGTAAAAGGGCATACGGCAGTGCGTACGCGGTTGGAGCTTTTGCAGAGTAAAATCAAGGATAAATCCGCCACCGCCAAGGAAAAAGAGCAATTCACCGCCATGCAGGTTGTGAACGAGATGATGGCGCGCGGGGTGGAGCTTTTGGGCGTGGATATTTACAAATCCAAAGCGACGGCATATACCATTGAGGACGGCAAAATCCGTCTGCCCTTCTCGGCACTTTCGGGCATCGGCGACAATGCGGCGGTTCAGCTTGCGGCGGCGCGGGATGACGGCGAGGGAACATTCCTCTCGGTGGACGATTTTGCGCGCCGTGCCAAGGCAGGCAAAAGCACCGTGGAACTGCTCGATGCGTGCGGCGCGTTCGGCGATATGCCGAAAACCGCGCAGATTTCTCTGTTTGGGTGAAAAATATGCGTCACAGAACAAGAACTTCTTCTATAAACGGGCCTGCCCCCGGCAGTAAAAGCTTTCGGCGCATTTTGCTGATTTTATTTGTCAGCTTTGCCCTCGGCGGACTGCTGTTTACCGTTATCGGCGGTATTTGGCTGCGCTCGGATATTGCGTTTTATAAAACCGCACAAACCGTGCAGGGCGAAATTGCCGAATTTGTCTCGGACTCCGAGGGCAGTCAGCACCCGATTGTCCGTTATACCGTGGACGGTAAGGAATACAGGGTGCGGTTAAACAGCTATTCGGCTTCTATGCGCGCGGGGGATGCGTACACGATGTATTATGCGCCCGACGCACCGCATCAGGCACGCAATAAAACCTATCTCGGCGGTACAATATTTTTGAGTATCGGCAGTGGATTTTTCCTGTTCGGCGCAGGCGGCTTAGGCATTTATGCTTGGCGTGTCGGCGGCAAACGGCGGCTGAAAGAAAACGGCGATGCCGTCACAGCGCGTATTACGGCGGTGGCATGTGCGGAAAATGTAACCGTCAACGGCAGAACGCCGTATTATCTGTTCTGCGAAACGGGCGCAGTGCCTGCGCTTGCGGGCAAACGCTTAAAAAGCCGTTATGTGTATGCACCGCTTTCGCAGTCGCTGGTCGGGACATCGGTTCGGGTGTATTTCGACCCGCAAAAGCCGACAAGGTATCTGGTGGATACCGATTCTTTGCAAAAGCGTGACGATTTCGGACAGTTTTCTGTGTAAAATTCCGAATCCTTTGTAAAACACTTGACGGGATTACTTTATCGTGTTATCATAGTAGCACGCTAAAGCGAAAACGGGAGGCGCGTTCGCAAGCGGGGACGGTATGCAACGGCTCGGCAAAGCGCAAACCCGTAGGGGCGAATGTCTTCATCCGCCCGCAAAATTTGCACGAACCAACGGTGACACACCGACCGTGTAGGGGCGATTCACGAATCGCCCGAGCAAAATTAGATTTCCGCGCAATTTGACGGCGAAGCACAAACCCGTAGGGGTCGGCGTCCCGACGACCCGATCAAGGTTGTATGTCACGAAAACCCAACGGCAACACACGAAACCGTAGGGGCGAACTGTGTTCGCCCGCGTAAATTCGCACCGACCGTAGGGGCGTGCATTGCGCGCCCATGAAATCTGCTGAAAATTTCGGAACAACACAGAGGTTGTTCCCTACACGGGCACGAAATTTACCGTGTGCTGTGTGAGATTCTTCGCTTTGCTCAGAATGACAAAGCATTTACATATTTTATATACATTTCTCCTTCAGAAAGGACTTTACACTCCATGAAAAACTACGCAAAGCTTACCCCCGAGGGCACCAGAGATTATTTATTTGAAGAAAGCGACGCACGCCGCACGGTGGAGCGCCGCCTTTCCGATTTGTTTAAGGCGCATGGCTATCGGCGCATTATTACGCCCACCTTTGAATTTTTTGACGTGTTCAACCGCGAAAGCGCAGGCGCACTGCCCGAAGCGATGTACTCTATGACCGATGCCTACGGGCGGTTATTGGTACTGCGTCCCGATTCGACACTGCCGATTGCGCGCGTGGCGGCAACACGGCTGCAGGGGGCGTCTTTGCCGATTCGGCTTTATTACAATCAAAATGTGTTTACGCGCCAGCCGCGCCTTTCGGGACACAGTGACGAATGTGCGCAAAGCGGTGTAGAGTTAATCGGTGCGTCGGGCTTGCGTGCGGATTTGGAAATTCTCACCATGGCGGTGCAGGCGCTGGAAACCTGCGGTGCGCCAGACTCTAAAATCGAAATCGGGCATGCGGGCTATTTTAAGGCCCTGTGCGCTTCACTCGAATGCCCTGCGGAAGTGACGGCGGAAATTTACGACTGTATGGAAAGTAAAAATTATGTCGCGCTCGGCAACATTTTAGACGGATTGGGGCAGACCCCCATCACCGAAGCGCTCCGCAATCTGCCGCGTATGTTCGGCGGCACAGAGGTACTCGAAAAAGCGGCGGCGGTGACAGAAAGCGCACAGGCAGGAGAGGCGCTCTCCTACTTGCGCACGATTTATGAACGGCTCGAAAAAGCGGGGCTTTCCGAAAATATCATCATTGATTTAAGCCTGGTGCACCGCAGTAATTATTATACGGGTCTTGTGTTTCGCGGCTATACCGCGGGCAGCGGCGTGACGGTGCTTTCGGGCGGTCGGTATGATTCGCTGATTCGGGAATTCGGTGCGGATTTGCCCGCGACAGGCTTCGGTCTGCACATTGACGATTTGGCACGCGCGATGCTTTCCCGCGGCGAGGTGCGTGAAAAGACCGCGCCGCAGATTTTGGTATTCGGTGAGGACGGGTACGAAACCGAGGCACTCCGTCGGCAAAGCCGTATGACGGCGGCGGGTACGGCGTGCGAACACAGCGTTTGTGCGGATTTGGAAAGCGCAAAGCAGTATGCAAAAGAGAACGGAATTCCCCGTATTTTGGTCATCGGCGAAGCGGGCGCAAAGGAGATAGAGTTATGAGAAAATTGCGTATCGCCTTAACCAAAGGCAGATTGGAAAAACAGACGGTCACACTGTTTCAGAAAATGGGACTGGACTGCACCGAACTTATTAACAAAGGCAGACGGCTGATTCTGCCCGTCGGCGATTACGAGGTTGTCCTCGCCAAAGCGGCGGATGTGATTACCTATGTTGAGCACGGTGTTTGCGATATCGGTGTGGTCGGTAAGGATACGATTGTCGAAAACGGCAAAAGCTTTTACGAGGTCTGCGATTTAGGCTTCGGCAAATGCCATTTCTGCTTGGCGGGCAAAGCGGGTGAGGATTTTTACAGCGGCTATAACGCCAAGCGCATTGCTACGAAATACCCGAATGTCACGAAAGCCTTTTTCGAGGGAAAGGGTATGGACGTAAAAATCGTTAAAATCGAAGGCTCTGTGGAATTGGCACCCCTTTTGGAGCTGTCCGATGCGATTGTCGATATTGTCGAAACAGGTACAACCTTAAAGGAAAACGGCTTAGAGGTTTACGAAAAAATTATGCCGATTTCGGCACGTGTAATTGTGAATACGGCAGGTATGAAGCTGCGCCGCGCAGAAATTGACGAGTTCCTTACGAAAATTGAAACGGCAAAACAGGAGGCAGACATATGATTCAAATTGCAAAAGCGGACGGCAAAGCCGAACGAAAATTGTTGGCGCAGTTAAAGGCGCGAAGCGGCGAGATTGACCGCACCGTAACGGCGGCTGTGCAGGAGATTCTCGCGAAGGTCAAAGAATACGGCGATACCGCGGTGCGCGAATATACGATGAAATTTGACGGCTCTGTGCCCGAAAACGCGGAAGTCCCGCGCGAGGTGCTGGATGCAAGCCTTACGCAGTGCGACAGCGAATTTGTGTATGCACTTTATAAGGCGGCGGACAATATCCGCGATTTCCATGCACGCCAAAAACAGCAAAGCTGGCTGGACGCCAAAGAAAACGGCGTGATTTTGGGTCAGCGCATCCGCGGTCTTCGGCGTGTGGGCATTTACGTCCCCGGCGGTACGGCGGCGTATCCGTCCAGCGTTTTGATGAATGCGATTCCTGCCAAAATCGCGGGCGTGGAAGAGATTATTATGGTCACGCCCCCCGGAAAAGACGGTACCGCCAATCCCGATATTTTGGCGGCGGCAAAAATTGCGGGCGTAGACAGAGTGTTTTTAATGGGCGGCGCGCAGGCGGTTGCCGCACTTGCCTACGGCACCGAAACCGTGCCGCGGGTCGATAAAATCGTAGGTCCGGGCAATATCTTTGTCGCTACGGCAAAAAAACTGCTGTTTGGCACGGTGGATATCGATATGATTGCAGGTCCTTCCGAAATTCTGATTGTCGCGGACGAATCGGCAGACCCGAAATTCTTGGCGGCGGATTTGATGAGCCAGGCGGAACACGACAAATTGGCAAGCGCCATTTTGCTGACGACGAGCGCCGAGCTTGCAAACAAAACCGCAGAAGAATTGGAACGGCAGATGAAGACGCTTTCCCGCCGTGAAATTATCCGTCAGTCTTTAGACGATTTCGGTGCGATTATTGTTTGCAGTACCTTAGACGAAGCGGTGGATTTTGCGAACGAATTGGCGCCTGAGCATTTGGAAATGGCTGTGAAAAATCCGATGGAATACATCGGCAGAGTCGATAACGCGGGCAGTGTATTTTTGGGGCATTTCGCACCCGAACCGCTGGGCGATTATTTTGCGGGGCCGAACCACGTCCTGCCCACGGGCGGTACGGCGCGTTTCTTCTCTCCGCTGTCGGTGGACAGCTTCGTAAAGAAGTCCAGCTTTATTTACTACACCGAAGATGCTCTGCGCGAGGCAAAGGACGACATCGTGAAGCTTGCCGACACCGAAGGCTTGACCGCGCACGCCAATTCCGTGAAGGTTAGATTTGAATAAAAATGTGATAAGCCAACCGCGTAGGGGCGAACTGCGTTCGCCCGCGGGTCGCCGAGGTCGGAGACCCCTACAGCAGTCAGTTTATAAAGGAAGTACCTGAATTTATGTTCCCGTTAAATGAAAAAGTACAAAATTTAAAACCGTATGACCCCATTACAGGGCAGTACCCGATTCGCTTGGATGCAAACGAATCGTTTATTACCCTGTCAAAAGAGATGAAGCAGGAGCTCTCTGAAGAACTGCAAAGCACGCATTTTAACCGCTACCCCGACCCGTTCGCAGCGGAAGTCCGCGAGGGCTTCGCCGCATTTTACGGCGTGCCGACGGAATGCGTGATGGCGGGCAACGGCTCCGATGAAGTGATTTCCGTTGTGATGAACGCGTTTTTGCAAAAGGGCGACACAGTAGTTACTTTAGACCGCGATTTTTCGATGTATTCGTTTTATACCTCGATTGTCGAGTGCAAAAATACGGTTGTGCCGAAAAACAGCGATTTTACGATTGACGTTGACCGCGTCATCGAAACCGCCAACCGCGAAAATGCGCGTATGATTGTGTTTTCCAATCCCTGCAACCCGACCTCGGTTGTTTTGAACCGCGCAGAGGTGCGGCGGCTGATTACCTCGGTGCAGTCGCTTGTGGTGCTTGATGAAGCCTATATGGATTTTACAGACGAAAGTCTGCTTTCGGAATTTTCCGATTACGATAATCTTTTGATTTTAAAAACCTGCTCGAAAGCGATTGGTATGGCGGCGGTGCGTTTGGGCTTTGCCGTCGGGCAAAAGCGGTTGATTGACGTGCTGCAGGCGGTGAAATCCCCCTACAATGTCAACACCTTAACGCAAACCGTAGGCGCGGTGATTTTCTCGCATCCCGACTATATCCGCACGAGTATTCAGCGGATTTTAGAGTCGCGTGACGATTTATACAAAGCGCTTTTGAAGCTGGCAAATGCATATCCCGAACATCTTGCACCCGTTAAGCCCGATACGAATTTTGTGTATGTGCAAAGTGCAGAATCGAAAGCGATATTTGCATATTTAAAAGAAAAAGGCGTGATTGTGCGGTGTATGGGCGACTGCCTTCGTATTACGGCAGGGCGCAATTATGAGAACGAGGCGGTTTTGGAGCATTTAGAAGATTATTTGAAAGGGGCATCCCGATGAGAACAGCAACTGTAAAGCGTACCTCGAAAGAAACCGATATTTCCGCAGAGCTGAATTTGGACGGCGGCGCGGTATCGGCAGAAACAGGTATTGGCTTTTTTGACCATATGCTGACGGCGTTTGCCGTACACGGCGGCTTCGGCTTACAGCTTACCTGTAAAGGCGATTTGCAGGTAGACTGCCACCATACTGTGGAAGATACGGGTATTGTTTTAGGGAAAGCGTTTGCACAAGCCCTCGGCGACAAATCGGGCATTGCGCGTTACGGCAGTTTTTTTGTGCCGATGGATGAGGCGCTCGGCTTTTGCGCGGCGGATATCAGCGGCAGACCGTTTTTGGTGTTTCAGGCAGAGCTTCCCGAAGAGCGCGTCGGTACATTTGACACCTGTATGGCAAAAGAATTTTTCCGCGCTTTCAGTACAGCGGCGGGCATCACCCTGCACCTGCGTGCGCCCTACGGCGAAAATTCCCATCATATTTTAGAGGCGATTTTCAAGGCGGCGGCACACGCATTACAAATGGCCTGCACGAAAACCACGGACGGACAAACGCTTTCCACGAAAGGAATGTTAGATTGATATGCTGATTTTTCCCGCGATTGATATTAAAAACGAAACCTGTGTGCGTCTGTTTAGAGGCGATATGGATTCTGCCGAAAAGGTTGCGGAAAGCTACCTTGACACTGCCGCCGCATTCAAAGCGGCAGGCGCAGAATGGATTCATATGGTAGACTTAAACGGTGCGTGCGCGGGCGAACGCAAAAATTCGCACATCTTTTTAGAGGTGGCGGCGCAGTCGGGGCTGAAGGTCGAGGTCGGCGGCGGCATACGCACCATGGCGGATGTGGAATTTTATTTAGATAACGGTATTTCCCGCGTGATACTCGGCTCGGCGGCGGTGAAAAATCCGCAGTTGGTGCGCGAGGCGTGCCGGGCATTCGGCGATAAAATCGCAGTCGGCGTCGATGCGCGCCGCGAAATGGTGGCGACCGAGGGCTGGTGCGAAACGGGTTCCGTGCATTACATTACGCTTGCCAAGGAAATGGAGCAGGCGGGGGTGCGCACGGTGATTTTCACCGACATAGACCGCGACGGTATGCTGTCGGGACCGAATACCGAACAGCTTTGCGCTTTAAATGACGCGGTTTCCTGCCAAATTGTCGCAAGCGGCGGCATAAAGGATATAGAGGATATCCGCACGCTCAAAGATGCGGGTCTGTACGGCGCAATTTGCGGACGTTCGATTTATAAAGGCACACTTGATTTAAAAGAAGCGGTTGCGCTTTGCAAAAAGTGAGGGAACGGTATGCATTTAGAAAAATTTTTCGTGAAATCCGAGTTGATTCCCGCAATTGTGCAGGAACACGGTACAGGCGAGGTGCTGATGCTTGCCTATATGAACCGCGAGTCCCTTGAAAAGACTTTGGAAACAGGTTACACCTGGTTTTTCAGCCGTTCGCGGCAAAAGCTTTGGAACAAAGGCGAAACCTCGGGGCATAAGCAAAAGGTCGTTTCCTTAAAAGGCGACTGCGATGACGATACACTGCTTGTCGAGGTCATACAGACAGGTCCTGCCTGCCACACGGGCAGTAAAAGCTGTTTCTTTAACACGATTTTGGAGGTAGAAGAATGAACGACGTATTAGATGAATTGTATGCCGTGGCAGAGGAACGCCGCGCAAATCCGCAGGCGGGGTCTTACACCTGCTATTTGTTCGAGCAGGGCTTGGATAAAATTCTCAAAAAGGTCGGCGAGGAGAGCGCCGAAACGATTATCGCCGCGAAAAACGGTGTGAAAGCGGACACCGTCGGTGAAATTTCCGATTTGCTTTTTCACCTGGTCGTGATGATGGCGAATGAGGGCATTACCCCCGATGAGGTAAAAGCGGAGCTTGCCCGCCGCCATCAAAAGCAGGGGAATTTAAAGGTGTTTCATCAGGTAGATAAAAATACCTAACCGTAGCGCACGCATTTGCACACGTGCACTATGGTTAATCAAAAAAGAGAAAAGGGGAATTTGGTATGTGGGTTCTTTGGACGGTTCTGGGGCTTCTCGGCGCATTTATTCTGATTACGCTTGTGCGCGCCGCATTTTGGACGCCTGCGCAAGCCGACTGTGCACCGCTTGAGGACGAAAAAGTGGATGTGGAGAAATACCGCAAAGACTTGAGCGACGCCATTAAAATCAAAACCATTTCCAATGTGGATACGGACAAAGTGGACTGGGGCGAGTTCAGGAAACTCCATGACCTGTTCCGCGAGCGTTTCCCGCTGGTGCACGAAAACCTTCGGTGCGAGGAAATTTCGCTGGCAAGTCTGCTGTTCACTTGGGAGGGCACAAAGCCCGAACTTGAACCGATTGCACTTTTGGGGCATCAGGACGTTGTACCCGTTGCCGCAGGCACGGAAGATGACTGGACGCATCCCGCCTTTGACGGTGTGGACGACGGGGAATTCATTTGGGGGCGCGGTGCGCTCGATATGAAGAACCACCTGATTGCCGTACTCGAAAGCGTGGAAACCTTGCTTTCTGAGGGATTTTGGCCCGAGCGCACGGTCTACCTTTGCTTCGGGCACGACGAAGAAATCGTCGCCGCCAAAACCTCGGGCGCGGGCGCGATTGCCGATACCTTAAAAGCACGCGGTGTGCATCTCGACAGCGTGATTGACGAGGGCGGCGCGGTGCTGGATTTAAAGGTCGGCAGTATCCTCAACAAAAAGCTTGCGGGTGTGGGCATTGCCGAAAAGGGCTATGCCGATTACCGCGTTTCGCTTTCCGCCAAAGGCGGGCATTCCTCACAGCCGCCCGAACACACCGCACTCGGCGCGATGGCGAACGTGATAAAGGATATTGAGGGTCATCAGTTTAAAGCGACGATGCCCGCATTTGTCTACGATTTGTTTACGAAAATCGGGAAGAATACAAGCTACCCCGCACGAATTGTGGCGTGTAACCTGTGGCTGTTAAAGCCGCTGATTACCGCTGTGATGAAGAAAATCCCGCCCGCCGCGTCTCTGATTCGCACCACAACGGCAGTTACAATGGCGGAGGGTAGCCCTGCGGCAAACGTACTGCCGCAGAAAGCGTCCGTCACCGTGAATTTCCGTATGATGCCGGGCGTGACAATCCGGGATGTGGAAGCGCATATCCGCAAGGTGTCCCGCAATAAAAATATCGAGGTCGAATACTTAAAAGGCAAAGAGGCTTCCAAGGTATCTCCGACCGACAGCCGTTCTTTCAAGATTCTCGAATCGCTTTGCAACCGTACCGACCGCGATATGATTGTCGCGCCGTACCTTGTGATGGGCGGCACGGATGCATATCATTACGAAGAAGTATGCGACTGTATTTACCGTTTCGCGCCGTTTGTGATGGATACGAAATTGCTCCTGACCACGCACGGCACAGATGAACGGATTCCGATTGCCTGTATGGGCGACGCGCTGAAATTCTTTAAGCGCTACATTAAAATGATGTCGGCGGAATGAGCTGATTAATCGCCCCCCTTATATTTTGCTTCAGCAAAATATAAGGGGGGCTTTATGTGCCCGAATTACAGATTTATTATTTTACATAAAAAACAAAAAACGTCAATATAAACACAAAAATAATGCTGTTATGCAAAAAATTTGTTGACGTAGCACATTTTTATATATATAATAATGGTGACAAATCATTACAATATTGAAGGAATTGTTATGCTAAGGGGGTGAGTTCAATGTATTAAAACGCATATGCGGGAGTGGTTTTTATATCGGTTGATGGAGTTTGACAGGGAGTTTACATATGAAAAAAATAATTTCAGTTTGTCTAATTGTGATTGTTTGTTTAAATATTTTTTGCATTTTCGGAGCGTCATTAGTTACGGAAGCGGATTTTTCTGTAAATACAGATCAAAGTATAGGTATACTGTCTGATGAAGCACTGTTTGCATCAGATTCCAATATTGCATCGGTTTATTCGTATGAGCATGGACACTTAAATCAAATATCTTCTGAAAACACAACATATCGCTTTGATTATGATGCGAGAAATAATGTTGAGACTTCTTATGTAGGGGATAATTTATTTGCTGATTACAGCTATACAGATAGTGGATTAGCGTCCTCTATTGTGTTTGGAAATGCGCAGTGTATTTATAAGAATTATGACGAATACAATCGCGTCAAGGATGTCCTATACGGAAACGAGATATTTTATGAATACGATTATACGAACTTTGGAGAAGTAGGGATAGAAAGAGACTATCATTCTTCTAGAATTATAAGAACGGATGATGTATTTGAAATAAAAGATATGAACACGCAAAAACAGTTGTTTTTAGTGGAAGAACCATCCATAAAGAAACAGACCTTTACTTTGAATGGTAAGGATAAAATATTCCGTAGTTTAATGCTCATATATGGTAAAGAAGCAAGTAACCGAAAACAAGAGATAGACCGCCAGCACCACACTATTCCGAACAAAAGAAACAAAAGACCAAAAGACAAGCATTGTGGAAATGTGCATAACAGGCTATGGAATCATGGATAACTCTGTTCACAGCATATGGAAAAGCTAGAGTGCAGCTTTCCCACATCCTGCAAACAGAGTTACCCACAATTCCATAAGACAGCCAGTTATACACATTCCCACGAATGCCGACTGCTACGGAATCCCTCTCATTCTTTCATTCACTCAAAATATATGGCATTTCTTTTTTGAAAGATTGAATTGACGTACATAAATAGACCTCTCCATAGTAAGATACGAAGAATTAACCCCGTAAGAGATTAAATATTTTCTGTATAGAAAAGCATTACATAGAGTAAAAGTGGTATCGCAACTTCAAGTTGCGAAAAAGCACGACAAAATTGGTGGTATAATAAAGAGTATAGGTTAAAATAAAACCATCAAAAATAAGGAGGGCATACAAATGGTGTTTGCTGATAAATTACAGAGTTTGCGAAAATCAAAGGGATTGTCGCAGGAAGAGTTGGCTGAAAAGTGCAATGTAACAAGACAGTCCGTTTCAAAATGGGAAACAGGTTTAGGATACCCCGAAACGGAAAAGTTATTGATACTTTGCGAAATATTAGATGTTGATTTAGACTATCTTATGCGAGATAAAACTGCAACAGCAGAAGATTGTAGCGTACAAAGGGAAATATCGTCTTATGAATCTTATGTTGGAAAATGGGTGCGGATTTTTTTGAAAGACCGAGAGTTTAACGGTTTGCACTGCGTTGCTCTTGTATCAATTCAGAAGTCATATTTAATTATTATGAATGACAAGGGTAAGCTGGGATTTATAGACGGATATTCTGTTAGC
The DNA here is from genome assembly GCA_900540295.1 of uncultured Oscillospiraceae bacterium. Taxonomy (GTDB): domain Bacteria; phylum Bacillota; class Clostridia; order Oscillospirales; family Acutalibacteraceae; genus Fimenecus. The sequence goes on from UQFM01000003.1 coordinate 54,284, forward strand.
ACCATTTCTGATTTTGTTGATAAGAAAAAGCAAATGAAGCTACCACCTATTCCAAGCAAAGAATCCATTAAGGATATTGGCAATTACCTTGTAGGGAAAAGATGTGATGTGAGATTGAAACAAAATAATTTGCTTTTGGGATTAGGATTTAATAAACCCGGAGGATTTTATTCAGTAACTATTGAAAACATTTCCAATGATGAAGTGATTGCTTGTGATTTGAATAAATGTAAGTATACCAGCAGATTATCAGATGTTTTATATATCAAAGAATGCTAAAAACAAAATTCTAATAGGGGAAAGTCAACAGAAATATGAATATTGTTTTATTCTGCTATTGATAACAGCATCAAGTATTATTATCGCTATTTAGAGGGACGATAACAAAAAGTGTTGCCGCCCCTCTAAATTATAAAAATGTATCCATAAACCATGCACCGCCCTATGTGGGAGAAAGGGGGAAAGATAATTTGAGGAGGTTGTATATATGTTGAAAATTTTTTCAACTGGGTTAGGCTTCGCCGTCGGTATTTTAAGTGTAATCTTCGTTGCAATAACAGTGATTACAGCCAAAAGAAAGCAGAAAAAAAGTGCAGCGGTTTTTGGGGTGCTGACAGGTATATGTATTCTGTATTTGGTGATTGGTACATGTGTTTTGTTTCGACCGCCTTACGGGGAAACGGAGGCAATATATCTTTCTGCCGATATTGCCCAATCGGATATACAAACTTATTTTGAAAAATATGCATCTGATATAGATGCTAATCCTGTAAAGAATTTGAATCCGAATGCAGAAACATATAATACAAAGCAGATTATCTATAAAGACGGCTCTGTTTGCACATTGGATTTTCAAGGCTTGTCAATGCCTGAAAGCCGTATTGAACAGGTCTTGTATACCTGTTCGGATGAAGACCGTGCTAAGACTGTGTACACAGAGCAGAAAGATAATTTGAAAAAGGAATATGCAGAAAAATATCTTACGCAGAACAACGGATATGTTGAAGCAACAAGCGCGGGATACAGTGTTTGCGTATTTCCGATTGTGTATGACGGCACAGGATGGCTTTTTCCGTTTGCAGATACAGATGGGACGGTTTTACACATACTCGTCCGTTATGGAAATCAGTGCCTTGAAATTCGGGAAATCAGTGAGCGGGGGAATCTAATATTGCCAAAAAAGATTTTTAAAGAGTTTTAAATATATCCGACTGTGATTATCTTGCATATTCACAGCGGGGTTTTTGAACACAGGGTATTGGCAGAGAAGAGATTTTGCCGATAATGATGTGTGTTGAAAATCACTGCTTGTATGCTGACATGCAACGCAGTACTTTTTTCTGAAAAACAGTACTGCGTTCAAACGCGCTTCTATTGCGTTTAGACAAAATACGGCGTTTTTGCAATGTAATATGCTACAATATTTTTGTCATTTATCAAAGTTATTTTGCAAATGACAACGAGATTGAGGGCAAATATAGGCGGGCAAGAAAAACTTGCCCGCCGCGCTTTTTAAGACTTAATAATACCGCATTAAAGCGACCACTTTGCCGAGGATAATCACCTCGTTGACAATAATCGGTTCGTAAGCATCGTTTTCAGGCTGTAAACGGAAATGCCCTTTTTCCTTATAAAACCGTTTGACTGTCGCTTCATCTTCAATCATGGCAACGACGATTTCGCCGTTTTCCGCCACGGGTGTTTTTTCTACAATGACAATATCGCCGCTTAAAATACCCGCCTGTATCATACTGTCCCCGCGCACATGCAGGGCAAACAGCGGCTTATCCCGCGAGACATGCCCGTTGTAGGGCAAATAACTTTCAATCTGCTCTACCGCCAAAATAGGCACGCCCGCCGTGACCGTACCAAGCAGGGGCACTGTGGTGACGTTTTCGGCTTCGCCCGTCACACGGATGGAGCGCTTGTGCATCGGGTCGCGTTCAATGTAGCCCGCCTGTTCCAGTGCGTCCAGATTGGATTGCACGGAAGATGTGGATTTCAGCCCGACTGCGGCGCCGATTTCACGCACCGTGGGCGGAACGCCGCTTTGACTGCGTTCCATTAAGTACTCATAAATTTTTTTCTGGGTTCTGTTGATAGATTTCATAAAATACCTCCGAAAATCAGAATGGATGTTTCGGTCTGTTGTAAGAAAACAGCGTTTTCAGGTAAGATCGCGTTACCCTGCAACTGTTTTCTATATCATAGCACAAATGTTCTAAAAATGCAAACATTTGTTTGTCATTTGCCAAAAAAATCTGCTTTTTTGCAGAAAATACGAAATAATTATCATTTTTTTGCGATTTGTTCATAAAATGTTCATATTTGGCGGTTATAGTATAGATGTACTCAACAGAGAGGTACCGCAACCTCTCAACCGAGTATTTATACCCCCTCCTCAAGCAACCCCTCAATTAGGGAAAAGACCGGTACCGCAACCGGTCTTTTCTCTTTTTTTATTTTTTACATGTTTCTGTGTTTTTAGCTTGTCCGAATTTGCAAGTTGTCTCCGCGGGTGAACCGAAATTCACCGTTTTTCGACTGCTCGATTCTTTGGAAAACCGTTGACTCTATATGCTTTTTGTCATTTTATACAAAAATATTTTTTTGAGAAAAATGAAATTTTAACATGCCGTTCTTGCATTTTTCACTTTCGTGCTGTAAAATAGCAGAGCAGTAAATTATTCGGCGTAATTTTTACATTGCAGTACGCCGTGAAAGGGAGAATATTATGAGTTATGTCAGTGAAGTTTTAGAGCGTACCACCACACGGTATGACTATCAGCCCGAATTCTGTCAGGCGCTTACAGAAGTGCTCAATTCCATTGCGCCCGCAGTGGAAAGCAACCCGCAGTATCAAAAGGCCGCGCTGTTAGAGCGTTTGGTCGCGCCTGAAAAGGCGACGGTGTTCCGTGTGCCGTGGGTAGATGACAACGGTGCGGTGCATGTGAACCGCGGCTACCGCGTACAGTTCAACAGTGCAATCGGTCCTTATAAAGGGGGGCTTCGTTTCCACCCGTCCGTGAATATGAGCATCATTAAATTCTTGGGCTTTGAGCAGATTTTTAAAAACTCCCTGACAGGGCTTCCCATCGGCGGCGGCAAAGGCGGCGCGGACTTTGACCCCAAAGGCAAGAGCGACAATGAAATTATGCGTTTCTGCCAGGGCTTTATGACGGAGCTTTACAAGGTTATCGGTCCGAACTCCGACGTGCCGGCGGGCGACATCGGCGTCGGCGGCAGAGAAATCGGCTATCTGTTCGGGCAGTACAAAAAGATTACGGGCCGTCACGAGGGCGTTTTGACAGGCAAAGGGCTTTCTTACGGCGGTTCGCTTGCAAGAACCGAAGCTACAGGCTACGGTCTCGTCTATCTGACCGAAGAAATGCTGAAAAATCACGGCAATTCCTTAGAAGGGAAAACCGTAGTGGTTTCGGGTTCGGGCAACGTGGCAATCTACGCGATTGAAAAAGCGCAGAAGCTCGGTGCAAAGGTCGTTACCGCGAGCGACTCCTCGGGGTATGTATATGACGCAGAGGGCATTGACCTTGAAATTCTGAAAAAGGTAAAAGAACAGGAACGCGCCAGAATCAGCAAATATGCCGAATACAAGCCGACTGCAAAATTCATTGCAGGCAAAAAGGTTTGGGAAGTGCCCTGCACCGTGGCGCTGCCTTGCGCAACGCAGAACGAATTGGATTTGGACGCGGCAAAAACACTTGTGCAGAACGGCTGTATTGCTGTGGCGGAAGGCGCGAACATGCCTGCTACCATCGAAGCGACTAACTACTTCCTTGCGAATAACGTGCTGTTTGCTCCCGGCAAAGCGGCAAACGCGGGCGGCGTAGCAACCTCCGCACTTGAGATGAGCCAGAACAGCGCGCGCATCATTTGGACCTTTGACCAGGTGGATGAAAAGCTGAAAGATATTATGGAAAGCATTTATTTCCATATGTCTACGGCGGCAAAGGACTATCACAGCGAGGACAACTTCGTTGTCGGCGCAAATATCGCAGGCTTCTTAAAGGTTGCGGATGCAATGATGTCGCAGGGTATAGTGTAAGTTATATTTCCATAGACAGTTCACCCCGAATTTTGCCAAAGCAAAGTTCGGGGTGCTTTTTAGGGTGGGGTAAATACATAAGAACGTATAACCCACGCCGTTATGTCATTCTGAGCGAAGCGAAGAATCTCCCACGGCACAGAGCAGGTCTGCAAAAAAATCCCACCTTGCTCGGGCGATTCGTGAATCGCCCCTACGAGATTATGCCTCGTCATTCGTTTTTCGCAAAATTCACCCTTGCTCAGGCAGATGAAGGCATCCCCATCTCCCCTACGGTTTGTGCATTATCTTTTTAAATGCACCAAACAAACCCCACACGCCGAGGTTTTTGTCGGCGTGTGGGGTTATGTATTTTATTCGTTGGAATGCGGTTTATTCTTCGTCCGTGTAATCGCCCATATATATCGGGTAACGGGTTTTGTCCGCTTCGGTAATCTCCCGCAGGACGCGGCAGGGCACGCCGACGGCTACGACATTTGCGGGAATGGATTTTGTAACCACGCTCCCTGCGCCGATTACGGTGTTGTCGCCGACGGTTACGCCCGCGAGTACAGACGAGCCTGCGCCAATCCAAACATTGCTGCCGACGGTAACGGGTTTTGCGATTTCCAAGCCTGCTTTGCGCTGTTTGGGGTCGGTGGGATGTTCGGCGGTGGTGAAGCAACAGTTCGGACCGATGAACACATTGTCGCCGAACGTGACCTTTGCACCGTCCTGAATCACCAAATTATGGTTGGCATAAAAATAATCTCCAACCGTTATGTTGTAGCCGTAATCACACCAAAACGGCGGGGTGAAAACAGCCTCTTTGCCCATTTTTCCAATCAGTTCTTCGAGAATCGCCTGCTGTCCTGTGCGGTCATTGGGCGACAGCTGATTGTATTTCCAGCATTTATCCTTGCATTTTTGGATTTCCGCCTCAAACGCGGGATTGTAGCATCCCTGAAACAGGCAGTCGAGCGGTACTTTCGGTTTTTCCCCCATACTCAATCCTCGCGGTAGTGCTTATAGCCCGGGTGCTTGCCCGTAATGCCGTAGTATTTCCGCAAATCAATCAGCTTTTGAATGTTTTCTTCGGAAATTTCCTTTTCACCGCCCAAAAGATGCGCCGTCAAGCTGATTTTGGCGAACAGCTCTAAGGTCTCCATACGGTAATATGCGGTGATTGCGTCCGAACCGACGGTGAGCGCGCCGTGGTTGGCGAGCAGAAGCACATCGTGTTCCTGCAAATACGGTGCAATCGCATCGGGTACTTCATAGGTGGACGGCGTGCCGTAGGGTGTGACGGGAATCGAGCCGATGGCGGCAACGGTTTCAATCATCGTGTAGCGGTCGAGCGGTACGTGCGCAACGGCGTAGCCCGTGGCAGTCGGCGGATGCGCGTGCAGTACCGCGCCGACGTCGTCACGCTCCTTATAACAGCGCAGGTGCATTTTAATTTCAGAGGACGGGCGGTAGCCGTTTTCCGCCTCCAGCACATTGGCGTCTTTGTCAATAATCACTAACTTTTCGGGTGTGATAAAGCTTTTGCTGATGCCCGTGGGGGTTGCCAAAAAATTGCCGTCGGGCAGTTTGACGGACAGATTGCCGTCGTTTGCCGCTACCCAGCCGAGCTGCCACATTTTGTGGCAAATATCACACATGATTTCGCGTGTTTCCATGTATTGCATATATTTTTCTTCCTTTTCTTAATCTGTTACAACGCCTTTTTGCAAAAGCACATTTGCATACAGCGCCTGTTCACCCGTGGCAATAATCGCATAGGCTTGTTTTGCCCGTTCGTAAAAATCGAACCGTTCCGTATAATTTACAGTCTGCGCACCGCGTGCGTCATGTGTTTGCAGAAGCGCAAAATAGGTATCCCAAATCGGGGTTTCCACCGTATCGCCGGGGACAACCGCCATCAGGGAAACAGGCTTTTCCACGTATGTATCCAGCGGAAACAGTCGGAGAACCGCATCCAAGATTTCGGGTACGCCGTGTCCGTCCATACGGATGACTTTCGCATCCTTTCCCATGGATGCGGCTGGGAAATTTCCGTCGGCAATCACCAAGGTATCGCCGTGTCCCATTTCGCAAAGTGTTTTCAGCAGTTCGGGCGGTAAAATTTTCGGAATCCCTTTCAGCATAAATTTGTCACCTCTAAAAATGTTTTGTACGCCGCTTCCGTATCCGTTTGCACATTCGGCAGATAGGTTTGTACGTTGTCCGAATGCCGCACGATTTCGCGCGCCTCTTCGAGCGTATCAATTTCGCCCGTTGCCAATAGCTGTAACACCAAATTCCCGTATACAGTCGCTTCCACAGGACCTGCAACCACGGTCTTACCGCAGACGTCCGCCGTAAGACGGCACAGAAGCGTATCCTTTACACCGCCGCCGACAATGTGCAGGGTGCTGTACTGCTTTTCTGTACACTGCTCAATTTGCGCAATGGCGTAGCGGTATTTCATGGCAAGGCTGTCGTAAATACAGCGCAGAATTTCCCCTTTGGTTTCGGGCGCTTTTTGCGCGGTTTTGCGACAGTATTCCTGAATCCGTTTCGGAATATTGCCCGCAGGCACAAACAGTGCATCGTCGGGGTCAATAAAGCTTTGGAATGCGGGTGCGGCAAGCGCAAGCTTTTCCATTTCGGCAAAGGAAAGCGAATCGCCCTCTTTCTGCCACTGACGGCGCGTTTCCTGTATGAGCCACAGACCGATGATGTTTTTTAAGAACGAGGCTTTGCCGCCGTAACCGCCCTCGTTGGTAATGTTGCAGGCGGCGGTTTGCGCATTGATAAGCGGGGCGTCCAATTCCGTGCCGAGCAATGACCAAGTGCCGCAGCTTAAAAACAGAAAATCCTTTTCGCTTGCGGGGACGCTTGCCTGTGCGCACTGGGTATCGTGCCCTGCCACGGCAATCACGCGCGAAGCGGGAATCCCCAATTCCTCGCACAAATCGGCGCGCAGGGGGCCGATTGGCGTCGCCGTCGGCACGATTTCGGGGAACAGTGTGCGCGGAATCCCGAAGCTTTCCAAAACCGTGGGCGACCAGGTGCGGGTCTGTGCATCCAACAGCTGAGAAGTGGAAGCAATGGAGTATTCCGTATGCTTTTCACCTGTCAGCATAAAGGCAAATAAATCGGGCATAAATAACAGGTTTTTTGCCTGTTCCAACAGCGCGGGACGCGTTTCACGGAGTGCCGCAAGCTGAAAAACCGTATTGATTTCCATAAGCTGATTGCCCGTGATGCGGTACAGCTCTTCTTTGGATAGGCGGGAAAAGGCACGGTTAAATATGCCCGCCGTGCGTGCGTCTCGGTAATGCACGGGATTTTCAAGCAGGTGTTCGTCCGTGTCCAACAGCCCGAAATCCACGCCCCATGTGTCTATTCCGATGCTGTCGGGAGTGCAAACGGCTTTTGCCTTTAAAAGTGACTGCTTAATTTCATGAAACAGCCGTAGGACGTCCCAATACAAGGTGTCGCCGAGCTTCACGGGGTCGTTGGAAAAACGGTGCAATTCTTCGAGCGTCAGTTTTTTGCCGTCAAAGCGTCCCAGCACGGCGCGCCCCGAGGACGCGCCGAAGTCGAAAGCCAATAAATTTTTGGTTTGTTTCATCATAGCACTCATTTGTACATCGGCCCGAAGTTCTTGCAGGCGCGGAAATCCTGCGCTTCCTTATCCATACCGAACGCGTTCCAGACCGCGGGACGGAAAATCTTTTCCTCGGGTACATTGTGCATACATACGGGAATGCGCAGAATCGAGCAAAGCGTAATCAGGTCTGCGCCGATATGTCCGTAGCTGATTGCGCCGTGGTTTGCACCCCAGTTATTCATCACGTCATACGCGGTTTTGAACGCGCCCTCGCCTGTCACGCGCGGCGCAAACCAGGTGCACGGCCAGGTGTAGTCGGTGCGCTTCCACAGCTTGTCAGAAACTTCTTCAGGCAGTGCCACGGTGTAGCCCTCGACAATCTGCATCACAGGTCCCAAACCCTTGACGATATTCAAACGGCACATCGTGGCGGGCATATCACTGCGCGTCACAAAGCGCGAAGAGAATCCGCCGCCGCGGAAATAGCCCATATCCGCCGCGTTCCAGGTAGTCGCGTTCAAGCATGCCTTTTGGTCGGCTTCGGTCATTTCCCAGAACGGCTTCACAACGCCGTTGCCCTGTGCATCCTTTACCTCACCGCAGAAATCCAGCGCCGAAGCACCGGAGTTGATTAAGTGAATAAAGCCGCCCGCTTCTTTCGCCGCGCCTTCCAATTCATAGCCTGTTGCCTTTTTGACGGCTTCGGGACTCCAATAGGTGCGGACATCCGAAAACATCTGTGCCGTATTTGTAAGGAGCTTGCCGAACAGCATGGAAACACCGTTGAGGGTATCGTTTTCGGTGGCGAGCACATAGGTTTCCCGCGCGCCCTCCCAATCAAACGAGGAGTTTAAAAGTGCTTCGGGATAGTCGCAGTTCGGATAGAAATCCGTCCACTGCCGCTGACCCTGGAAGCCGCCGCAAATGGCGTTATGCCCGACGGATTCCTCTTTGCAGCCCTCGGGCAGATTCGGATTGCCGCCGTACAAATCTTTGATAATGCACATCATTTTGACAACAAATTCCCATGCCTCTTCCTTTTCAGCATCGGATTTTTTGAACCAGTCTGGATTTTTGTCAAAGCCCTCTTTGCAGTTTTCTTTTGTCCACGCGAGCGCTTTTCGGAATTCGGCTTCATCGTAAATGCCCTCAGTCATACGGCGGATAATTTCCACCTCGTCCACGGATTCCACGCGCATACCGAGGTATTCCTCAAAGAAATCAGGATTGATAATCGAACCCGCAATGCCCATACAGATAGAACCGATTTGCAAATAGGATTTTCCGCGCATCGTCGCCGCCGCAACCGCCGCTCTGCCGAAGCGCAGTAGCTTTTCGCGCACATCGTCGGGGATTTCGGTTGCGTCCATATCCTGCACATCCTTGCCGTAAATGCCGAATGCGGGCAACCCCTTTTGCGCGTGTGACGCGAGTACCGAGGCGAGATACACCGCGCCCGGGCGCTCCGTGCCGTTAAAGCCCCAAACGCCCTTGATGGTATTTTTATCCATATCCATGGTTTCGGAACCGTAGCACCAGCAGGGCGTAACGGTTAAGGTGATTGCCACGCCCGCCTTGCGGAATTTATTTTCGCACGCGGCGGCTTCCGCCACTCTGCCAATGGTGGTGTCGGCAATCACAACCTTTACAGGCTCGCCGTTTGTGTAGCGCAGATTTTCCTCAAACAGCTTTGCGGCGGACTTCGCCATATTCATAGTCTGCTCTTCTAAGGATTCGCGCACCTTCAAAGGACCGCGTCTGCCGTCAATCGTCGGACGAATGCCGATAACGGGGTAATCGCCGATGAGTCTTTGTTTTTGCATATTGTACAGCTCCTTGTCATTCAAAATAAAAAAAGTTTTGTTTTTTTCATTATACTGTTGTTTTTTAATAAATACTTGTTGTATAATATCAATAAAGTATAATAATATTCACTTTTTGAGGTGCCTATGCGCTACGCTGACTGTCAGGAACAAAGAACGCGCGGCAGTTTCCATTTCCCGATTGAATTTCATCATGTGGACGGGTCGCACCCGCGCTATCAAATGCCGTTTCACTGGCATATGGATTATGAACTGCTCCGCGTGACATCAGGGATTTTCATACTGTCTTTGAACGAAGAGACTTTAAATCTGCATGCAGGGGACGTCGTACTGATTCAGGACGGCGTTCTGCACGGCGGTACGCCCGCGGACTGCGTGTATGAATGTATTGATTTTGATTTAACCGCCTTTTTGCAAAACAGCGCCGTCGGCACGCGGCAGACGGAAGATATTCTGAATCACCGCGTGACACTGCAAAATACGTTTTCTGCCGACAGTGCGGAAGCCAAGCTGATTCACCGCTTGTTTGATACGCTGGGCAGTCCGTCGGTCGGAGTGGAATTCTTAACACAGGGACTGATTTTTGAACTGCTCGGCTTGCTTTTGCAAAATCATCGGTATACCGAAACGGATGCGCGCGCGGTACGCGGCAATCGGCGGATTCGCCAGCTGAAAAACGCACTGCGCCTGATTCGTGAGCAGTACGGTACAGCGCTGACGCTGGAACAGCTTTCCGCGGCGGCGGAGATGTCGCCGAAATATTTTTGCCGCTTTTTTGCGGCGCTTACAGGGCGCACGCCGATTGATTACCTCAATTATTACCGCGTGGAATGCGCCTGTACACAGCTTTTGTACAGCGACGAATCCGTGACGGAAATTGCGCTGACCTGCGGGTTTAACGATTTAAGCTATTTTGTAAAAACCTTTAAACGGTACAAGGGCGTTACGCCGAAACAGTTTCGGAAAGGAGAGCTATTATGTACAGGCAGGACTTACTGCGGCAGTTGACCGAATATGCCGAGCGCGGCGTTTATCCGTTTCATATGCCGGGGCATAAGCGGAATGTGCAAATGCTTTCCGAAGCCTTGCCCTATTCGGCGGATATTACCGAAATCGACGGCTTTGACGACCTGCATGCGCCCGACGGCGTTTTGCGGGATTTACATATACGCCTTGCAAAGATTTTCGGTGCACAGCACAGCTTTGTTTTGGTAAACGGCTCCACCTGCGGTATTTTGGCGGGAATTGCCGCCGCAGTGCGCCGCGGGGACAAAATTTTAACGGCACGCAACTGTCACCGTTCGGTTTATAACGCGGTGGAGCTGCTGGGACTTCGTCCTGCATACATACAGCCGCCGACCGATGCTCGGACGGGTATTTCGGGAAGCATCACGCCCGAAAGCGTGCAGGCGGCATTGTCGGTGCATACGGATGTGCGTCTGCTGGTGCTGACCTCGCCGACCTATGACGGCGTCATCAGTGATGTTGCGGAGATTGTGCGGATTGCACATCAATACAACATTCCTGTTTTGGTGGATGAGGCGCACGGCGCGCATTTGGCGTTTACAAAGCAAAAAAATCTGTCCGCTGTCTATGCGGGTGCGGATATTGTCATTCACTCCTTGCATAAAACACTGCCCGCGCTTACGCAGACCGCGGCGGCGCACCTTTGCGGGACGCGCATTTCCCCTGCGGTATTTGCGCAAAAGCTTTCGGTGTTTGAGTCGTCGAGTCCGTCTTATGTTTTGCTGGCGTCTGCGGCGGAGTGTGTACGGTTTCTGGAGACGCATGCCGAATCTGCCTTTGCCGATTACGAAAACCGTCTGGTGCAGTTTTCTGAAAAATGCCGAACGCTTGAAAACCTGTCTGTGCTTTGCAAGGGAAAAGATACGCTCGAAAACCATCCGGCCTTTTTTGCCTTCGACGGCGGTAAACTGCCGATTGTAACCGTGCGCACAGTTTTGGACGGCGCATCGCTTTTGCGGGAACTCCGAACAAAGTATGCCATAGAAGGGGAGATGGCGGCGCGTTCCTATGCATTGCTTATGACCTCTGTGTGCGATACGGATGCGGGCTTTCGGCGGCTTTGGGAAGCACTTGCCGCAATAGACGGTACTGCCGAAACGGCGGAAAAAAGTCCTGTATTCCAAACGCCGATTCTGCCTGAAATGCACTGCATACCTGCCGATGCGGAGGGGCGGGGAACACGGCAGTGCAGACTGTCGGAAAGCGTCGGAAAAATCAGCGCGGAAACGGTGCTTTGCTATCCGCCGGGGATACCTTCGGTTGTGCCCGGTGAAGTGATTACCGCAGAAATTGCCGAAGAAATTGAGAATGCCCGTAGGCACGGGCTGTTTGTGCGTACGAGCGGACGAAACTTGCCGTATATCGCCGTTTTCGATTGACAAATTCCGCGGCGTGTGGTATCATGCTTTGTGAACATTAACCTTGAAGGAGTTACAGAATATGAAAAGAATTCAAACTGTGAAAACCCGTGATTTGAAAGAAAGCGTGAAAAACGGCGGCTGCGGCGAATGCCAGACTTCCTGCCAGAGCGCCTGCAAAACTTCCTGCGGCGTGGCAAATCAGCAGTGCGAAAAATGCATGGAGCAGAAATAAGCAGTTTATTATGCAGAAAAAGCCGTTTTCTTATCTAAGATAACGGCTTTTCTTTTTGAGGTGATTTATGGTACATCTTTATCAGTTAAACGGCTATAACATTGCACTGGATGTGTTCAGCGGGTCGGTGCATGCGGTGGACGAGGTCGCCTATGACGCAATCGGGCTGTATCAAGACCATACGCCCGAAGAAATTCAGGCACTGCTTTTGGAAAAATACGGCGACCGCCCCGATGTGACTGCCGCAGATTTGGACGAAATGCTCGGGGATATCGCAAATTTAAAGGCAGAGGGAAAATTGTTTACCGAGGATGTGTATGCCGACCGGGCGTTTGATTTCAAAAACCGTCATACGGAGTTAAAGGCGCTTTGTCTGCATGTGGCGCACACCTGCAATCTGAATTGTGCTTACTGCTTTGCCGCACAGGGCAAATACCACGGCGAGCGGGCGCTGATGTCCTTTGAAACAGGCAAACGCGCACTGGACTTTTTGGTAGAAAATTCAGGTAACCGTAAAAATTTAGAGGTCGATTTCTTCGGTGGCGAGCCGCTAATGAATTTCGATGTGGTCAAGCG
>UQFM01000004.1 GCA_900540295.1 uncultured Oscillospiraceae bacterium
TTGAATACTTTGTATTCAAAGGTCTCCACCGGAGACCCGCACCCCGACGACCCGCGTAGGGACGGACGTCCCCGTCCGTCCGAGCAGAGTTTGTTCCTTGCAGACTTTACCCTGTGCCGCGTGAGATTCTTCGCCTGACGGCGCAGAATGACAAATCCGTTCCGGCAAAATCTCACCCCCCACAACACACCTTTTGGAGAATAGATGATTTATGACTACCTTTTGTCCCCTGTTTTCATCCAGCAAAGGCAACTGCATTTATGTCGGCGCACCCGACGGCGGCATTCTTATCGATGCGGGACGCAGCTGCCGCCAAACGGAGATTGCGCTCCACAATATCGGCGTTGCGCCCGACAGTATCCGCGCGGTGTTTGTCACGCATGAGCATACTGATCATGTCAGCGGTCTGCGCGTGTTTGCCTCGAAATATCAGACGCGCGTTTATGCGGCGAACGGCACGCTGGAAGCGCTTGATGATATGGGGGTTTTGAACGGCAAGTTCGACGCGTTCACGCTGAATCCGTCGGGGACGGATGTCGGTTCGCTGTTTGTACAGTCGTTTTCCACCTCGCACGACGCGCGGGAAAGCTGCGGCTATGTCATCGGCGCCGAAAGCGGAGAGCGTGTGGCTATCGCCACCGATTTAGGTACAATGACCGATACGGTGCGCACGGCGATTACAGGCTGTGAAACGGTATTGATTGAATCCAACCACGATGTGCGGATGCTTGAGAACAATCCGCAGTACCCCTATACGCTGAAAATGCGCATTTTGGGAAAACGCGGGCATCTTTCCAATGAGGCTTGTGCCGAAACCGTTTGTTCGCTTGTGCAAAGCGGTACGAAGCACGTGTTTTTGGGGCATTTGAGCGAGCAGAACAATGTGCCTGCCCTCGCCTACCGCGTGACTGCCTCGGAGCTTGCGGCGACAGGCGCAGAAGAGAATGCGGATTATACCCTGCAAGTGGCGAAGCCCGTCTGGGACGAAAAGGCGGTGCAGCTGTGATTGCGGTAACGGTGATTGCACTCGGCAAGTTGAAAGAACGCAGTATGCGCGAGCTGTGCGCAGAGTACGAAAAACGGCTGTCCGCATTTTGCCGACTGCAAATTGTGGAGCTTACGCCCGAACGGCTGTCCGAGCGCCCCTCAGCAAACGAAATTGCCCGTGCGCTGGACACGGAAGCGGCACATATTACCTCTAAAATCCCCGCGAATGCTTATGTGTTTGCGATGTGCATTGAGGGGAAACAAATGCCGAGCGAGGCGTTTAGTCAAAAATTGTCTTTTCTTCCCGTGAACGGTGTGAGCAACGTCGTGTTTCTGCTCGGCAGTTCCTTCGGTTTGCAGGAAGCATTGAAAAAACAGGCGGATTTTCGCTTCTCCATGTCCGAAATGACCTTTCCGCATCAGCTTGCCCGCGTGATGCTGTTGGAGCAGATTTACCGCGCGTTTCAAATCGAAAGCGGCGGAAAATATCATAAATAGATTGTTGAAACGCACCGAGCAGTATCGGTGCGTTTTTGTGTGGATGCGGCGAAAATATACAAACCGTAGGGGCGTGCATTGCGCGCCCGCCCAGTTTTTCAAATCTGCACATACAAACAGGTGATACACAATTCGTAGGGGCGGGTCTCCGTGCCCGCCCGTGCAAAGTTGGATTTTGCGCAATGCCAACAGTTGCGCAAAAATCATGTAGGGATATGCACCCAGCGCCCGCCGAAGTTTGATAAAACCTTACGGACGGACAAGGAGTAACTCCCTCAGTCATACCTGCGGTATGACAGCTCCCTCAAAGAGGGAGCTGGAAAAGGTTTATTGATTATATCGTCCCTACTCGAAAATCAAATTCACGCTGTGCCGTGTAAGATTCTTCGCTAACGCCCAGAATGACAACTATTCCGCAATCCTGCCCTGTCGAAAAGAAATTCCCGCACGCCGCTTCGGATTTAATTTCTGCCGTTCTCCGTTTTTCTTGCTTTTTTGCCGCAGAAAACGTATAATATAGTATCATTCCCATATTTTTCTATTCTGTATCGCAGGAGGCGGACTTATGCCGCAAAAGACCTTTTCAGAGCTTCGCAAAACATACCCGACCTTTACATATGAACGGTATGCGATTGAACGCGCAGGCACGCGGATAAAACTGACTTTTTATTTTTCTGTTGACGGGCTATGCACATTTGCGCCGTCCACCGAAATCGAAACGGAAAATCTGACGGTATTAAACGACCCCGAATCCGAAACCGCGCAGGCGATTGTATTCGCGCTGGGGATGACGGAACTGGTGAGCTACTGGAAAGCCGCCTGTCCGCCGACGGTAATCGTGCGGTGCGGCTATCTTTCCGATTGGGATAAACGCTGGTGGAAACGGCTGTATTTCCGCGGGCTATCGGAGTTTTTTTACCGAAACGGCATTGACGCCGACGAGTCCGATTTTATGGAAATTGTCTGCGACCCGAATCCCACACCCAGCCCGACGGCGGAATTTCACAGCGCGGGTCTGCATATTTTGCCTGTGGGCGGCGGGAAAGACAGTTGTGTAACAGCGGCGCTTTTAAAAGAAGAAGGCGCGAAAAACCTGTTTTTCACCGTGAACGACCAGCCCGCACGCACCGATACCGTGCTTGCGGCGGGCTATACCGAAGCCTCGATTTTACGGACCTACCGCACGATAGATGAAAACTTACTATCCTTAAACAGCCAAAGCTTTTTAAACGGACACACGCCGTTTTCGGCAATCGTCGCGTTCCTTTCTTACTATTGCGCCCACTTAGTCGGCGCGCGGGATATTGTGCTTTCCAATGAATCCAGCGCCAACGAATCAAATATCGCGGGCACAGAGGTAAATCACCAGTACTCCAAATCCTATGCGTTTGAGTGCGATTTTGCAAAATACGCCGAGCGCAATCTCCTGCCCGAAATCCGCTATTTCAGTTTGTTGCGCCCGTTTTCGGAATTGCAGATTGCAAAGCAGTTTGCGGCTTTGCCGCAGTTCCACGAAACCTTCCGCAGCTGCAACCGTGGCAGTAAACAAAATATTTGGTGCGCAAAATGCGCAAAATGCCTGTTTGTATTTTCAATTTTGTCACCGTTTATGGACTATGACCGTCTGTGCGCGCTGTTCGGTGCGGATATGCTGAATGATAAAGAACTGACAGAGGATTTTGACGGCTTGTGCGGATTTTCCGAAGTGAAACCCTTTGAATGTGTCGGTACGGTTTCGGAAATTGTATTCGCGCTGAAAATGACCGTGCGGAAATTCCGAAACGAGGGGCGCGCATTGCCCGTATTACTGCGGCATTTTGCGGAGCTTGCAGGGGCAGAGACAGAGGAAAATCTGTTAACGGAATATAATCCGAAAAACAATGTGCCCGACGAATTTTTTTCTGCGATAAAGGAGATGTACACATATGTATCCGAAGATTGCTGAATATCTGCGTGACCGTACGGTGCTGTTGGTCGGCTTCGGGCGCGAGGGACAGTCCTCTTACCGTTATATTCGAAAGTATTTTCCCGAAAAACCGATTGCCGTTGCAGACAAAAATGCGGTTTCCGTAGACGACCCGTTTGTAACCTGCATTTGCGGTGAAAATTATTTGGATTGTATCGGGGATTTTGACGTTGTACTCAAAAGTCCCGGGATTTCGTTTAAGAATGTAGACGCACCCACGCATACGGAAATTACCTGTCAGGTGGATTTGTTCCTGCGCTTTGCGGATTGCCGAAAGGTCGGCGTCACTGGCTCAAAAGGAAAAACGACCACCTCTACCCTCACCTATCAAATGCTGAAAGCGGCAGGCAAGGACTGCCGTTTAATCGGCAACATCGGTGTGCCTGTTTTTGACTCTCTCGCAGACTTAACGCCCGATACGGTTGCGGTGATTGAAATGTCCTCGCACCAGCTCGAGTTCACCCACGCTTCACCCGAGGTCGCGGTGCTGACCAATCTGTACGAAGAACATTTGGAGCATTACAAAGGCGGTTTTGCGGGCTATACGGCGGCAAAATCACATATTGCGCTGTACCAGCGCCCGCAGGATGTATTTATCTATAACGCCACGCAGGGGCTTTCGGATTTTCCGCAGTCGGAACAAATACAGTCTGAAAAAATTGGGATTCAGGAAAACGACGCTTTGCCGTTTTCGGTGGAAAACGAGCATTTGGCGGGCGTACACAATCGGCAGGACATGCTGTTTGCCCGCGCCGCCGCCGCATATTTCGGCGCAACCGACCGCGACTGCGAAGCGGCAGTCCGCGATTTTCAGGGTATTGAACACCGTATGGAAAAGGTCGGCACGTTCAATGGGATTACCTTTTATAATGATTGCATCGCGACCATTCCGCACGCAGTGCTGTGCGCGGTTGCGGCAATCGGCAATGTCGGCACACTGATTGTCGGCGGTAAGGACAGGGGTCTTGATTACAGCGGATTTGTCAGGGCTTTAAAGAATAGTCAAATTTCGACTATTATCGGTACACCCGAAACGGGACACGCCATCGTCCGTGCGTTGGAAGCCGCGAATGCACCCCGGCGCGTGCTTTGCGCCGCTGATTTGGACGAGGCGGTACGGTTTGCCTATCAGTATACCGAAGCGGGCAAGGCGTGTTTGCTCTCCCCCGCCGCGTCAAGTTATAATGTCTATAAGAATTTCGAGGAAAAGGGTCGGCATTATAAAGACCTTGTACGGAAATATGCGGAGGAATGACGGATGTACCGTATACCCCTCGCCCTACCGAAAAATAAATTTACTTTGTGCGATGTGAGATTCTTCGCTTCGCTCAGAATGACATTTATTACACCAACCGTAGGGGCGATTCACGAATCGCCCGAGCACGGTTGGATTTCGCGAACACCCCACGGCAACGAACAATTTGTAGGGGCGGATGCCTTCATCCGCCCGCAAAAAACCGCACAAACCAATGGCGGAACGCAACCCCGCGTAGGGGCGATTCACGAATCGCCCGCCGAAGTCTGATGAAACTCTGCGGAACGACACAGAGGTCGTTCCCTACCCGCGATACAAATTGACTTTGTGCCGTGTGAGATTCTTCGCTGACGCTCAGAATGACAATTTTGTGTAAACCGTAGGGGCGTGCATCGCGCGCCCGAAAACGGACAGCCACAAGGGCTGTCCCTACAGTATGCAAAAACAACTACTCACCCATAGAGACAATCCGCAAAGGAGGCGGCATGTATGGAAATCATCGGGATTACAGGGCAGACAGGTGCGGGGAAAAGCACCATTTGCCGCGCACTCGCGACCCGCGGCGCATACCATATCGATGCGGACGCGGTTGCGAAATCCCTGTATTATAAAGGCGCGCCGATTCTATCGAAATTACAGGACGCATTCGGCAGTCAAATTTTAACTGCGGACGGAGAGCTTGACCGTCCCGCCCTCGCGGCGGCGGCTTTCCGTGACCGAGACAGCACGGCGCGGCTGAACGCGATTGTGCATCCTGCCGTGACGGAAAAAATCCGTGCGATTCTTGACGAACAGCGTAAGGCAGGTGTACAATGCGTATTGATAGACGCCATAGCGCTGTTTGAAAGCGGCGAGGCGGCGCTCTGTGACCGCACGGTCGGCGTAATTGCCCCTGAAGCCGTGCGTCTTGCTCGCATCACGGCGCGGGACGGTCTGTCCGAGGCGGACGCACTTTTGCGTATCCGCGCACAGCACGACGAGTCCTTTTACGTGTCGCGTTGCGACGATGTGATTCGCAATTATCCGCCCTATACTTTAGAATCCGAAATGCAAAGGGTATTTCCGTTATGAACCGAAAAACCAAAGCGATGCTGAAAATCGCCGCGCTTGTGACCGCATTTGCACTGCTGATTGGCATATCCGTGTTTTTTGCAGGCAAAACAGTGTATAAAGCGGTGTATCCGTGCAAATATACTTTTGAAATCCATAAATATGCGGACGAATACGGCGTACCGCGCGCACTGCTGTTTGCCGTAATTCACACCGAAAGCGGTTTTGACCCAAACGCTGTTTCCTCGGCGGGGGCGTTGGGGCTGACGCAGATTACCCCCGAAACCTTTCACTGGCTGCAAACCAAAACGGGAGAGGAACTGCCCGATACCGCGCTGTATGAGCCAGATGTATCCGTGCGCTACGGCGCGCTGTTTTACAGCATGCTGCTTTCGGAATTCGGCGGTGATACCCGCACGGCGGTTGCCGCGTATCACGCGGGGCGCGGGCAGGTGAATGCGTGGCTTCGCGACACGCAGTATTCTTCCGACGGTAAAACGCTGGAAATTATCCCCTCGCGCGATACCAATCATTATGTATACAAGGTCACAAAGGCAATCAACATTTACAACAATCTTTATGAAAAGGAGCTTAATAACGATGTCTGAAGCAAAAAGCGAGCTGGAGTTATTAAAGGAAAAGCTGTTTTATGACCGTAAAAACGCGGCGGAGGTTTGTGACGCTGCGGAGATTCAGGCGGCGGATACCTTCTGCGAGGGCTACAAAGCGTTTCTGAATACCGCGAAAACCGAACGCGAAGCGGTGGCTTACATGGTTGAGAAAGCGGAAAAGAACGGTTTTGTGCCGTTTAACCGCGAAACCAAGTATCCTGCGGGTGCAAAAGTCTATTTCAACAACCGCGGCAAGGCGATTGTGCTTTGCGTTGTCGGCAAAAAACCGCTTTCCGAGGGCGTTCGCCTTTCGGCGGCGCATATCGATTCCCCGCGCCTCGACTTAAAACCCAATCCGCTGTATGAGGACGGCGATTTGGCGCTGTTCAAAACGCATTACTACGGCGGTATTAAAAAATACCAGTGGGCGTGCATTCCGCTTTCCTTGCACGGCGTTGTCGTGAAAAAAGACGGTACAACCGTCAAGGTCAATATCGGCGAAGATGCCACCGACCCGCAGTTTGTCGTGACCGATTTACTGCCCCACCTTGCAGGCGAGCAGATGAAGCGCACGCTTGCGGACGGCATTCGCGGCGAGGAACTGAATATTTTGATTGGCAGCCGTCCGTTTTCGCAGGACGAGGGCAGTGAAAAGATTAAGCTGAATATCTTAAATATCCTGTTTGAAAAATACGGCATGATGGAAAGCGACTTTTTAAGTGCCGAATTGGAAGCCGTGCCTGCTTTTCCCGCACGCGACGTCGGGCTGGACCGCAGTATGATTGGGTCTTACGGACATGACGACCGTGTGTGCGCGTATCCTGCGGCAGAAGCAATTTTCGATGTTGAAGCGCCCGAGTTTACGGCGATTACGTGCCTGACGGACAAGGAGGAAATCGGTTCCGAGGGCAACACGGGCTTAAATTCTTCGTATCTCCGTTTCTTCATTGCCGACCTTGCAAATGCAAACGGCGAAAATTACCACACGGTTCTGCGCAATACGCAGTGTCTTTCTGCAGACGTCAACGCGGCGTTTGACCCGACCTTCCCCGAGGTGCTTGAGCGCATGAATGCGTCTTTCCTCAACCGCGGTGTGGCGCTGACAAAATACACGGGCGCACGCGGCAAAAGCGGCACTTCGGATGCATCGGCGGAATTTGTCGGGAAAGTACGCCGTCTGCTCGATGAAAACGGCGTTATCTGGCAGTGCGGCGAGCTCGGCAAGGTGGACGTCGGCGGCGGCGGTACGGTTGCGATGTTCTTAGCGTCTCTGGATATCGACGTTGTTGACCTCGGCGTCCCCGTGCTTTCCATGCACTCCCCGTTTGAGGTTGTTTCAAAATTGGACGTCTATATGGCGTACCGCGCGTTCAAAGCGTTTTTTGAGGATAAATAAAATGTGTTTTGCGGCTTTGAGCGTTCGCGCTTAAAGCCGCGTTTTGATTTTGAACGGCGAAGCCGTAACCTCGGCACCTCACCAAAAGTAGGGGCGGATGCCCACATCCGCCCGAGCAAACTTCAAACTTGTACAAACCAACGGCGGGAGCAAGCTCCCGCCCTACCGAGAATCAAATTAACCCCGTGCTATGGGAGATTCTTCGCTGTCGCTCAGAAGGACAAATTTCCGCAAACGGATAGAAAGTAAGTAAAGCGGCGAGCACCAACCACTGAAAACTTATCCTGCTCGGTGCGAATTAAAAATAGGCAAATACGACAAAAAGCGTGCGGGGAAAAAGCGGAATTATTCTGAAATATCTATTGAAAAACAGGGCGGTGCAATGGTATAATTAGGGATAAATTAAAATGGGAGGATTTTAAAATATGGCAAGTGATAAATTTGCAAAAGAAGGTTTGACCTTTGACGATGTATTGCTTATCCCCGCGGAAAGCGACATTCTGCCGAGCGACGTCGATGTTTCGACGCGCCTGACCAAAAACATTACGCTCAACACGCCGATTTTGACTGCGGCGATGGATACCGTAACCGAGTCCAAAATGGCGATTGCCATTGCGCGTGAGGGCGGCATCGGCATCATTCATAAAAATATGTCCATTGATGCGCAAAAAGAAGAAGTGGACAAGGTAAAGCGCAGTGAAAACGGCGTTATCGTAAATCCGTTTTTTCTGCATGCGGACAATACCGTGGAAGAAGCGGATCAGCTGATGCACCGCTACAAAATTTCGGGCGTGCCGATTTGCGATGAAAACGGCAGACTGGTCGGGATTCTTACCAACCGCGATATGCGCTTTATGACGGATTACAGCGTGAAAATCGGCGACGTGATGACTAAGGAACACCTGGTGACCTCCCACATCGGGACGACGCTTGAAGAAGCGAAAGCGATTTTGATGCAGCACAAGATTGAGAAGCTTCCGCTTGTAGACAACGGCGGCTATCTCAAGGGGCTTATCACGATTAAGGATATTGAAAAAAGCGTGCAGTATCCGAATTCCGCGCGTGACGCGCAGGGCAGACTGCTTTGCGGTGCGGCAATCGGTGCGACGGCAGACGTGCTTGACCGCGCGGCGGCGCTGGTGGAAGCGGGCGTTGACCTTTTGGCACTCGACTCCGCGCACGGACACAGCAAAAACATTCTGAAAGCGGTTTCCGCCGTGAAAGCGGCGTTCCCGAACATCTCTTTGGTCGCGGGCAATGTTGCAACGGCGGAAGCGACCAAAGCCCTTATTGATGCGGGCGCGGACTGCGTGAAGGTCGGTATCGGTCCCGGTTCTATCTGCACCACGCGTGTGGTTGCGGGTATCGGCGTACCGCAGATTACCGCTGTATATGACTCCGCAAACGAGGCGGCAAAAGCGGGCATTACCGTGATTGCCGACGGCGGCATTAAATATTCGGGCGAAATTGTGAAGGCAATCGCCGCGGGCGCATCCGCGATTATGGTCGGTTCGCTGATTGCGGGCTGTGAGGAATCCCCCGGCGAGACCGAGGTCTATCAGGGCAGAAGCTTCAAGACCTATCGCGGTATGGGCTCTATCGCGGCAATGAATCACGGCTCGAAAGACCGTTATTTCCAGACCAACAACAAGAAACTCGTGCCCGAGGGCATCGAGGGCCGTGTGCCTTACAAGGGCAAGCTGTCCGACACCATTTATCAGATGATGGGCGGACTCAAAGCAGGCATGGGCTACTGCGGCTGCCGCAATATTGAGGAATTAAAAACCAAAACAAAATTCATCCGCATTACGGGCGCAGGCTTAAAAGAAAGCCACCCGCATGACGTGTATATCACGAAGGAAGCACCGAACTATTCTGTGAATTTGTAAGAATAATGGAGCAGGGTTATCCGAAACGGAAACGGAATCGGTTAGAGGGCTATGATTATACACAGCCGAACTATTATTATGTAACTGTTTGTGCAAAGGACAAAAAATCGCTGTTTGGGGAGATTTCGCACTGTAGGGGCGTGCATTGCGCGCCCGTGCAGACGGTTCTTTCCCCGATTGGAAAAATCGTGGAACAGGCGATTTTAAATATTCCGAAGCACTATGCCTCTATGCAAGTGGATAAATATATCATTATGCCGAATCACATACATTTGATTCTGATTTTTCGAGCAGATGCCAACGGGCGCGCAATGCACGCCCCTACGCTCTCAACCGTTATCGGGCAAATGAAAGGCTATGCAACGAAGATGTGCGGTAAGCAGATTTGGCAAAAGAGTTTTTATGACAGAATAATCCGTTCGCAAAGTGCATATGAAGAGGTTTGGAATTATATTGACGGAAATCCGCTGAAATGGCAGGATGACGAATATTATATAAAAAACGCAACAGCAAAGGAGCAGAAAAAATGTACGCAGATTTAATGGACACCATTGGGTTTGTCACAAAATACGACGAAGAAGTCGGCGCGGCAATGGCGAAGGAGCTTGCCCGCCAGCAGAGAAATTTGGAACTGATTGCCAGCGAAAACATTGTTTCTCCCGCCGTTATGGCGGCGATGGGCAGTGTGCTGACCAACAAATATGCCGAGGGTTATTCGGGCAAGCGCTATTACGGCGGCTGTGAGTGCGTCGATATCGTAGAAGATATCGCGGTCAAGCGTGCCTGTGAACTGTTCGGTGCGAATTTTGCCAACGTACAGCCTCATTCGGGCGCGCAGGCGAATATGGCGGCGTATTTTGCGCTGATTCAGCCCGGCGATACCGTTATGGGCATGAATCTTGCCGAGGGCGGACACCTGACCCACGGCTCGCCCGTCAATATGTCGGGCAAATACTTCAACTTTGTTGCTTACGGTGTGAACGGGAACGGCTACATCGATTATGACGAATTTGAAAAGAAAGCCAAAGAATGTCAGCCGAAGCTGATTGTTGCGGGCGCGTCGGCGTATCCGCGCATCATCGACTTTAAACGCATTTCCGAAATCGCGAAAGCGGTCGGCGCATACTTTATGGTGGATATGGCGCATATCGCGGGTCTGGTTGCCGCAGGCTTGCATCCCTCGCCCGTGCCGTATGCCGATGTCGTCACCACCACCACGCACAAAACGCTCCGCGGTCCGCGCGGCGGTTTGATTCTCACAAACGATGAGGAACTCGCGAAAGCGATGAACAAGGCGATTTTCCCCGGTACACAGGGCGGTCCTTTGATGCACATCATTGCGGGTAAAGCGGTTTGCTTCGGCGAAGCACTGAAAGATGAATTTAAAGACTATCAGCAGCGTGTGATTGATAACTGCCGGGCACTGGCAAAGGGGCTTACTTCCCGCGGCATTGACCTCGTTTCGGGCGGCAGTGACAACCATCTGATGCTCGTGGATTTGCGCTCCGCAGGCATTACGGGCAAAGAATTGGAACACAGACTCGACGAAGTCTACATCACCGCAAACAAAAACGCCATTCCGAACGACCCGCAGAAGCCGTTCGTTACAAGCGGCGTCCGTTTGGGTACGCCTGCGGTCACGACCAGAGGCTTAACCGCAGACGATATGGATAAGGTTGCGGAATACATCGCACTTGCGGCGACGGATTTCGACGCAAAAGCCGATTATATCCGTGCAGGCGTCAACGAAATCTGCGCAAGACATCCGCTTTACAAATAAGAATACATCGCAAAAGCAGTTTGAAAGGAGCGGTTGTGCGTGCGGGAGATTATTGTTGCAAGTCAAAATCCGCAGGCCGCCGACCGCATCCGTGCCATTCTGCAAAGCGAACATATTTTTGTGTGCAATCTGTATCGTTCGGGCGCGGAGGTGCTCGCGTTTGCGAGTATCCGCCCCGAGGCGGTTGTCATTTGCGGAAAGTTACCCGATATGTCCGCCGCAACGCTTGCGGGGACGCTGCCGAACGGCTTCGATACCGTGTGGCTTGTGCCGTCAGGCGAACCGCTCCCCGTATATATCAGTAATCTGATTGCCTTGCAGATGCCCCTGAACCGTATGGAGTTTTTGGACACCGTGCGTATGCTTGCCGCGACAGAAAGCGACTGTGTCCGGCCTCGCAAAGCGGTGCGCACCGCAGAAGAGGACGAACTCCTGCACAAAGCCAAAGCACGCTTAATGGAATGTCACCGATTTTCAGAGCGGGAAGCGCATAAGCTTTTACAGCGCCGCGCCATGGAGTCGGGACTGCGTATGACCGAGGTGGCAAGATTGGTGCTGGAGGAGTAACCGAAATATAAAACGGAAAGTAGGGAACGGGCAATGCCCGTTCCGCGGGCGCGCATTGCGCGCCCCTACGGTTTCTGCAAAAACTTTTTAGATAGACAAAAACTATCTATCCTTAAAAACCACATCCAAACCCATTAAAAAAACAAAAAATCTAACTCCCAAGGAGGAGCAAAAATGCAATTCACCAAAATGCACGGGGCGGGCAATGATTATATTTATGTAAACTGTTTTGAAGAAACGGTTGAAAATCCCGAGCAGACTGCAATTCGCGTCAGCGACCGTCATTTCGGCATCGGCGCGGACGGTTTGGTGCTGATTTGTCCTTCGGAAAAGGCGGATTTCTTTATGGATATTTACAATGCGGACGGGTCGCGCGCCAAAATGTGCGGCAATGCGACGCGCTGTGTTGCAAAATATGTGTATGACAACAAAATGACCGATCGCGAGGAAATCACCTTGGAAACCCTAAGCGGGATTAAGGTCATAAAAATGACGGTGGAAAACGGTAAAGCCGCCTCGGCCCGCGTAAATATGGGCGAGCCGATTTTAGAGGGCGCAAAAATTCCGACAAAATTCGACGGCGAAACCGTTGTTAGTCAAAAATTAACCATTGAAAATAAAGACTATGCGGTAACCTGTGTTTCCATGGGCAACCCGCATTGTATTGTATATACAGAGGCTCCGGTGCGCACGCTCGATTTGCCGCGCATCGGCCCGAATTTTGAAAATCACCCGATGTTTCCCGACCGTATCAATACGGAATTTATCCGTGTTGTCAGCGAAACGGAGCTGGATATGCGTGTGTGGGAGCGCGGCTCGGGTGAAACGCTTGCTTGCGGTACAGGCGCATGTGCGGCGGTGGTTGCATCCGTTTTGAACGGGTATTGCGGGCGCGGCACAGATGTAAAGGTCAATCTCCTCGGCGGCACGCTGGTTATCAACTGGAGCGAAAACGGCGAAGTCTATATGACAGGCCCCGCCGAAACCGTTTGCACGGGGAATATAGACGCGTAAGTTATGATAGAAAAAAGGGAATTGCCGCAGCGCGGAGCCATGCGTTTGCCGAATTACGATTACAGCCAAAGCGGATGCTATTTTGTAACACTCTGTGTAAAAGACCGAAAGCCTATATTGTGCAAAATTTTGCCCTACGCAAGAAATCTTTTGTTACCGAGCGTGTACAAATGACCTTAGGTCGTATCATTCGCCAATTCAAAACTTTTACGACAAAACAGGCAAGGGATTTGCTTGGAGATAAAGACTTTTTGCTTTGGCAACCGAGGTTTTATGACCACGTCGTTCGTAATGATGAAGATTATGCGGAAAAGTGGCAGTATATAGACGAAAATCCGTTAAAATATATCTGTTTAAAATAGGAGGTCAGTCCATGAAAATTAATGAGAACTTTTTGAAAATTGAAAGCAGTTATCTGTTTTCGAACATTGCCAAAAAGGTAAAGGCATATTCTGCGGCGAATCCCGACAAGGAGATTATTCGGTTGGGCATCGGTGATGTGACGCGTCCGCTTGCACCTGCGTGCATTGAAGCGATGCATAAGGCCGTAGACGAAATGGCGAATGCCGAAACATTCCAAGGTTATCCGCCGGAGTACGGGCAGGATTTTCTGTTGGATGCCATCCTGGAAAACGATTATAAAGCGCGCGGGATTGACCTTGACAAGACAGAAATTTTTGTGTCAGACGGCGCGAAATCCGATTGCGGCAACATTGGGGATATTTTTTCTTTGGAGAACCGCGTGGCGGTCTGCGACCCTGTGTATCCCGTATATGTAGATACCAATGTGATGATGGGGCGCGCAGGCGATAAGACCGAAAACGGTTGGTCAAATATTGTCTATATGCCCTGCACGGCGGAAAACAATTTCCTGCCTGCGCTCCCGAAAGAACACGTAGATATAATTTATCTATGCTTCCCGAACAACCCAACAGGTATGACCGCGACAAAAGCGGAACTGCAAAAATGGGTGGATTACGCCAACCGCGAGGGTGCGGTGATTCTGTTTGATTCCGCGTATGAGGCGTTTATTACGGAAGACGATGTCCCCCATTCGATTTATGAGCTGGACGGCGCAAAGACCTGCGCGATTGAGTTTCGCAGTTTTTCCAAAACTGCGGGCTTTACGGGCGTGCGCTGCGGCTACACCGTTGTGCCGCACGGTTTAAAATGCAACGGCACAGAGCTGAACGCGATGTGGGCGCGCCGTCAGGCAACCAAATTCAACGGTGTTTCCTATATCACGCAGTGCGCGGCGGCGGCTTGCTACACAGGCGAGGGGAAACAGCAAATTCGCGACATCATCGCCTATTATCAGAAAAACGCAAAAACAATTTACGACGGCTTACAGGCGTGCGGCTTCACTGTGTACGGCGCGGTCAATTCGCCGTATGTGTGGCTGAAAACGCCCGATGATATGAAGAGCTGGGATTTCTTTGATTTACTGCTTGAAAAAATTCAGGTGGTCGGCACGCCGGGCGAAGGCTTCGGTCCCTCGGGCGAAGGTTATTTCCGCCTGACCGCCTTCGGCTCGGCAGAGAATACCGAAAAAGCCGTGGAACGGATTAAGGCATATTTCGCAAAATAAAAGTTCGGCCAACCCCTTAGGGGCAGATTTTGCACAAAATTTACACAAACCGACGATGAGTGTAGGGGCGTGCATTGCGCGCCCGAACAGGGTCGGGTTACACACAAAACAAATGGCGACGCGCAATCCCGTAGGGGCGAACAAGACGCAACTCCCTCAGTCTCGCTTCGCTCGACAGCTCCCTCCCCGAGGGAGCGTTAAGAGGTTTGTAGATTATAGCGTCCCTACGCATGAATCCAATTCACTTTGCGCTGTCGGGAGAACAGACAGCCGCGAGGGCTGTCCCTACGGATTGTAAATAAATTCATCTTGTGCCATGAGAGATTCTTCGCTACGCTCAGAATGACAAATTTATGTACCCTCTTTTTGCGCAAGTACATTTCGAGCCGCAAAGCCCGAAATATTTCTTGCTCGGTACGAAATAAAAATTCGCCGATGCGGCGAATCGGAGGTAGAATATGCAAATCGATAAAAACCTCGTGATGTATCTCGAAAAGCTCGGCAGAATTGAGCTTTCCGAGGAACAGAGAACTGCATCCGAAAAGGACTTGCAGGACATTCTCACCTACATCGACACACTGAATGAACTGAATACCGACGGCGTAGAGCCTGCATCTCACTCGTTCCCCGTGGCGAACGTGATGCGTCAAGACTGCGTGACCAATACGGATGCGCGCGAGGCGGTTCTGCAAAATGCGCCCAGAGAAAAGGACGGCTGCTTTGTCGTTCCGAAAACCGTGGAGTAAGGAGGACGCTATGGATATTCGCAGTATGTCCGCGCTGGAAATCGGCGCGGCAATTCGGGAAAAGAAAATCACCGTCCGCGAAGTGACGGAATGCTATCTGTCCGCGATTGAAAGCACGGACGGCGATTTGCATTGCTACAATACCGTCTGCAAGGAAGCGGCGCTTGCGCGTGCAGACGAAGTGCAGAAAGGCATTGACGGGGGGCGTTACACCTCCCCGCTTGCGGGCGTACCGGTCGGTGTGAAAGACAATATTTGTACCAAAGGGATTTTGACAACCTGTTCTTCTAAGATTTTAGAGAATTTTATCCCGCCGTATGACGCAACTGTGGTGAAGCGACTTCGGAATGCGGGTATGGTAATGCTCGGCAAGCTCAATATGGATGAGTTTGCGATGGGCAGTACCACCGAAACCTCGGCAACGGGCGTGACGCACAACCCTTGGAATACGGACTGCGTGCCCGGCGGCTCTTCGGGCGGTGCGGCGGCGGCAGTCGCGGCAAAATTGGCGCCTGTCACCTTAGGCTCGGATACAGGCGGGTCTATTCGCCAGCCCGCATCGTTCTGCGGTGTTTCGGGGCTGAAGCCCACCTACGGTGCGGTTTCGCGTTACGGTCTTGTTGCGTATGCGTCTTCCTTAGACCAAATCGGACCGCTCGCACATGACGCAAAGGACTGTGCCGCGCTGTTCTCGGTGATTACGGGCAAGGATGAAAAAGACGGCACCTCTATGGAAAATTCGACATTCGATTTTGCCGCCGTAAGCGGGAATTTGCAGGGCAAAAAAATCGGCATTCCCGCCGATTATCTCGGCGAGGGTATTGCCCCCGACGTAAAAGCGGCGATTGAAGCGGCGGCGGAGACCTACCGCAGTTTAGGCGCAGAGGTCGAGGTTTTCCCGATGCCGATTGTAAAATACGCAATTCCCGCGTACTATATTATCGCGTGCGCCGAGGCGTGCTCCAACCTTTCGCGGTATGACGGTATCAAATACGGCTATTCGAGCAAAAGTGCCGATAATTTGCTGGAAACCTATGTAAAGTCCCGCTCCGAGGGCTTCGGAATGGAAGTCAAGCGCCGTATTATGCTCGGCAATTTCGTGTTAAGCTCTGGCTATTACGATGCGTATTACAACAAGGCGCTCAAGGCGAAAAAGCTGATTCAAGATGCTTTCTTCGAGGCATTCCAAAAATACGATATGCTGTTGGGGCCTGTTGCGCCGACCACTGCGCCGAAAATCGGCGAAAGCCTTTGTGACCCGTTAAAGATGTATCTCGGTGATATCTATACGGTAATGATTAACATTGCAGGCGTGCCGAGCTTCGCGCTCCCCTGCGGGTTTGACAATGCGGGAATGCCTGTCGGCATGCAGCTTATCGGCAAGCCGTTCTGCGAGGCGGAGATTCTTTCCGCCGCAGTCGGATTCCAAAATGCAACGGACTTCCACAAAAAGTCCCCGAAAGAAGTTTAAGGAGGCGGCAACATGGAATGGGAAATTATCATGGGGCTTGAGGTACACACCGAGCTCGCGACCGAAACCAAAATTTTCTGCGGTTGCTCCACCGAATTCGGCGGAGAACCGAACTCGCACGTCTGCGAGATTTGTTCGGGCCTCCCGGGTACACTGCCGCTTTTGAATCAGCGCGTGGTGGAATTTGCCGTGCGCACGGGTCTTGCCACGAACTGCGAGATTACCCGTAAAAATAAATTTGACCGCAAAAACTATTTCTATCCCGATTTGCCGAAAGCATATCAGATTTCACAGTTGTATTTTCCGATTTGCCGTAACGGTTATATCGAGGTTACGGACAAAGACGGGAATCCGAAAAAAATCGGGATTCACGAAATTCATATGGAAGAGGACGCAGGCAAGCTGATTCATGATGAATTTGAGGAATGCACACTGGTCGATTACAACCGCTGCGGCGTGCCGCTGTTGGAAATTGTGTCCGAACCCGACTTCCGTTCGGCGGACGAGGTGTTAGAGTATCTCGAAAAGCTCCGCGCAATTTTGCAGTTTACGGGCGTATCCGACTGCAAAATGCAGGAGGGCTCGCTTCGTGCCGATGTAAACCTTTCGGTGCGTCCGAAAGGGCAGAAAGAATTCGGCACACGCACCGAAATGAAGAACCTCAACTCCTTCCGTGCGATTCAGCGCGCCATCGCGTATGAGGCGAACCGCCAAATCGAGCTTTTGGAGGACGGCGAAAAAATCGTGCAGGAAACACGCCGCTGGGATGATAACAAAGGCTATTCCTACGCGATGCGCTCCAAAGAGGATGCGCAGGATTATAAATATTTCCCCGAACCCGACCTGCCGCCGATTGAGATTTCCGAGGAAACCATTGAAGAGATTCGCGCGGCAATGCCCGAACTGCCTGAGCAGAAAAAACGCCGCTATACAAAGGATTTGGGCTTGTCGGCATACGATACCTCGATTCTCACAAGCGATAAGGCATATGTTTCTCTGTTTGAGGAAACCCTCGCGCTGTGCGACAGCCCTAAGGACGCCGCCAACTGGATTATGGGCGAGGTGATGAAGCTGCTGAACGATACCGCCACGCTTCCCGAAAATATGCAGTTGCAGGCCAAGGATTTGGCGGCGGTTATCAATATGGTGAAGTCGGGCAAAATCAACCGCGGCACGGGCAAAACCGTACTCGAAAAGGTATTTTGCGAGGGTGCAGACCCCGAAAAATATGTTGCCGACAACAATTTGGCGCAAATTACGGATTTGTCCGCCCTGCGCCCCGTGATTGAAGAAGTCATTGCCGCCAATGAAAAGAGCGTGAATGAATATAAATCGGGCAAAACACAGGCAATCGGCTATATTATGGGGCAGGCCATGCGCGCCCTCAAAGGCAAAGCCCCCGCACAGGAAGTGCAGAAGATTTTGCACGAGATTTTGGATTAAAGGTTATTTTGTTTCGCATACCGTAAGGGCGGATTTCCACGTCCGCCCGAGCAAAGTTCGTTTTTGTGAATTGCCAACGGTGACGCACATCCCGTAGGGGCGAACTGTGTTCGCCAGCGAAATCTGCTGAAAATCGGCGGGACGCTGAAGTCAGCGTCCCCTACGGATTGCGCGCCAATTTACCCTGTACTGTGTGAGATTCTTCGCTTTGCGCAGAATGACAAATTCTATACGAATCCTCTGCGGGCAAGTAAAGCACCGAGCGTAAAACCCCCCTGTTTCAGCGAGAACGATACAAACCAAAAAGCAGGTACGAATCAAAAAACGGCGTGCCGCCGTTCGGAGAACCCCCGGCGAGGGTTCTCCCCTGTAAAACATTCCGCAGGAATGTTTTACACCTCTCCTGCGCTTCCTTGCGCAAAGGTATTTCGCCGTCTGCGGACGGCGAGGCGGGAACTCTGTCCCCGCCACCCCTGCCGCCTTTTGAAAAAGGCGGGCGAAAACTTTATTTTTTCACAAACCCATTGCGTGCAAGGCAGGGCTCCGAGCATAAAAACTTCCTGCTTTATCAAGGCGGGTACGAAATAAAAAAGGAGATATGAAAATGCTGGATATTAAATTTATGCGGGAAAATCCCGACGTTGTCAAAGAAAATATCAAAAAGAAGTTCCAGGACGCCAAACTTCCGCTTGTGGACGAGGCGATTGAGTTGGACCGCAAATTCCGCGAGAGCAAGGGCCGCGCGGACGCACTGCGCGCTGACCGTAACCGCATCAGTAAGGAAATCGGCGGTCTTATGGCGAAAGGTCTGCGCGACGAAGCCGAAAAGGTGAAAGCAAAGGTTG
This sequence comes from uncultured Oscillospiraceae bacterium, assembly GCA_900540295.1. Classification (GTDB taxonomy): domain Bacteria; phylum Bacillota; class Clostridia; order Oscillospirales; family Acutalibacteraceae; genus Fimenecus. Next base: position 19,107 of record UQFM01000004.1, read on the forward strand.
CCGAAATTGCGGCGGAGCTGAAAGACCTTGAGGAAAAAGAGGTTGAGCTGGCGGCGGAGCTGAAAAAGCGTATGCAGGTGATTCCGAATATCATCGCCGACAGCGTGCCTATCGGCAAGGACGACAGCGAAAACGTGGAAATTGAGCGGTTCGGCGAGCCTGTTGTGCCCGACTATGAAATCCCCTATCACGTGGATATTATGGAAAGCTTTAACGGTATTGATTTAGACGCCGCCCGCAAAACCAGCGGTAACGGTTTTTATTATCTGCGCGGCGATATCGCGAGACTGCATTCCGCGATTCTTTCCTATGCGCGTGATTTTATGATTGACCGCGGATTTACTTATTACGTGCCGCCGTTTATGATTCGCAGTGATGTTGTCACGGGCGTTATGAGCTTTGCCGAAATGGAAAATATGATGTATAAAATCGAGGGCGAGGATTTGTATCTCATCGGTACAAGCGAACACTCGATGATCGGCAAATTTATTGATACCATCCTGCCCGAAAGCGAATTGCCGCAGACGCTTACAAGCTATTCGCCCTGTTTCCGCAAAGAAGTCGGCGCGCACGGCATTGAGGAGCGCGGCGTATACCGCATCCATCAGTTTGAAAAGCAGGAAATGATTGTTGTCTGCAAGCCCGAGGAAAGCGACAAATGGTATGACGTTTTGTGGCAGAACACCGTTGATTTCTTCCGTTCTTTGGATATTCCCGTGCGCACGCTGGAATGCTGTTCGGGCGACCTTGCCGATTTAAAGGTGAAGAGCCTCGATGTGGAAGCGTGGAGTCCGCGTCAGCAGAAATATTTTGAGGTCGGTTCGTGCTCCAACCTCGGCGACGCGCAGGCACGCCGTTTGGGCATCCGTGTGAAAGGCGAAAAGGGCAACTATTTCGCACACACCCTGAACAATACCGTGGTAGCCCCCCCGAGAATGCTGATTGCATTCCTTGAAAACAACCTGAATGCCGACGGTACGGTCAATATTCCCGAACCGTTGCGTATGTATATGGGCGGCAAAGACAAAATCACAAAGTAAATTCCCGAAAAACAATGCCCCTCGCTCCCGTGCGGCGGGCGTTGTTTTGTTTTTGCGTGTGCCGTGTACGGAACAAACCATTGACGCGTTATAATTTACAAACCGCATAACGCTCCCTCACAGAGGGAGCTGTCACACACAAAGTGTGTGACTGAGGGAGTAACCACGAATCGCCCGCGAAAATCCGCACCAACCCCGTAGGGGCGGGTTTCCACGCCCGCCCGAGCAGGCTGGATTTTGCAAAAAACAAATGGTGACGCATCAACTACGTAGGGGCGAACTGTGTTCGCCCGCCGAAGTCAGATGAAATTTAACGGACGGACAAGGATGTCCGTCCCTACGCGCGAATCAAAGAAAACGCACTGACCGTTGTAGGGGCAATTGACGAATCGCCCGCGAAAATCCGCACCAACCCCGTAGGGGCGAACTGTGTTCGCCCGCCGAATTTTGATGAAATTTCACGGGTCGTCGAGGACGCCGACCCCTACAATTTGTGAATCGAATTTACTTGGTGCAAATTTCGCGGAATGATACAGAGGTCGTTCCCTACGCGCGTATCAAATTCACCTTGTGCGATATGAGATTCTTCGCCTGCTGCTCAGAATGACAGATTATACAGAATATATAGGGGCGGATGAAGATTCCCCTGTTAGGGGAAATGTCTGCGAAGCAGACAAAAGGGTAATGGCGAAGCCGTAACTTCATCCGCCCGAGCATTCGCGAGGTTACACAAATCCACTGTGCGCAGGGAAAACACCGAACATCAAAGATTCCTGTTTCAGCGAAATCGGTACGAAATAAAAAGGAGCATAACTATGACCGCATTCAATTGGGCTTATATCGGCTGCGGCGGGATTGCAGAATCCACCGCACGTCAAATCGTGCAAGGCAACCACCGCATTGTGTCCGTATACGGCAGGACGCCCGAAAAGGTGCGAGCCTTTGCGGAAAAATACGATGCAAAGCCGTTTGCCGATTTTGACAGTGCCGTACATTTCGACGGCGTGGACGGTGTATATATCGCCACACCGCATACCGCGCACGCGGCGTATGCCATTCGTGCCATGGAACTGCACAAGCCCGTGCTTTGCGAAAAGCCTGTCGGCGTTACGGTGCAGGATGTGAACACACTGACAGATACCGCCAAGCGCACAAACACCTATTTTTGCGAAGCGATGTGGACTTGGTTTTCCGATGTGGCGCTGACGGTGAAGCAGTGGGTACAAAGCGGCGAAATCGGCACGGTGCGGGACGTGGTGATAAACTACGCCTTCCCCGGGATACTCCTGCCGAAAACCTCGCGCGTGCGCACACCCGAAACGGCGGGCGGCGCACTTTTGGATATCGGAATTTACCCGATTACCTATTGCTATAATCTGTTTGGCGTGCCGAACCGTGTGCAGTGCAGGGGCAAAATTCAAAACAGTATAGACGTTCGGGAAACGGTTATTTTGGAATATCCGAATTTCAAATGCACTTTGCATATGTCGCTTTGCAGTCTGAAAGAAAACTGTCGGATTATAGGCACGAAAGGGACAATTTCCCTACCCGTTTTCTTCCACATGGCGTCCAAAGCGATTTTAAACAATGCGGACGGCAGGCGCGTATTTCGGGGCAAGACCGATTATATAACGGAATTTGATAGGGTTGCCGAGGAAATTCGGCAAGGCAAAACGGAATCGGCGTATATCCCGTTTGCCGCGACGCGCGCCTGTATGGAAATTATGGACGAATGCCGCCGCCAAATGGGCTTGCAGTATCCGTTTGAACGGTAAATTGAGAAGTGCTGAATGTAATATGCCGCAACTTGCCGACGCGCCGAATTTTTGTATCACTGCATGTACTTTTCAGCGCACAGCCCTCTCAAATCAAACAAAATTTTCCGAAAATTCCGTGTAAATTTCACAATGGCAAAATGCACAAGAAAAAAATTCAATTCTTAACTACCGCACACTCCGCGCTGTATATTTTGTAAAGCGTCCGAAACAAATAGTATTTCGACAAAACTTTCGCAATCTTTATAAACATCTGTTCAAAACTCGGATTCAACTGCTTTTTACGCGATTTTTAGGCTACTTATTAACATTTTGAACATGGTTTTGAACATTTTTGAACATGGAAAAGATATACTTTTAGTATATATCTACGCGAAGAAAACTTTGGTAAAAATCCCATATTGACAAATTTCGCCCGCTTTTTTCCGCTTGTCCGTTCCGTTTTACACAAAAAAATCCGACAGAATACGGTGCATAATTTATGGAAAATCCCCCATACTATCACTGTAAAAATACGCGCAGTGCGGAGGCGAAGATATGGTCAAGGGAATCAATCGGCAGGTACTGGAAATTCGGGAAACCGGCTCGCCTTATTTTGAGCGGGCATTCTTTTTTGTCAAACCGGAATTCGCCTTTACAGATGAAGATAAACTGCGCAAAGCGGCGGAAAAAGCACTGCAAAGCCCCGACCGCCTACCGAAAACCCGCCGTCGGCACACAAAAAGCATTTTATACTGGGCACTCGGCGGCAGTGCGGCCGTCAGCGCAGGCGCGGTTATCACCGCACTGCTGGTGCGGTAAGATTTTCGAATGATATACAAAGTAAACTGTATCACGCTGACCGTAGGGGCGTGCATTGCACGCCCGCCGAAGTCTGATGAAATGTCGCGGAGCGACAAAAGGGTAATGGCGTAGCCGTAACCTCATCCGCCCGAGAAAACTAAAAATTTGTACAAACCAACGGCGGGGGCAAGCCGCCCGCCCTACCGAGTAACGAAAAACGGACAGCCCTTTGGCTGTCCGTTTTTTAAATAACCGTATTAAACATTTTCAGCGTTTGTATTGTCGGCTTTATCCGTTTTTTTCGGCGCCGCACATGCCGCCGCGCAGCCTGCACAGCCGCCCGCACAGCCGAATTCCGCTTTGCCCTCGGGGGTATCACGGTAATACTGGGTATGCGTATCGCGGTGCGTTGTCGAGGTCCAGATGCGTTCCGCCTCGGGCGCCCAAGCGTCGGCAAAATCCACGCACTTGTCGCACAGCGTATCCACATCCTCTGCGTGCAGTAAATCCGAGGAATGCGCGCCGCTCTGCTTCACCATTTCGCGTAAGTACTCGGGATTTTCCAGCATCGGGCAGGGGCGCAGATGGTTATCGTTAAACGGCTGATTTTTGTAATACTGCATAAACAGCGGGCTTTTCAGCGCCTCTTTGAGCGTATGCGTGCGGATATTTGTATCGGAATAGTGAATGAACACACACGGCTCAATATCCCCTGCGGAATTGATATGAAAATAGTTTCTGCCGCCCGCAATACAGCCGCCGACATATTCCGCATCGTTTTGGAAATCCATGACGAACAGCGGCTTGCCCGTTTTGGAATTGCGGACCTTTCTTAACCACCGATACATAAATTCACGCTGTGCGGGCGTCGGAATCAAATCCTTGTCCGCATCGTGCCCGACGGGCATATAGTTGAAGCACAGCGCGTATTTTGCGCCCTTTTCGAGAATCATATCAAGGAAATCGTCGCTCGTGACATATTCTAAATTCTTGCGTGTATAACAAATCGAAACACCGAACAGGCATTTGTTTTTCTGCAAAATCTCCATCGCGGCAAGCGTTTTGCGGTATGCGCCGTCGCCGCGCCGCCAGTCGTTGGATTCTTCCGTACCCTCCAGACTTAAAGCCAAGCTGATATTGCCGACCTCGTTCATATCGTCGCAGAATTTTTGGTCCACGAGTGTCGCATTCGTATAAATCACAAATGTGCAGTCCCGATGCTTGCGCGCAAGCGCAACAATGTCGTCCTTGCGTATCAGCGGTTCGCCGCCCGTGAGCATATAAAAATGCGTACCCATTTCCTTACCCTGGGAAACGATGGAATCCATTTCTTCGTTCGTAAGGCTTTGACGGTGGCCGTACTCCGCCGCCCAGCACCCTTTGCATTTCAGATTGCAGGCGCTGGTCGGGTCAAACAAAATGATGAACGGTACGTTGCAGTGCAGTTCCTCACGCAGGGCGCGGACGGTTTTCGTGCCGTACAGCCCCGCATCCACGCCGAGGGACAACAGCATCTGCTTGACCACGCGCGGGTCAACATCGCGCAACAGGCTTAAAGCGTACTGCGTCCATACATTCTCGGGGTCTGCCGCCGCCGCCTGAAAATTTTTAAAATTCTCCGCCGGAAAGAGTCCGCCGAAAATTTTGCCGACGCGCGCCGCCATCTTTTGCAGATTCGGATAGGGGTCTTTGTAAATGTATTTTAAAGTTTTGTCCAGCGCGACTTCAATCGCCGCACGCTGAAGCTTATGCGATTTCGGCATTTGTAAATCCTCTTTTTCTTTCCGTGGTTTTGAATCTTTATCATAACACGTGTTTGATAATTTGTAAACAAAAGACTTGTGAAATTTTGTCTTAAAAATACTTTTCACGAAAAATGGCAGAATTATTCTGTAAAACTTCGGGAAAAATAGAGGACAAGTAAAAATAAGAACATGTGAGGGACAAACTATGCAAAGCGCGGCAGTCAAAAAATGGAAGCGAAAGCTGCAAGCGGATTTAAAAACAACGGAACAGGCACACCGTCGGCTGTCCGCCGAGAAAACGGCGGATGCTTTTTCCGATACACTTTTACAAACGTATTTTCGGCTGGAAACAGAAGGGCGGTCGGCGGTCGGCGCGGTGCGGAACGCACCGCCTCTGCCAAGCGGCGCGGACGGTCTGCCGCGCGCCTACGGCGTGCTGGCGGCGCTTTGTGATAACCGAAAACTGCCGCCGTTCCCGTCAATATGCACCGCATGCAAAGAAAATGCATTTACCATTGCGGAGCTGACCTTAACAGAGCTGTTTTTAAAAACCGTTTTTCTGTCCTTTGCGGCAAAAGCCGTTCGGGAACAGTCGGAAACCTTGCTTGCCGACGCCGTACAGGCTTTGGCAGAGCTTGCGGATTTACCGTTTCAGGATTTGTTTTCCGCGTGCAGTGAAACGGAGGCACTCCTCTGCCGTGACAGAGGCTTTGCCTGTGCAGACGCTCCGACGCGGGCGCTGTACCGCAGCCGCCTGTCCCGCTATGCCGAAAAAACGGACATATCCGAGGAATCGGCTGTATATTACCTGTTAGACGAAGCCGCACGCAAGCATACCACGCTGTATGCGTTGCTGTGCCCGGCCTACAAAGCACGCGGCACGGTACTGCTTCTGTGCGAAGCGGTTTTACCGCTGATTGTATCTTTGCTTTTGGGCGTGACATATCGCTCTGCCGTACTCGCACTGCTCGGGATTTTCCCCCTGTGGGCAATTTTTCGCAGTATTTTAGAGCGCTTCTTTTGCGCGGGTGTGCCGCCGTTTGCCCTGCCCGCCGCAGAATTGCGCGGCAAAATCCCCGCATCCGCGCACACGGTCATTACCGTCTCCGCCTTACTGCCGAAACCTGCACAGCTTGCCGATACCAAAGCGCGTTTACTGGACGCATATCTGCGCGCGGGCGAGGGCAGTATTTCCGTTTGTCTGTTGGCGGATTTAAAAGAGGCAAACAGCATTGTCTGCCCGGAGGACGGCGCACAGATTGCGGCGGCAAAAACAATGATTGACGAACTGAACGCGGAATTTCCAAATGTATTTTCCCTGTTTATACGCGAGCGCACATGGTCGCCGACAGGACGGATTTTCACGGGCGCGGACCGTAAGCGCGGCGCTATTAACGATTTTGTGCAGTATGTACGCAAAGGTGAAACCGCGCCGTTTTCGGTGCGGCACGGCGCATGCACGCTGTTGCCGACGGCAAAATACCTGCTCTGCTTAGACAGCGACACACGCCTGACGCTCGACAGTCTTTACGCCCTCGTATGCGTTGCCGAGCATCCCGAAAACGCGCCGCAAATCGATAAAATTCGCGGCTGTGTCACGAAGGGCTACGGCATTTTCGCGCCGCGTGTGGAAAATACGCTTTCGTCCGTTTATAAAACCCGTTTTTCGCATATTCTGTCAGGTGCGGGCGGTGTTTCGGGCTATGATATGCGCGTTTCGGAGCGCTGGCAGGATTTATTCGGCGCAGGACTTTTTACAGGCAAGGGACTTGTGCATATTGACGCGTATGCCGCGCTTTTGCCCGAAGCCTTCCGAACGGAAACCGTTTTGAGCCACGATATTCCCGAGGGCGAGCTTCTGCGCACGGCGTTTGTGTCCGATGTACAGGTATCCGACGGCGTACCGTCGAGCGCACGGGCGTATTTTGCCCGTTTGGGGCGCTGGGTACGCGGCGATATGCAAAACGCGGCGCTTTTGGGAAGAAATCTGCAAACGGCAAACGGCACACAGAAAAATCCATTCTCCTTTACGGCAAAATGCAAGCTGTTCGACAATCTGCGCCGTGCGGCGACCCCTGTTTTTTCGTGGATATTGATTCTGTCAAGCGTCCTTTTTTCGGCAAAAACCGCACGCGTCATGCTGTGCATTGCGGTGCTGTCTCTGATTGCGGAGCATTTTCTCGCACTGTTTTTTGTCCTGTTCCGCGGCGGTGTTTCCGCCCTGCAAACGCGGTTCTACGGCAAAACCGCGCCCGATGCGGTGCGCCACATTACAGACGGCGTCACAGCAGTTATGCTGCTGCCCGTTACCGCCTTTGTGAGTGTGCGCGCACTGCTTTTAGGCTTTGTACGGCGGTTCTTGACGCACCGCAATATGCTCGAATGGGTCACCGCCGCCGACAGCGAACGCGCAGGCACCGTGCACGGCAGAATCCTTGCCGCCCTGCCATCCGTGCTGTCTGCGGTTTGGCTGTTGGTATTCGGCTCGGCATTTCCGCGCCTTTTGGCTCTTTTCTTTCTTGCAGAGCCGATTTTTTCTTGGGTCTCCGAACTGCCTTACACGGACAAAAGCCGAGAAATCCGCGGTGTACGGCGTGAAAAACTGCTTTCCTACGCCGCGTCCATGTGGAAATATTACAGCGAGCAATGCAATGCGCAAAACCATTTTCTGCCGCCAGACAACGTGCAGACCGCGCCCGTCGGGCGCGTGGCGCACCGCACTTCGCCGACCAACATCGGGCTGGCGCTCTGCGCCGCGCTCGCGGCATGCGATTTGTATTTGATTACGCCGCAGGCGATGTGTACGTATCTGCTCCGCATGCTTACAACGGTGGAAAAGCTCGCGCACTGGCACGGCAATCTGTATAACTGGTACGATACCGAAACGCTCTCACCTCTCGCGCCCCAATATGTATCCGCCGTGGACAGCGGCAACTTTCTGTGCTGTCTCTGTGCTTTACGGGAAGGTGTTTCCGAATATCTGTCCGACTGCCCCGATTTGCAGAATGTTCTTGAAAAAACAGACAGAGAACTGAAAAATGCCGAGCTTTCCGCCCTGTATGACCGTCGGCGCGATTTGTTTTATATCGGCTACGATTTGGAACAGCAGGCGTTTACCCCCGCACACTACGACCTTTTGATGAGCGAATCCCGCATGATGAGCTATTACGCCTGTGCGGCGCGTCAAGTCCCGAAAAGCCACTGGAGCGCACTTTCCCGCGTGCTGTCGAAAAGCGACGGCTATGCGGGCGCGCTTTCGTGGTCAGGCACAATGTTTGAATACTTTATGCCGTACCTGTTCTTGGAAAGCCGCGAAAACACACTGACACATGAGGCGCTTCGGTACTGCGTACACTGCCAGCGCGTGTTCGCGCATCGGCGCGGCGTACCGTTCGGCGTATCGGAAAGCGGCTACTACCGCTTTGACGCAGAAGGCAACTACCAATACCGCGCGCACGGCATTCCGCGGCTGGCACTGCGCCGCAGTGTGTGGGACGAAACGGTCATTTCCCCGTATTCGACCTTTTTGGTACTGCCCTTCCTGCCGAAAACCGCCCTGCACAATTTAGAGGAACTCGAAAAACTGCATGCCACAGGCGAATACGGCTTTTTCGAGGCACTGGATTTTCGGGACGGCAAGCCGCCGCGCATCGTGCGCAGCTTTATGGCGCATCATGTCGGCATGAGTCTTTTATCCGTGGATAACGCATTGCTCGGAGGAATTATGCAAAAACGATTTTTAAAAAATGCGCGTATGCGCGCGGGCGGCTCTTTGCTGGAAGAACGCGTCCCGACAAACCCAATCGTATTCAAACGCAAAACGCAGGACGCCGTGCCTGACCGCCCCAACCGCGAACGGCGGCGCGAACCCGCGGCGCACGAACCGAATCTTTCCGCACCGCAAATACAAATTTACTCGAACGGTACATGGAGTACCGTGCTGTCCGACTGCGGCACATCGCACAGTCTGTACGGCGGCGTGCATTTAACACGGGAAAGCCGAGACCTGCAAACACATCCCTTAGGCGTTTTCGCCGTTTTGCAAGCGGGCGGAGAACGTCTGGTCGGATGCCGCGCACTGCAAACGGACGGAAATGCAAAATTTTCCTGCGCTTTTTCGGAAAACAGCGTACAGTTCTCGGCAGAAAGCGAAACGTATACGCTCACACAAACGGTGTGCGTCCATGCACAGCTACCCGCCGAATTGCGGCAATTTACCGTCACAAACAAAACCGACAAAAATGTGCACGCCGTTCTTACGGTATATTTAGAGCCGTCTTTAACCAACCCGCGCGATGAAGCCGCGCACAAAACGTATCAAAAGCTGTTTGTCACCGCTGACCGTACCAAACTCGGCGGTACGGTATTCACACGGCGAACGGCGGCGGGGGAAACGCCCCTGCTCTTGGGATGCGGCATAGCGGGAGAACAGAAGAATACCTGTATCCTTTCCCGCCCGAAAGCCCTGAAACGGCTTTCAGGGGTATATTCCCTCGGGGAAACCGCCGTCTCGGAAAACGAACGCACGGCAGTCGCGGACACCTGCTTTTTTGCGGAAATTCCGCTGAATCTGCCAAAGGGCGGCAAACAGACATGTACGCTATTTCTTTGCTGTGCGCGCGACCGCGAAACTCTGGAAACACGCATGGCGCTTTTGCAAATGGATACCGAGACGGCCCTGCCCGCAGGTGCGCCGCGCCTGTTTGCGGACACCGACTTACCGCTCGATTCGTTATTGCCGCCGCTGTTCGGAGCCGCACCGCTGACCGAGGAACGGCATACCGCGTTGCAGAACAACACCCTGCCGCGCACCGCACTATGGAAATTCGGTATTTCGGGGGACCGCCCGCTTTGGCTGGTTTCAGAATCCGTCACCGCCGATTTTGACGCACTGTCACCGATACTGCGCTTCTATACTGCGCTTCGCATGGCAGGCGTCGCCTGTGATTTGGTTTTGCTCCTGACAGGCGGTGAAAAAAGCATTTCAAAAATCCGCACCGCCGCAGAAACCCATCTGCAAAAAGACAGCCGTCCGCAAAACGAATCTCATTGCGGCAGTATTTATTATTTGGACGCGGATACACTGTCCGAAACTGATAAAAATACGCTGACAGCAAACGCCGAGATGCAAACGCCGAGTACGCCCCGCCCGCCTGTTCCGTACCGCAGTCCCGTTCCGCTTCTGTCGGCGAATCCGCCGAAAAACAGTCAAAATACAAGGGAGAAAACAGGCTATACCGTCACAAACAAACCGCGTGTGCCGTGGGTGTACGCGCTCGCCAATCCGTCCTTTTCCACCCTCGCGGGCGACAGCACGCTCGGCGTGAGCCATGCAATCAATTCCAGACTCAATAAGCTGACCGTATTCTCGAACGACACGGTTTTTGACAATTACGGCGAACGGCTGTTTCTGCGCACGGACGGTAAAATCTATGACGTTTTGAAAAACGCCGCCGTCCGCTTCGGCGAAGAACGCGCGCAATACACGGCGACAATTGAAGAAATAGAAATTACGGTTACCGTGACCGTACCCGAACGCGGTATACAAAAGCAAATTGCCGTTTCGCTGTGCGTGCAGTCCGATACACCGCGGCAGGCAGAAATCTGTTATTTCACCGTGCCCACGCTTTCCGAAAACGGAAAACCGTCGGTATATTTACAGTCCCGTTTTTTCGACGGCGGCATTGAAATTCAAAACCCCTGCAACAAGGCCGTCCCCGGTCTTTCCCGTTTGGAGTCCGACAGCGGCGCGGATGTCTCCTATACCGTTTCGCGTGCAGATTTTGCCGCAGGCATTTGGAACAGCGGCGGCGCACTCCCGAACCCCGACCCCTGTGCCGCGCTTGTCCGATGTGTACAGCTTCCCCCGCACGAAACACAAAGCCTTCGGTTTTTCCTTTCGTTCGGACACACCGAACAGAGCGTGCGTGCGCTTCGCAAGCTGAATTTACCGCCGCGCACCGTGCCGACGGAAAACAGTATTATATTGGAATCGCCCGATGAAACCCTGAACACGCTGTTCAACGCGTTTTTACCGAATCAAATCATCAACGGCAGACTTTTTGCACGGACGGGCTTTTACCAGTCGGGCGGGGCATACGGCTTCCGCGACCAATTACAGGACGCCGCCTGCCTGCTTGTGACCAATGCGGAATTTTTGCGGCGGCAGATTTTCCGCTGCTGTGCGGCACAGTTCGAGGCGGGTGACGTGCTCCATTGGTGGCACCCGACCCTTGACCGCAACGGCACCGTAAACGGCGTGCGCACGCGTTACAGCGACGACCTTTTGTGGCTGCCCTTTGCGCTCGCAAAATATGTGCTTGCCACAGGCGACACGGCAATCTTAGATGTGCAAATCGCCTATCTTTCCGCAGACGAGCTCGGTGAAAACGAAAAAGAACGCTACTTTGACGTGCCGCGCGGCAAAAATAAAGGCAGTGTCGGCGAACACGCCGCGCGTGCCGTCCGCCGTGCGTTGCGCTTCGGCGCGCACGGACTGCTTCTGATGGGTGCAGGCGACTGGAACGACAGCTTTACGGGCGTCGGCGCGAAAGGCAAGGGCGAAAGCGTTTGGCTTTCGCAGTTTGCCGTCATGGTTTTGGAAAGCTTCGGTCAAATGCTTAAAAGTGTCGGCAAAGACAGCGCGTTTTATTTTGAAACCGCCGCCGCGCTTCGCACCGCCGTAGAAACCTATGCGTGGGAAGGCGACCGCTATCTGCGCGCCTACTATGACGACGGCGAAAAAATGGGTTCGCCGCAGTCGGCGGAATGTAAAATCGACAGTCTGACGCAAAGCTTTTCCGTCTTTGCCGACCTCAGCCCCGAACGGCGCACAACCGCACTGCAAACCGCATACCGAGAACTGGTCGATACCGAAAACGGCGTTGTGCGTCTGTTTTCTCCCGCATTTTCGGGGGAAAACAAAAAGGCGGGCTATGTCGCCGCATACCCTGCGGGTATCCGCGAGAACGGCGGACAATACACCCATGCGGCGGTTTGGTTCTGCCGTGCGCTGTTCAGAAACGGGGAAAAGGACGCGGGCGAAACGGTTCTGCATCTGCTCAATCCGTTGGAAAAATATCAAAACAAAGCACTTTGTGAAAAATATCTGACCGAACCCTACTACCTCGCAGGCGACGTCTACGCCGCAAAAGGCGCGGAGGGGCGCGGCGGATGGAGTCTCTATTCCGGCTCGGCAGGGCATTTTTACGCGCTTGTCGCCGAGGAGCTTTTGGGCATTCAAAAACGTGACGGCGCATACACTTTCTCTCCGAATCCGCCTGAAAGCTGGGGGAATTTCCGTTTCCGCCTGCATCTTGCGGGCGCAGAAATTCAAGTGGAAGTCCCGAAGTTGCGCAAAGGCGGCATGGAAATCGACAAAAAACCCGCCGAACGCTTTACGCCCGACGGGAAAGACCATGTGATTCAATTGCTGTAACGCTTTACTTTTCACAAAAGCGGTGTATACTTTTTGTCGGGCATATTTTTGCCCGGCAAGGAGTTATCCTGAAAAAAACGGATAGGCGGTTGCCCTCTTCTTTTTCCGAGAGGGTTTCCCTCTTGAGAGCAATCAAAGGAGGGATGTATTATGGAATATGCTACAATAATTACCTTGGTACTTATTATCGTATTGATTCTCATAATAAAAAATTAGCCGCCCAGCTACCAACTCGCGGCTAATTTTTTTAGAACGTAGGTTGGGCTAACCGTCTATTCGGATAGCTCCTTGTTTGATTTCATTATATGCAAAAAATTACCGTTTGTCAATAGAAACGGGCAATAATCGGGAACGTTTTTTCTTTGGTATATTATGGTATTTTCTTTATAAATGTGTTACAATATAAAAACATGAATTTGTAGGCGGTTTTGCCTTCTTGATAAAGGAGTTGTCAAAATGTCCGTAACCCCGCAGGTACACGAAATCGGCGACGGCGTGCGCCTTTTGCACGTGCACACCGAAAACACAAAAACAACTTGCATTTCCCTGATTCTCTTAACACCGCTTTGTGAAAACACGGCGGAAAACACTGTGCTCGCGTCCTTTTTGGCGCACAGCTCCGAAAAATATCCCACGCTTTTAGAGGTCAACGAACAGCTGGAGGAATTGTATGGCGCGGCATTTTCCAGCGATGTGTCCAAGCTCGGCGAGGGCTACCGTCTGCGCCTGTCGGTGACCTGCATCAATGACCGACTGACCCTCGGCGGTGAAAAAATCAGTACAGAAGCGCTTCGTTTGCTTTTGGATTTGCTGTTTGCGCCGCTCTGTGCAAACGGTGCATTCGATGCACATCAACTGCAAACGGAAATCCGCCTTTGCGCAGAAGATATTGAAAGTGAATTGAACGACAAACGCGCCTATGCCCTCTCGCAAATGGTGGAGCATATGTGTAAAGAAGAACCCTACGGACTGCCGAAATCGGAGTTGCTGGAGGGCGTAAAGGCAGTCACGCCGGAAAGTCTGTATACCGCTTGGCAGACTTTGCTTCGAACGGCGGCAATTTCCGTGCAGGTCGTAGGCGATGCAGATTTTGCTCCGTTGGAAGAAATGCTCCGTGCGCGTTTCGGCGCAATCGAACGCACACCCCGCCCCGTGGAAACCGTTTTTGTAGAAACGGCGGAGGACGTTTCCGAATTTACGGAAGATATGGAATTAAACCAAAGCAAACTGGTTTTGGGCTTCCGATGCGGCATGCAAAATGCGGACGACAATTTCTTCGCCCAGCGCGTCATGGCGGATGTATTCGGCGGCGGACCGTATTCCCGTCTGTTTATGCATGTGCGCGAAAAACTGAGCCTTTGCTATTACTGTTCCGCAAGATTAGACCGCCGAAAGGGTATTTTGGTGGTGCAAAGCGGCATCGAGGCGAAAAACAAGCAAGCCGCATTGGATGAAATTTTAAAACAGCTGTCCGTTATGCAAAACGGCGAATTTACGGACGAAGAGCTTGCTGCGTCCAAGGCGGCGCTGTGCGACGCATACCGCGGGGTAAACGATACGCCCGAATCGGTGGACGCGTATTATGCACAGTTCATAGACACACCGCCGCAAACCCCCGAAGCGATGGTGGCAGGCATTGAGGCGGTAGACCGCGCGGCGGTCACGGCGGCGGCAAAGCGCCTGACGCTTGACACGGTATATTTCCTGAAAGGCGGCGAAGAACATGCGTGAAATCAAAAATGAACGTCTCGGCGAACGCTATTACGAAATCGACCACAAATCGGGTCTGAAAATCCTTGTGTATCCGAAAGAAAACTACGCATCCGCCTATGCCATGTTCGGTACGCGTTACGGCTCAATTGATACGGATTTTCGCTTGCAGGGTGAAAAAAGCTTTACAAGCGTGCCTGAGGGCATTGCGCACTTTTTAGAGCACAAGCTGTTTGAAAGCGAGGAGCTGGACGCGTTCGAGCGCTATGCCAAAACGGGCGCGAGTGCGAACGCCTACACCTCGTTTGACCGTACCTGTTATTTGTTCAGCTGTACAGACAATTTCAAAGAATCCTTGGAAATTCTGCTGGACTTCGTAACGCATCCGTATTTCACGGAAGCCACCGTGCAAAAAGAACAGGGCATTATCGGGCAGGAAATTCAGATGTGCCGCGACGAGGCGGGCTGGGAATCTCTGTTTGCGCTTTTGCGCGCCATGTACCATATGCACCCCGTGCGCATTGACATTGCGGGTACGGTGGAATCGATTGCGGACATTACCGCCGACCTTTTGTACACCTGCTACAACACGTTTTACAACCTTTCCAATATGGTGCTTTGCGTGGCGGGCAATGTAAACCCCGACGAGGTTTTAGAGGTCGCCGACCGTGTACTGCAAAAAGCACAGCCCGTCGAAATTGAACGGAAATTTCACGAAGAACCTCGCGAAGTGAAAGAAGCCTACGTGGAAGAGCGTTTGGCGGTCGCCGCACCGATTTTCAGCCTCGGCTTTAAAGAGGCGGTTGAGACGCCCGAACGCACACTGAAAGAACTGATTCTCAGCAACGTGATTTTGGAAGCTGTCTGCGGCAAAACTACGCCGTTTTACACAGAGCTTTTGGAATCGGGACTTTGCAATACCTCTTTTGACTGCGAATACTTCGCAGGCTACGGCTACGCGGCATGGATTTTTACAGGCGAAACCCCCGATGCGCGCGCGGTAGAGGAAAAATTGGTCGGACGCATCCGCGCGTTGCAGAAGACAGGCATTGCCGAAAAAGACTTCCTGCGCATCCGCAAAAAGCTGTACGGCAGAACCGTGATGCAGTTTAACGATATTGACGCCATTGCAAACGGCATGGTTGCCGCGCATTTCCGCGGCGAAAGCATTTTTGACGACGCCGAGATTCTCGAAAATCTGACCGTGGATGAAGTCAACGCGCGCCTGTGCTCGGCGATTGACACGGATTGTCGTTCTTTGGCAGTGATTCGCGGAAAGGAGTAACCCATGCACTTTTTTACAGACTACACAGCAGTGCGCTTTACGGGGATTGACCATATTTTCAACGTTTATTCCACGTTTTGCGAGTTTACACTGTTCGGGCACGAATTTTCCATTAAGTTTTACGGCGTGATTATCGCCTTCGGCTTCCTCTTGGCGGTGCTGTTCGGCGGCAGAACGGCATACAAATGGAAAATCGACCTCAACAAAATGCTGGACGTTCTGCTGTACGGCACAATCGGCGGCATTTTAGGCGCACGGCTTTACTATGTCGCGTTCGAATGGCAGTATTACAGCGCACATCCCGCCGAAATCCTGCAAATCTGGCACGGCGGGCTTGCCATCTACGGAGGCCTTATCGGCGGCATCATCGCCGCGTATTTTACCTGCCGTCACAACGGGTTGGATTTCCTGAAACTGCTCGATATGGCGGGCATGAGCTTCCTTATCGGGCAAGGCATCGGGCGCTGGGGCAACTACGCCAATCAAGAGGCGTTCGGCACGAACACGGATTTGCCGTGGGGTATGCAGAGCGCCAAAACGGCGGAATACATTCTGCGCGAGCAAGCCGCCTTCGCGGAAAAAGGCATTGTCATGGACCCCAATTTACCCGTGCACCCGACCTTTTTATATGAATCCGTTTGGTGTATTTTAAGCTTTTTCGTTCTGTATCTTATCTGCCGAAAAGCCTATAAATTCAGCGGACAGCTGATTTTGGGTTACGGGATTCTGTACGGCGCGGAACGCACCGTGGTAGAAGGCTTCCGCACGGACAGCCTCTACATAGGCGCAACCACTCTGCGCGTATCCCAACTGCTTTCCGCGGTTTTGGTTTTGGTTTGTCTTGCGGTTCTCGTATACAAGCTAATCAAGCTGAAAAAACATCCCGTCCCGTATTCCCCTGTGGAAACGCCGCCCGAAAAGACGGAAACAGACGGTGCATGCACAGAAAAGAAATCCGAAATCGGCAAACGCGCCAAAACAAAAATGCGCGCAAAACAGCAAAAGGAGACTGAAGAAAATGGCAATCATTCTTGACGGCAAAGCGGTTTCCGCCGCGGTAAAACAGGAAGTACGCGCCGAGGTGGAGACACTTCGCGAAAACGGCTTGCAGGTAGGTCTTGCGGTCATTATTGTCGGCGACAACCCCGCGTCGCGCACCTATGTCAACAACAAAAAGAAAGCCTGTGCCGAAGCGGGCATTCTTTCCGAGGAATACGCCCTCCCCGCAGGCACGACAATGGACGAACTGCTCACGCTGATTGATGAACTGAATCACAGGGACAGCATTCACGGCATCCTCTGCCAGCTCCCCCTGCCCGAGGGCTTGGACGAAAAAGCGGTCATCGCGGCAATCGCGCCCGAAAAGGATGTGGACGCATTCAGCGTCGGGAATGTCGGGCACATTATGATTGGGGATTACAGCTTTTTGCCCTGCACCCCCGCAGGCATTATGGAAATGCTCAAATACTATAATATACCGATTGCGGGCAAGGAATGTGTGGTTATCGGGCGCAGTAACATTGTCGGCAAACCGATGGCAATGCTTCTCTTACAGCAGAACGGCACAGTTACAATTTGCCATTCCAAAACCGAAAATCTGGCGGAGGTTACCCGCCGTGCGGATATTTTGGTTGCGGCGGTCGGTATTCCGCATTTTGTGAAAGCCGATATGGTCAAAGACGGCGCGGTTGTTGTGGACGTCGGTATGGACCGCGATGAAAACGGCAAACTGTGCGGCGACGTGGATTTTGCCGCCGTCGAGCCGAAAGCCTCTTATATCACGCCCGTTCCCGGCGGCGTCGGTCCGATGACGATTGCCACGCTCCTGAAAAACACCGTCACCGCAGCAAAGCAGATGGGAAAATAATCGGCAAAAAATGCCTTTGCCAAACAATCCGTAAACCGTACCCTTACACAATCGCCGCAAGCACCAGCATTTCTTCCAATTCCCGATACAGCGCGTCAAATTCCGCTTCCGTTTCCATGCGCGGATATTTGCCCGGTGCAATTTCATAAGCAGGCGCACCGCAGTTTTCCGAAAACCATAACGGAAAACTGCCGTGTTTTATCGCCTTTTCTTTTTGTGAAAGCGTGTAATCGCCTGCCGCCGCCAAAATTTTTGCAGTCAGGGGTACGCCGCTTTTCGGTTCTTCGGCAGACGGTGCATTCCAAAATACGTGCCGTCCGAAGCCCGATACGGTGACGCTGTGGCGGAATTCGGTCTGTGTACATAACCGCACAAGCGCCGCGGTTTCCGCCTCGCTTTCGGGCGCAGGACCTGCATAGGCAAACGGCGACGGATAATTCCTCGCGGTTTCGCCGGCGGATTCCAACAGGACGGAACGGAACTGTCCGCCAAAGTTGTGCGCCACATTTACGCCGCGTGCGTTTGCGCGCCAGACATTGAAATCCTGTCCCGCCGCGCGGGAAACCAAGCCCGCGTAACAGCCTGCGCCGACAGCGCCGAAACGGCGAATCTCAAACGCATCGGGCGTGACGCACGGGATAACGGTAATTTTCCGCCCGCGCAAAGTGCGGCGGATTTTTACACCCGCAAGCATGCCGTCGGTTTTGTAGCTTTCGCAAAGCCGTGCAAAAAAGCGGTACAGCAGTAACGGCGAAGCAAGCGCGTCGGCGCAAAGTCCCGACAGAAACAATACGTTTTCTTCTCCCTCGCCCAACGAGAGCGAGAAAATCCCGCGTTTTGTCACCGTGGCGCCGACAACCGAAAACGCGGCAAACGGATACGCCGCCGTTAGTCCCTGCAACAGCGTTTTTGCATACTGATATGTAAAAGGCGCGTATAAAATTTCCATAATTTTTGCCTACGGTATTCTGAAATACCGTTCCTTTCTGATAGAAATAGGGATTCTTGTCCTATAATACTTATGCAAAGGAGTGTGTTTTTAGTATGGATTTAACCGAAAAACCCATCAAACAGGAATATATTTTCAAAGGGCGCATTGTCCGTTTGCGCGTGGATGAAGCCGAATTACCCAACGGCACGCATGCGGCGCGTGAGGTTATTGAGCATCCCGGCGGGGTATGTGTCGCCGCGCTGACGGAACAGAATGAACTGCTGTTCGTAGAGCAGTTTCGATACCCCTATATGGAAGTGGTTTTGGAACTGCCCGCAGGCAAGCTGGAGCTCGGCGAAGACCCGTTTGAGGCGGGCAAACGCGAATTGCAGGAAGAGACAGGCGCTGTGGCGGCGGAATATCAGGACCTCGGAAAATTCTATCCGACGCCCGGGTACTGCGGCGAAACCATCCATATGTATCTGGCAAAGGATTTGACGTTCACCGCACAGAACTTGGATGCGGATGAATTTTTAGAGGTACGGCGCATTCCCTTGGAAGAAGCGTATCAAATGGTTATGCGCAATGAAATCCGAGACGGCAAAACACAGGTCGGCATTTTAAAAACCTATTTTCACGTAAAGGCGGCAGAACAAAAATGAAGTTGATTTTGGCGTCGGGCTCTCCGCGCCGTGCAGAAATTCTCACACAGGGCGGGTTTGCTTTTGAAAAACGGGTGTCGGAAGCGGATGAAATCCTGCCCGAGGGAACCGCACCCGCGGCGGCAGTCGAATATTTGGCAAAGCAAAAAGGCACGGCAGTGCCGCGAAATGCGGGAGAGGTAATTTTATCCGCGGACACCGTAGTCACATTGGACGGCAAAATTTTAGGCAAGCCTGCCGACCGCACGGACGCCGTCCGAATGCTCCGTATGCTGTCGGGACGCACGCACAGCGTCTTTACGGGCGTTTACCTGACGGACGGCACACGTGAAATTCTGTTTCACGAAAAAACGGACGTGACGTTTTTTCCGCTGACCGAAGCGGAAATACAAAGCTACACCGATAGCGGCGAACCGCTGGACAAGGCGGGCGCCTACGGCATTCAGGGGCGCGGCGCATTATTTGTGGAAAAAATTCACGGCGATTATCTGAACGTTGTCGGTCTGCCGCTTGCAAAAACGGCAAAGCAGTTAAAAGAGGTGTTCAACATATGAAAACAGGCTTGGTTCTGGAAGGCGGCGGTATGCGCGGCATTTACACCGTCGGGGCGCTGGATGTGTTTATGGACAACCAAATCCGTTTCGACTATGTCATCGGCGTATCGGCGGGCGCGGGCAATGCCGCTTCGTATATTTCGGGACAGCGCGGACGCGGATACCGTGTAGATACCGCCTATGTGCATGACAGGCGGTATATCGGCATCGACCCGATTCTGCACAAAAAATCGGTTTTCGGTTTGGATTTTATTTACGACACCATTCCGCAGGAGTTGGAGCCGTTTGACTACGATGCATTCCATGCAAACACAAGCGAGTTTGTCACCGTGGTCACCGACGCCGAAACGGGCGAAGCAGTCTATTTCGGCAAGGAAAAAATTGTCGGTCAGGACTTCACGGTCATGAAAGCCTCGGCGGCACTGCCGATGTTCACACCGCCCGTGGAATTTGAAGGCAGAAAATATTTTGACGGCGGCGTGGCGGATTCCATTCCCGCAGAGCGCGCCTTACAGGACGGTTGCGAACGGCTGGTCATTGTTTTGACGCGTCCGCACGGTTTTCAAAAAAAGCCTGAAGCCATGCGTTCGGCGTACACGCGTATACTCAAGGCATATCCGAATGTAATCCGTACCTTAGATGAACGGCACAACCGCTATAACGCTTCCTTGGAATTGTGCTATCAGCTTGAAAAAGAGGGAAAGGCAGTGGTCATTGCCCCCGAATACCCGTTAACGGTGGATAAATTCAGCACAGACACCGAAAAATTAGAGCATTGCTATTATGAAGGGATGCGCGACTGCAAGGCGGTGCTTGAGAAAATTCAGGAAATGCTATGAGCAAAATCCGTATCGCCGCAGAATGACAGATTTGTGCAAACATACGGAGCGCGGAGTTTTATTTGCCTTTTCCGTGCGGTTTTGTTACACTGAAAAAAATACCTTCCGAAAAACACAGGAGGAAGCATCATGTCGAAAAAATCTATCGGGATTCTTGTTGCCGCAATCATTTTGCTGGCGGCGGCAGGCATTACACTCTATTTGGTTTTGGGCGGCGGCGGACCGTATATCGGCACGGTAACGGACGCCGCAAACGGCACGCCGATGCAGAATGTCAGCGTTTCGGACGGCAGAAACGTGGTCAAGACCGATGAAAACGGTGCTTTTTCATTAAAGGGCTACCGCAAAACACGGTTTATCACAGTGACTGCACCCGCAGGCTACACCACGGAACAGTATTACATCCGCACCGATAAAAAGACGGAAAGCTATGACTTTTCTCTGTCCGCCTCTGCGATTCCCGCAGGCGCGGCGCACAGCTTCATGCAAATTTCCGATACCGAAATCGGTGAAAAAGGCACGGGAGAATGGCTCAACGCCTTAAAAGAAATCGCCGACACACAGAAACCCGCGTTTTTGGTACATACGGGCGACATCTGCTATGAGGCGGGCTTGAAAGCGCACTATCCCGCCATGAATACCGACACGATGGGACTTCCCGTGCGCTACGTCATCGGCAATCACGATTATGTGGACGGCAAATACGGTGAGGAACTGTTTGAAAGCATTTACGGACCGACTTGGTACTCCTTCGAGGTCGGCAACGTGCATTACGTTGTCACGCCGTTCGGCAGAGGGTCTGACAAGAAGTCCAGTTACAATTTGAATGACCGCTGGCGCTGGCTGGAAAACGATTTAAAAAATACCGACCCCGAAATGAAGGTCGTTATGCTGAACCATACCCTTTGCCCGTCGGAAAACTATGTGCTTTCCTTTGACCGCAAGGAGCTGGATTTGAAACAGCATAATTTAATCGCTTGGGTATTCGGGCATTATCATTACAACTATATTTCCGAAACAGACGGCGTTCTGAACATCAGCACCGCGCGCCCCGACTGCGGCGGCATTGATTCGTCTGTGAGCGCGGCGCGGCTGATTTCCGTTGCGGCGGACGGCGGTGTGTCGACAGAACTGTTTTATTACGATTTCGATACGCCCGACGCACCCGAAAATGCATACTGGACGACACAGCTTTCGGGCGGCATTCTGTTCTGCGACACCGTGAAAGACGGCGATAAGCTCTATACCGCTACCGTGGATGACGATTATCCGCACGACTGCGGCATTTACTGCCTAAATGCGGCGGACGGCGCGGTACAGTGGACGTACAAAACCAAAAATTCCGTCAAAAATAATGTGGTGATTGACGGCGATAGGCTGATTGCGCAGGACTGCGCGGGCAATGTGTATTGCCTAAACAAGTCGGACGGCACGGTGATTTGGCAGACATCTGTTTCGCTCGGCAACGCGCTGAGTACAAGCAGTGCGCCGTGTATTTCGGACGGCGTTGTATTCGCAGGCGGCGCGGCAGGCGTGACGGCGCTGGATTTGCAGACAGGCAAGGTCATTTGGGAAAATATCCGCGGCAAGGGCGAAGCGTCCGCCGCCGAATTTGTCGTAATGGGCAACAAGCTTTTGGTTTCCTCGCACTGGGACGCACTCACAGCACTCGACAAAGCAACGGGTAAACAGCTTTGGGAGAACAAAGACGGTAACATCCGTTTCCGCAGTTCTACCCCAACGCCCGTGAACGAAAATACGATTTTGGTTGCGGACGATGACGCCATCATGCTTGTGGACGCCGATACAGGCGAAATTACACATAAAAGCGAGCTTTCGGATTACAAGTTCAATGTCAGCGCGAAGCCCGCAGTAGAGGGCGATATTGCGTATATCCCCACGGCAAACCGCGGCGTACTTGCATACAGCCTGACCTCGAAAGAAATTTTGTGGGAATGTGCGGTCGGCAAGGCGCTTATATATACCGCACCATACACAAACGGCAATTCGCAGACGGTTGAACCGACGGTCACCGTGCTTCCCGATGCTTTGCTGTTCGGCGCATCCGACGGCAGGGTGTACCGCGTTTCCAAAACAGACGGCATTGTAATCGGCAGTGTTTCTGTCGGCGCACCGATTTTCGGTATGACTGCCGCGGCAGACGGCGTGTATTTCGTCTCCGACTTTGCGGGACGGGTTACCTGTTTAAACGCTTTCTAAATTCTGACTTTTTTACCCCCGCCTTCTGCATGAAAGGGCGGGGGTATATTTTTGCAAAATATACATTCATAGACAGAGACTACTCGGTAAATCCGTTTTTCCGCTCTTGCCTCTGCCTGTCTGTTTGTGCTACAATATATTGTAATATCCCATCCTAAAAAGCTAAAAAGGAGCGTGCGTATGAAAATTGTGATTCTGGACGGGTTTACCACGAACCCCGGCGACCTTTCCTGGGATTGGCTTCGGGAATACGGCGAACTGACGGCGTATGACCGCACGAAAAAGGAAGAAATTGTTCCGCGCTGTCGGGATGCGGAGATTGTCATTACCAATAAAACGCCGCTTACGCGCGTCGAAATTGACGGGATGCCGAAGCTCCGTTTTGTCGCGCTTCTGTCCACGGGCTACAACATCGCGGACGGCGCATATTTGCGCGAAAAGGGAATTCCGCTCGTGAATATCCCCTCGTATTCCACGAATGCCGTGGCACAGCTGGTATTTTCGTTTATAACGGCGTTCACCAATGCCGTGGCGCTTCATTCCGAGGCGGTACATAACGGCGAATGGACAGTTTGCCCCGATTTTTGCTTTTGGAAAACGCCGCTGTCGGAATTGCAGGGCAAAACGCTCGGAATTGTAGGCTTCGGCAAAATCGGGCAAAAGGTCGCGGACATTGCCGCCGCGTTTGATATGCAGGTTTTGGCGGTGTCGGGGCATAAAACCGACCAAAGCGCGCGCAGGAATTTTCGGTGGGCGGATTTGGATACCCTCGCACGGGAATCCGATTTTATCAGTCTGCACTGTCCGCTGACTGCAAAGACGGAAGGGCTTGTAGACGCGGAATTTTTATCGAAATGCAAAAAAACAGCCTACCTGATTAACACTTCGCGCGGGCCTGTGGTGGACGGGCAGGCACTCTCCGATGCGCTGAACAGTGGCAAAATTGCGGGTGCGGGACTGGACGTTCTGACCGTCGAACCGCCGCGGGCAGACGACCCGCTGTTACACGCGAAAAACTGCCTGATTACGCCGCACATTGCGTGGGCGGGCTTTGAAACCCGCGCAAGGCTGATGTCAATTTTAAAAGACAATTTTGCCGCGTTTTTCCGCGGCGAACCGATACACGTTGTCAACTAAAGAAAAATCCCGATAAGGAGTGCAGAATATGAAACTAACCGTTATCGGCGGGGGCGGTGTGCGCTCGCTGTTTTTGGCGCGGAGCATTGCCGCACGCGCAAAGGGCTTGGGAATCCGCGAGCTCGTGTTTATGGACAACGACGCAAAAAAACTGCGTATTTACGGCACGCTTGCGCGGGAGACCGCAAAACGCATTGACCCCGATTTAGACTTCGTTTTAACCGAAAATGCCGCGTCGGCAATTCAGGATGCAGACTATGTGATTACGACGATTCGCGTCGGCGGCGACGATATGCGCGTGCGCGATGAACGGATTGCACTCTCCCACGGTGTGCTGGGGCAGGAGACTACGGGCGCGGCGGGGCTTTCCTTTGCCATGCGCTCCGTGGCGGCGCTGTGCGAATACTGTGAACTTGTGAAACGTCTCGCAAAGCCGAACTGCAAAATATTCAATTTCACAAATCCTGCGGGCGTTGTCAGCCAAACGCTTCGCGATATGGGATATGATTTTACATACGGCATCTGCGATGCGCCGTCAGGGATGCTCCGAAGCTTCGAGAAGCTGTACGGTGCGCCCGAAGGAAGCGCGGCAGGTGAAGTGTACGGCTTAAATCACCTGTCCTATTTTTCGTCTGTCACCGTAAACGGCAGAGAGGTGCTCCGCGAGCTTATCGAAAATCCGCGCGCATACAAAGAAACGGATATGCGCTATTTTTCCCCCGACCTTTTAAAAAGCCGCCATGCCGTTTTAAACGAGTATCTGTATTATTTTTATTACCGCGAACAGGCGGTGGAAAATATTTTAAACGCAAAAAGCACGCGCGGCGAACAAATTGCCGACATCAACCGCCGTATGACGGCGGCGCTGGAAAATATCGATATTGAAAAGGATTTCGAGCGGGCGCTGGAGATTTTCGAGCAGTATTACGGAGAGCGCGAAAACAATTATATGGCGGCGGAAACGGGCGTGCGCCGTGAAACGCCATGGCATTTTGACATCTTCGGCAAGGATGACGGCGGTTACGCGGGCGTGGCGTTACGTTATATCGAATTGGAGCAGACAGGCAAACGCGGCAGTATGATTTTATGCGTGCCGAACGGCAGTGCAATTGAGGGACTTCTGCCGACGGACATTGTAGAAATCACCTGTGATATCACCGAAAACGGCGCAGTGCCGCATCATTTCGGCGCGGTGGATGCACAGAATTTAGAGCTGATTCACCGCGTCAAGATCTATGAACGCCTTGCTTCCCGCGCCATCCGCGAAAAAAGCGTGCAGGCGGCAGTGGAAGCACTCACACTGCACCCGCTTGTGAACAGCTATTCTTTGGCGAAAAAGCTGATTGCAGAATATTTGGAACTTAACAAAGATTATACGAAGGGGTGGGCGTAATGGCTTTTTGTGCAGGTGCAGGCGCAACCAATGTAGATTTGTTATATAAAGGCTTTCCGCGGCTGCCGAAGCTGGGGGAAGAACTGTACTGTGACGAATTTTCGTTACAGCTCGGCGGGGGACTGCCCGCCACGCTGATTAACCTCGGGCGGCTCGGCGTTTCGGCGCGGATTGCAACGGAGCTGGGCAAGGATATGTTTTCGGAATTTGCAAAATCGAAATTCCGCGAAAACGGTGTAGAGCCTGTGAATTTGTATGACGGCGAGAAAATCCCGCTGAATATCACCTCGGCAATCATTTTGCCCGCCGACAGGACATTTTTTACTTACGGGAAAGGCAGCATTGACCCGTCGGATGCGGCAAAGGAAGCCTTTTACCGAATGGCAACGGGCGCAAAGGTTGTGCTGATGCATCCGGGCGGATTCTTGCCCGTCTACCGCCGCTTGAAAGCGGAAGGCACAAAATTGGTTTTGGATACAGGCTGGGATGACGAGCTGTCCTTCTCGAAATACGGCGCATATTTAGAGCTTGCCGATTACTACACGCCGAACCGCAAGGAAGCGATGCAGATAACGGGTGCATCCTCGCCCGAAGCGGCGGCGGAACAGCTTCGCGCTTATTTTGACCGCGTGGTTGTCAAGGTGGACAAGGACGGCTGTATCGGCATAGACGGCGGCGAAAAATTCTTTGTGCCGAGCGTAGATGAATTTCAAAACGAAGATTCCACAGGTGCGGGCGACGCATTCTTAGCGGGCTTTGTATACGGTCTGATGCACGACTGCCCCCTGCGGCAGTGTATTGCGTACGGCAACATTACGGGCGGCAAAGCCGTAACCGCTGTCGGCGCGCTTTCCGCCTATTTGACAGAAGCGGAATTGCAGGCGTATTACGGGAAATATTACAGATAAAAGACTAAAAAGGACTGCTGTACGATTTTGTACAGCAGTCCTTTTTATCCGATTTTTTCAACGGCCTCCCACAGAACGGCGATTTCTGCGGCATGACCCGCTGTGTCTGTCGGGGTTTCCAAGGTAAACGGCAGTCCGCGCAATGCGGGGTGGGTGACGGCGCGCAAAAGCGCGTCAAAACCGATTTCGCCCTGCCCGATTAAGGCGTGACGGTCTTTGTGACTGCCGCGTGCGTTTAGGCTGTCGTTTAAGTGCACAGCCTTGAGCTTTTCGAGTCCGATTACACGGTCAAATTCTGTCAGAACACCGTCTAAGTCGTTCCCGATGTCATAGCCTGCATCCCAAACGTGGCAGGTGTCCAGGCACACGCCGACTTTCTCAGGATGTTCGACGCGGTCTAAAATCGCCCGAAGTTCCTGAAAATCCCGTCCGACCTCGCTCCCCTTGCCCGACATGGTTTCCAGCAAAATCGTTGTGTGCAGTTCGGGGGTAATCAGGCGGTTCAGCAGTTCGGCGATTTCCGCGACCGCAATTTCAAGCGGCTGTTTCAGCCGTGAACCCGGATGAAAGTTATAAAGATTGCCCGGAATATGCTCCATTCTTTGCAAGTCATCCGCGAACATTTCCTCTGCAAGCCCGCGGATGTGCGCATCAGGGGAGCAGGGATTGAGCGTGTACGGCGCATGTGCAATCACAGGCGCAAAGCTGTTGTCTGTAAGCAGTGTGCGGAATGCCGCCATATCGTCGGGGTCAAGTGCTTTCGCCTTTGCTCCGCGCGGATTCCGCAGGAAGAACTGCATCGTGTTCATCTGCGCCGAAAGTGCTTCTTTGCCCATTTTATAAAACCCTTTGGCACAGGAAAGATGCGCGCCTAAAAATAACTTTTCGTTCATTGTTTATTCCTCTGTCAAATCAATCAAGTGGAATCCCGCCGCGCGAATCAGCCGATTATAGACCGCCAAACCCACGCCGTCTAAAGACGGACACCGTGCATAGACGGTTTTCGCACCTAACGAATCTAATTCCCGTAATGCGTCAAACAGGCGGTTTGCCTGTTCGCTGTCGCTTTCTGCCGCGCCGTAGGGAACCGCGTGCGGAAAATACCGCTCCTCACCCGCAAAGCAAAGCACAAAGGCATCCGCCGCCTGTTCAGCAACATATTGACGGAACTGCGCCAAAGACCCGCGCACAATCGTAATATCGGCACGCGGCGCGTAATGTTTGTATTTCATACCGGGGGAAGCGGCTTTTTCACCCGCCTTTAATTGATGCAAAACCGCGTCGTCCACCTCGACCGCACCCAAAACAGCGCGAAGCTGTTCCACTGTCACGCCGCCCGGGCGCAAGACGCGCGGCACTTCGGTGCACAGTGTAATGACCGTAGATTCCACGCCGACCCGACTGCCGCCGCCGTCCAAAATCAGCGGTATGCGCCCCTGCATATCGTCAAAAACCGTCCTGGCATTTGTAGGGCTGGGACTGCCCGAAAGGTTCGCACTCGGTGCGGCAAGCGGTACGCCCGCCCGCGCAATAACTGCCCGTGCCACAGAATGCGATGGCATACGCACAGCAACAGACGGCAGTCCTGCCGATACCGCATCGGGAATTCTACTGCTTTTCGGCAAAATGATGGTCAGCGGCCCCGGCCAAAACGCGTCCGCTAATTTTTTCGCCGCTTCGGGCACGGCGGACACCAATTCGCGGATTTCTTCAAACGCCGAAATATGCACAATCAGCGGATTGTCCTGCGGTCTGCCTTTGGCTTTGAAAATTTTTGCAACCGCTTTTTCATCAAAGGCGTTTGCCGCCAAGCCGTACACCGTTTCCGTCGGAATCCCGACCACCTCGCCCACACGCAAAAGCGCCGCCGCACTGTCAATGGATTCTGTATTCAGTTCGTTACCGCCCGTCAGTGCGGGCAAAATTTCAGTTTGCATTTTGTTCCCTTATTTTATTTAAATAATATTTTGCTTCCTGTGTATAAAATGTATCTTTGCCGTGTGCATATACATATGCATAGGCGCGCTGTGCTTCTGCATAATCCCCCTGTACATATGCTGTCCAACCCCGCAACCGTTCCACAGCCGTCTGTTCCAAAGGCACTTGCTGTGCTTTCGGTGCAGGCATTTCCGCAAAAATTTTTGCCATCGGCGCGGGATTTCCGCATTTTAATTCTAATTTTGCGCGGGTACACGCGTTTAAATTTTCTTCGATAATTGCCTGCTTTTTTGGATTGCGCCGAATCTGACGGCGCACCGCTTCCAAAGTCGCCTGCATTGCGTTTTGCGCGGCGTGCGCATCACCCTTTTCTGCGAAGCTATCTGCCAAATCACTGCATATAATGGGATGCACGCCTTTCGGCACGGATTTTTTGTGTTTTGTAGAAAGCAGATTTTGATACAACTCAATTGCACGGTCAAACTCGCCGATGAGCATATACAGCGGCGCAACAGAAAGCACATAATCAAGGTATGTGTCGGCGTGTCGGCGCTTAGAAAAGTCGATTCCCGCGTAAAGTTCTTCATAAATTTGAAGAATTTCGCGGACAGATATTTCCTGTTTGAATAAGTTTTTGAGTGTTTTTGTTCCCCGATGCTCTAAAAACATCTGCACGGCAATCAGAACGCCAATCGGTACGAATATGCAAATATGTAATACAGTTCCGTATACCGTGTGCCGAATTTCGGCTTCAAACAGAATCCAGAGCAGAAAGTATACAGCCAAGAGCAAATACATAAGGATTTGCCAATAGAGCGGATGGTGCAAAGTCCATTTGTAGCGTTCCAAATTTTTCTTTTCCTGCACAGACATTTCGGTTATCTCCTTAACGGTTATATATTACAGAGGTGCGCTTTCGCGTCCGCCCCTACGTTCTGCGCAAATTTGTCATTCTGAGGCGAAGCCGAAGAATCTCCCACGGCATACAGGGTGGGTCTGCAACCAGTCCAACCTTGCGCGGGCGATTCGTGAATCGCCCCTACAGGCGTGTGCGATGCCGTTAGATTGTGCGGTTTTTGCGGGCGAACGCAGTTCGCCCCTACGGTTTGTGAAATTGTTTTACATACCGTAGGAACAGCCCCCACGGCAATCCGTTCCGCATAAAGACTTATCCCAACGCCGCACGGATGGCGAAATAGGCAATCACCACCGCGCCCAAAACGATTCTGTACCAGCCGAACACCTTGAAATCGTGCTTTTTGATGTAGTTCATTAAGAATTTGATAATCACGACGGAGACCGCGAACGCTACGACCATGCCGACTGCCAAAATCGCGATTTCCATACCCGTATAGTGGAAGCCGTATTTCACGAGCTTCAAAGCGCTTGCACCGAACATCACAGGCACGGCAAGGAAAAACGTGTACTCCGCCGCAACAGTGCGCGACACGCCCAAAAGCAGTGCGCCGAGAATGGTTGCGCCCGAACGCGAGGTACCGGGGAATACGGCGGCAATCAGCTGGAAAAGCCCGATATAAAACGCTACGGGGTAGGTAATTTCCGCAATCGAATGGATTTTCGGCGTTTTCTTTTTGTTGATGTTTTCAATAATAATGAAGCAAATACCGACCAAAATCAGCATCACCGAAACGGTTTGCCAGTTGTAAAACAGTTCTTCCAGCTTTTCGTCAAACAGCAGTCCCACGATTGCCGCAGGCACACAGGAAACAATGACCTTGAACCACATCGTGAAGATGGGCTTCTTAATCAGTAATTTCTTTTCCTGCACGCCGAACGGCCACAGCTTTTTCCAAAACAGCAGCACGACCGCCAAAATCGCACCCAACTGAATAACCACCAAAAACATGCTTTTAAATTCGGGCGTCACATTGAGATGTAAAAATTCATCGACCAAAATCATGTGTCCCGTACTGCTGATGGGCAGCCATTCTGTGATACCCTCGACAATGCCGAGGACAATCGCTTTTAAAATTTCAAGCATAGCCTGTATCCTCCAAAGTTTTTTTAATGCGAAATTTTTCTCCTTTCAGTATAACAAAGTTTACGCGAAAAGAAAACCGAAATTGCAATTTTGTTACATTTTATTTTGCGGACGAATACAGCCGCCCCTGCGATTGGCACAATCCGATGCGTACGAAATAAAAATTTCTTTCCCGAATTTATTGACCGAAAGCGGAATTTGTTATAAAATTAGGAATATATATACTCGTGTTGTATGCCCTGTTTTGGGGGCAGTATACTATAGTTTATATAAGTTGTATATCGCAAACGGAAAGGCGGTGGTACTGCTGGCTCGTAAAAAACTGAACCGAAAAAAGCTTTTAAACCTTTTAGGCGGTATACTGCTCATTTTGGCGGCAGTACTGTTAGCCGTAGGCTGGCTGTTTCAAGACCCGACTTTCCTGGAGCATTACGGGGATATTATGAACCGCCTTGCGGAATTTGAATATGCGGTTGCCGCCATTCCGAATAAATGGCTGGTTATCGTGGTCATTCTGCTTATATATCTGTCAAAATCCTTTATTCCCCTGCCCATTTCCGCCGTCTGCGTTATCGCGGGTATCGCGTTCCCCACACCGTACGCGATTTTGATTAACATTACGGGCATGCTTCTGCTTTTGGGGGTAAAATATTTTTGGGGCAAATACCTCGGCGGCGGCATTGTGCACCGATTTTTAACGCGCAACAAAGACGTAGACCGTATTCTCAACAAAGCCGACAACAAAGCGAAGGCGGGGCTGTTGTTCGCTTTCCGCTTAGTGCCGAGCTTTCCTGTTAATACCATCAGCCAGGTATACGGCGCGATGCGGTTTGACTTTCGGCAGTATCTGCTGTTTTCGCTTTTGGGCTTTATGCCGAAAATCGTATCTTACAGCTTTATCGGCCGAAACGTATTCAATCCGTTCTCCATGGCGTTCATTTTGCCGTTCGTGATTCTGTTCACCATTTCGGGACTTTCCCTGTTCGGCATCAACAAGCTTATCGAATTCTATAACAGCAACTTCAAAAATAAAGACACACCGCTCGAAAAGAGCTGAAAGGATGTTTCTCTATGCCTACAAGCACTGCACTGAAAGAAGCTCTGTACACAGGTGCGTATGACGAACGTCTGCGCCGTGTATATGTCACAGACGAAGCCGTCCGCGCGCAGTATGACCGCTATGCCGCTTTGGCAGACGAATTTGCCCGTCTGTATGACGGTGAGCGGGATATCCGCCTGTTTTCCGCCCCCGGCAGAACCGAAGTCGGCGGCAACCACACCGACCACAACCACGGCAAGGTGTTGGCGGCAGGGATTGATTTGGACGCTGTCGCGGCGGCGGCAGTAAATTCCGAGAATATTGTCCGTGTAAAAAGCGCAGGCTATTCTATGGATGTCGTAGACCTTTCGGATTTGTCCGTGCAGGAAAACGAAACCGGACATTCCCCCGCCCTTGTGCGCGGGATGTGCCAAGGCTTTCTCAATTACGGCTACAAAATCGGCGGTTTTGATGCGGCAACCGCTTCGCGCGTACTGTCGGGGTCGGGGCTTTCGTCCTCGGCGGCGTATGAGGTACTCGTGGGCACCATGCTCAACTATCTTTACAACGACGGCGCGGTAGACGCGGTTACCATCGCGAAAATTGCACAGTACGCCGAAAATGAATATTTCGGCAAGCCCTGCGGTCTGATGGACCAAACCGCCTGCTCTGTCGGCTCTTTCGTGACGATCGATTTTGAAGACCCCAAAGTACCGATTATCGAAGAAGTGAAATTCGACTTTGCCTCGTGCGGTCATGCGCTCTGCATTGTAGACACGAAGGGCAATCATTCCGATTTGACCGATGAATACGGCTTTATCCGTTCAGAAATGGAAAGCGTCGCGCAGTATTTCGGGAAATCCGTCCTGCGCGAGGTTCCCGAAGCGGAATTTTACGGCGAAATTGCCGAAGTCCGCAAAAAGGTCGGCGACCGCGCGGTTTTGCGCGCGATGCATTTCTACGCGGACAACGCCCGTGTGGAGAAGGAAGTCTCGGCATTGCGTGCAGGCGATTTTGAGGCTTTCAAGCAGTACATACTCGAAAGCGGCAGCTCTTCGTATATGTACAATCAAAATGTATTTTCCGTGAAAAAACCCACCGACCAGCCCGTATCCTTGGCGTTGGCGGTATCCGAGCGCGTCCTCAGAGGCAAAGGCGCGTGGCGCGTACACGGCGGCGGCTTCGCAGGTACAATTCAGGCGTTTGTGCCGCTGGAGCTTTTAGACGCCTACAAGTCCGAAATGGAGCGGATTTTCGGCGAGGGCGCATGCTATGTGCTTTCCATCCGTCCCGTCGGCGGCACGGAAATTTAATTGAAAATATAAGTGCGTAGGGCGCGGGCTTGCTCGCGCCGCGGGCGAACACAGTTCGCCCCTACGGGTTGTGCGCAACTGTTAGCATTTTGCGGAATTGCACTTTGCTCGGGCGGATGAGGGCATCCGCCCCTACGGTTTTTTCTTACCTTTGGCGTGGCGCGAAAATGTACCCGCACGAATTTTTCAAGGAGCTATTTGCAATGGATACAATATCCGTTTTAAAAACATTAACCGCCGCGGCAGGCGTGTCGGGCGATGAACAGGAAATCGCCGATGCTGCGGCAGAATTGCTGAAGCCGTTCGGCGCGGTCACGCGCGACCGTATCGGCAATGTGGTTTGCCGAATTGCGGGCGCGGGTCGGCGCGTGCTTTTGGACGCGCATATGGACCAAATCGGGCTTGCGGTTTTGGAAATCACGCCCGAAGGTTTCCTGCGCTGTGCGCCGTGCGGCGGTGCGGACAAGCGTGTGCTGACAGGCGCAGAGGTGACCGTCTGCGGCAGGGAAAAGCTGTTCGGCGTGGTGACAAGCACGCCCCCGCACCTGCAAAAGGACGGCGACAAAGCCGCGCTTCCCGAAACCGTTTTAATTGACATCGGGCTCAATAAAGAACGGGCGGAAACGCTTGTACGCTTAGGCGACCGCGTGCTTCTGCGTCCGCAGTTTCGCATTTTACAAAACGACTGCGTCAGCGCACCCGCGCTCGATGACCGTGCGGGGCTTTGCGTGCTGTTGGAAGCCTTGGAAATTTTACAGCAAAACGGCTGTTCGGACGATATTACCGTCGTATTCTCCACGCGTGAGGAGACCACCGAGGGCGGCGCGAAATCGGCGGCATACAACGCCAAAGCCGATTTGTGTATTGCAGTGGACGTCAGCTTTGCCCACACCCCCGATGCGAAGCCCGAGGACTGCGGCGTACTCGGCAAAGGCGTGATGATTGGCTTTGCGCCGTCACTGACACATACGGTGTCAAAGGGCTTGACCGCCGTGGCAAAAGCGAAAAATATTCCGTATCAAACCGAGGTTATGGGCGGCAGAAGCGGCACAAATGCCGATGTCATCGGCATGGAAGCAGGCGGCTGTGCCACAGGGCTTTTGTCGATTCCCCTGCGCTATATGCACACAGGGGTGGAAGTTGTTTCTGTGGAAGATGTGGAAAACACCGCGAAACTCTTGGCGGCATATCTTTTAGAGGGGGCGCAGTATGCTTAAAACCTTGTGTGAATTGAACGGCACATCGGGCAGAGAAGAAGCCGTGCGTGCATTCCTGATTGCGCACCTGCCGCAGGATGTTACCTATACCGTGGACGCGCTCGGCAATCTGATTGTCGAAAAACGCGGCGCACAGCGCGCCAAAAATAAAGTGATGCTGGCTTCGCATATGGACGAGGTCGGTCTGATTATCACCTACATCACCGACGACGGTTTTCTGCGCTTTGCGGCTGTGGGCGGCATTGACGCCCGCGCACTGTTCGGCAAAGCGGTCAAGGTCGGCGAGAACGCCATTTCGGGCGTCATCGGCGGCAAGGCGGTGCATCAGCTTACAAAAGACGAGAAAAATACCGTTCCCGAAATTGAAGATTTGCTGATTGACATCGGCGCACGCACAAAGGCAGAGGCAGAAGTGCTTGTTTCGCTCGGGGATAACGCGTATTTTGATTCGGAATACATTGAATTCGGCGACGGCTTTATAAAAGCAAAAGCGATAGACGACCGCGCAGGCAATCTTGTGATGCTCGAAATGCTTCAGCAGGATTTGCCCTATGATTTGATCTTCTGCTTTACCGTGCAGGAAGAAATCGGCACACGCGGCGCGGCGGCGGTCACCGATACCGTTGCGCCCGATTACGCGATTGTACTCGAAAGCACCACGGCGGCGGATTTGCCCGACGTCGGCGGCTACCGTCAGGTCTGCAAAACGGGCGGCGGCGCGGTGGTCGGCTTTATGGACCGCGGCACCGTGTATGACAAGTCCCTGTTCGACTTGGCTTTCCGCTTAGCAAAGGAAAACAACATCCCCTGCCAGACCAAAACCATGGTTGCAGGCGGCAACGATGCTTCCGCAATCCACAAAGCGGCCGGCGGGGTAAAGACGGTGGCGGTCTCCGTGCCGTGCCGCTACATTCATTCCGCTTCATGCGTTGCCAAAAAAGAGGATATCGACAGCGTCGCGCGGCTTTCGCGCGTATTGGCAGATACCCTCGCCGTACTGTAAGCGATGTTAAAACTGCTGGAAAACCCGACACAGGACACGGCGGCAAAGCTGCTGTCCTGTTTTTCTGCCGATATCTATACGGCATACGCGCTGTTGCCGCTCCCCCTGATGCAAGGCGCAGACGGCGTGTGGATGCAAACCGACGGGAAGAATCGCCCCGCCGCACTGCTTGTAAAGCCGCAGAACGGCTATTTGCGTGTTGCCGCAGGGGAAAATGCGGATTTCACGGAACTGCGTCTGTTCGCCGCCGCATTTCCCGAATGCCCGATACAGGCAAGCCCTGTCGTCTCACGTAAACTCGGTATATCGGCGCAAAGCAAAAGCAGTTTGCTGGAACTGAAAGTGCCGACTGCACCCGCGCACAGAGCAGAATATGTTTATGACGGCTTTCGCCCGATTTACGATTTGGTTGTCAGCTCTCTGCCCGCACCGCCCGACACATTGCCCGCAGAAGCGCAGGAAACCCTCTACAACGAATGGCTGTCGCGCACAGCGCGGGGCGTATTCGGCGGATTTACCCGTGCAACGGCGGTACATACGGAAAACGGAAATTTGGCGGCAACCGCCTTTGCGGATATTTTGGGCGGTTACGCCTATTTGCGCGAGGTCGCCTGCGCTCCCGCATACAGAAAACAGGGGTACGCGTCCGCCTGCGTGCGCACGCTGTGCGCGGATTTACAAAAGGACGGCATACAGCATATCTTTTTAACCTGCACTGCCGAAAATGAAAAATTTTATCAAAAATCGGGCTTTCAAAAATGCGCCGATTTGGAATTGGGATTTTTAAAACTATGAGTACATTTTTTCAATTTTCCGAAAACATAGAACAAGCCGCCGCCGAAGCGACAAAAACGGCAAAAACGCAGTTTGCGGCAATCGACGCGCTGACGGAATACAATCAGCAAAAGGTACTTGCCGCTTTCATAAAGCACCGTGTGAATGAGGCAGATTTCGGCACGACCACGGGCTACGGCTACAACGACTGCGGGCGCGAAAAGCTGGACGCGCTCACGGCGGATATTTTCGGCGCCGAAAGTGCTTTAATCCGCGCGGGGGCGCTTGCCTGCGGCACACACACGCTGTCGGTTTGCCTGTACGGCGTTCTGCGCCCACAAGACGTGATGCTCAGTGTCACGGGTCTGCCGTACGATACCATTCATTCGACCATCGGCATCGACGGCGAAAAAAGCCGCGGCAAGGGGACGCTCCGAGATTTCGGCGTGCTGTACCGCCAAGTCGATTTGACCGAAAATGACGAATTGGATTACGAAAAAATCGAGACGCAAGCTGCAAGGGACGATGTGCGGATGGTGTACATACAGCGTTCGCGCGGGTATTCTTTACGGCACAGCATTTCTGTTGCGGAAATCGGGCGCGTTTGCGAAATTGTGCACCGCGTCAACAAGAACGCCGTGGTGATGGTGGACAACTGCTACGGCGAATTTACCGAGGAAAAAGAACCGACCGAGGTCGGCGCGGATTTGATGGCGGGGTCGCTGATTAAAAACGCGGGCGGCGGCGTTGCGCCGTCGGGCGGGTATATTGCAGGACGAAAAGACCTTGTAGAACTGTGCGCCTGCCGTCTGACGACGCCGGGACTCGGCGCAGAGGTCGGCGCAACCTTGGGGCAGAACCGCAGTCTGTTTATGGGGCTGTTCCACGCACCCCACGTGGTGGGCGAAGCCCTCAAAACCGCTGTATTTGCCGCCGCACTGTTTTCAGGCTTCGGCTATACCGTTACCCCCGCGCCCTGCGATACACGGCACGATATTATTCAGGCAATCTGCCTGCGCGACAGCGAGCGCCTGATTGCCTTTTGCCAGGGGCTTCAGAAAGGCGCGCCCGTAGATGCATACGTGACGCCCGAACCGTGGGATATGCCCGGCTATGACAGCCAAGTCATTATGGCGGCAGGCACATTTACCGCAGGCTCGTCCATTGAGCTTTCGGGTGATGCGCCCCTCAGAGAGCCGTTCGCCGTCTGGATGCAGGGGGGCTTGAATTTCCACAGCGGAAAATTGGGCGTGCTCCTCGCCGCACAGGAAATGGAAACCCGCGGCTTGTTATAAAAAATTATATATAAATTTGATTCGCTTCCGTAGGGCGGGGTTATTCCCCTGTTAGGGGAAATGTCTGCGGAGCAGACAAAAGGGTAATGGCGAAGCCGTAACTTGCTCCCGCCGTGAAATCTCATCTGACTTCAACGGGTCGCCGAGGTGCGGGTCTCCGGTGGAGACCTTTGAATACAAAATATTCAAAAGCACCGACCGAGCCGGCAGGCGAGACCGTCGACCCCTACAATTGGTGCGTAATCGTTAGTTTTACGTAAAATTGGATTTTACTCGGGCGGATGATGGCATCCGCCCTTACGGGTTTGTACAAATTTGTCATTCTGAGCATAGCGAAGAATCTCACATCGCACAATGTAAATTTGACAGCGTGTAGGGAACAACCTCTGTGTTGTTCCGAAAAAATTCAGCAGAATTTCACGGGCGATTCGTGAATCTTCCCTATGGGTTTGTGCAAACTTGTTATTTTGCGCGACAGCGAAGAATCTCCTGCGGCACAGGGAACGTCTGCAAAATGCTGTTTACTGTATGCAAGTAACACACAAATAAAGCAACGCCGACAGGCATTCGGTAAGAATACCTGTCGGCGTTTTTGTTTTAAAACTGCATTTTAAAATATCTTATTTATCGCGGCGGGGACGGCGGAAATCGCGGCGCGGTGCGGGGCGGCGCTCCGAAATTTCGTTTTCGGGAGTCAGACCCTCAACCTCAATCAGCGCCTCGCGGCGGGAGAGGTTCAGTCTGCCTTGCTCGTCCTTCGGCAATACCTTGACGATAATCTCGTCGCCGACGTTAACAACGTCCTCGACCTTTTCGGTGCGTTTCACATCGAGATGGCTGATGTGCACCATGCCCTCTACGCCGGGGACGATTTCGACGAACACGCCGAAGCTCATCAGGCGGGTCACAATGCCCTTGTAAACCGCGCCGACTTCGGGACCGTTGGCAATGGTATCCACAATGAATACCGCTTTCTGTGCATTGTCGAGGTCAAGTGCGGAAACGAATACCTGACCGTCCTCATTGACATCAATTTTGCAGTCGCACTCGGCGCAAATCTTCTGAATGACCTTGCCCTGCTTGCCGATAACGTCGCCGATTTTCTCGGGGTCAATCTTGGTCGTCAGCATCTTCGGCGCCCACTTGGAAAGCTCCTTGCGCGGCTCGGAGATGACGGGAAGCATAATTTCATCTAAGATATAGCATCTTGCGGCATAGGTTTTGTCGAGTGCTTCGCGGATGATTTCGGGGGTTAAGCCGTGTACTTTCAAGTCCATCTGAATGGCGGTGATGCCCTTCTTCGTACCTGCAACCTTAAAGTCCATATCGCCGAAGAAGTCTTCTAAGCCCTGAATATCGACCATCGTCATGAAACGGTCGCCCTCGGTAATGAGACCGCAGGAAATACCCGCAACAGGCGCTTTAATCGGCACGCCCGCCGCCATCAGGGACAGTGTAGAACCGCAGATAGAGCCCTGCGAGGTTG
Source organism: uncultured Oscillospiraceae bacterium (assembly GCA_900540295.1). GTDB lineage: Bacteria > Bacillota > Clostridia > Oscillospirales > Acutalibacteraceae > Fimenecus. Next base: position 57,461 of record UQFM01000004.1, read on the forward strand.
AACCGTTGGAGGAAAGCACCTCGGATACCACGCGGATGCAGTATGGGAACTCCTCAACCGACGGAATTACGGGCAGCAAAGCGCGCTCTGCCAATGCGCCGTGACCGATTTCACGTCTGCCGGGGCCGCGGGAGGGTCTGGTTTCGCCGACGGAATAGGACGGGAAATTGTAGTGATGCATATAGCGTTTTTCGGTTTCGTTGTCAATGCCGTCCAAAAGCTGTGCATTGCTCATTGCGCCGAGAGTGGTAATGGAAAGGCACTGTGTCTGCCCGCGGGTGAACATACCCGAGCCGTGTACGCGGGAGAGCAAATCGACTTCCGCATTCAAGGGGCGGATTTCGTCAATGCCTCTGCCGTCTACGCGCTTGCCGTCATCGAGAAGCCAACGGCGAACCACGAATTTCTGCAATTTATAAAGGCAATCCTCGATTTTTGCAATATCGTCGGGATATACTTCGTCAAACTTTGCGTGTACCGCTTCATAAACGGGCTTCAAACGCTCGTCACGAACGCGTTTGTCATCGGTATCGAGTGCCGCGCGGACATCCTCAATCGCGAACTCTTTAATCGCCTCATACATTGCGGGGTCGGGGTCGTTGGACGGGAAATCGATTTTCTCTTTGCCGACCTCGTCACGAATGCCCTTGATGAATTCCACAATCTGCTGATTGGTTTTGTGACCGAACATGATGCCGTCAAACATCTCGTCGTTGGTGACTTCGTTTGCGCCCGCTTCAATCATTGCAACCAAGGAATCGGTGGATGCAACCGTAACCGCCATTTGCGATTTTTCACGCTGTTCCGCCGTGGGGTTGATAACGTATTCGCCGTCCACCAAACCGACGGAAACACCGCTGATGGGGCCGTCCCACGGAATTTCAGACACGCTGATGGCGATGGAAACGCCAATCATCGCCGTGATTTCGGGGGAGCAGTCGGGGTCAACGGACATCACGGTTGCCACCACGCCGACGTCGTTGCGCATATCCTTCGGGAACAGCGGACGAATCGGACGGTCAATCACGCGCGAGGCGAGCGTTGCCTTTTCGGATGCTCTGCCCTCACGGCGCAGGAACGAACCGGGGATTCTGCCCACGGAATACAGCTTTTCTTCAAAATCTACGGAAAGCGGGAAGAAATCCACGCCCTCGCGGGGCTTTGCGGACATGGTTGCGGTGCAAAGCACCTCGGTTTCGCCGTAGCGAACCAGGCACGAACCGCCCGCGAGCTGTGCCATTTTGCCGACTTCGACCTTTAAGGGTCTGCCTGCCAATTCGGTTTCAAACAGTTTGAAATCCTTAAAAAACATACCTTTACCTCTTTTTCTTTATATTTTCGCGAGGCATTCGGTTTTTAGCAATAAATGCGGCTGTTCAAAACTCTTCCTGAAAAGCTCCATTTACCGCTAAAACTGCCGAATTGCCCCGAACGTAACAAGGGTGTAAAAAAGCAATTCAAGGCAAGCAGCGAAAAGCCACTTGCCTTAAAAAGAACTTATTTACGGATGCCGAGTCTCGCGATAAGCGAACGGTATCTTTCAATGTCAACCTTCTGCAGGTATGCAAGCAGGTTGCGTCTGTGACCGACCATCATCAAAAGACCGCGTCTGGAATGATGATCCTTCTTGTGGGTTTTCAAATGCTCTGTCAAATCGTTGATGCGCTTTGTAAGCACAGCAACCTGAACCTCGGGCGAACCTGTGTCGCCTTCGTGTGTGGCGTATTCCGCCATGATAGCCTGTTTTTCTTCTTTGGTCATGATTTTCACCTCTTTAAAACTTTGCCTGTCGCGCAGCACAGAAGACGGTTAGGTGAATACCCGATGTAAAATCAGGTCTGCGCCGTAATCCGTGCATACCGAATCAGCCTATGTATTATATACCGAATTCGGGGGATTTGTCAAGGATTTTATTGGAAAGAATCCCCGATGCCAAGGTTTTCGAAAATCAGGATTCCTTTCGGTTTTCACTTTTTTCGGCTGTATTTGCCGATACGGCTTCTTTTTCATCGTTAGATATATTTATCTTTTTTTCCAAGGCAGACAGCTTGTTGTAAACAATAAACAGCATAATCACGGCAACCATAACTGCCGGTGGAAAAAACAGCATGTAACCAATTGTGTCTGATGTAAAGCAACACGCAACTAATAACACCAAACATAGCACTAAAAGAAAAAGCAAATGTTCCCCTCCTAAATTGTAAAATTACATAAAACACCGATTTGATACGGTCCTTGATAACGTCCGCTAGGTGAAATGCTGAGTGATACGCCATCAAAGCTTAGACTTATAATAAACCTCTCTGTTTTTTATTTCTGTAATCACGATAGTTTTTTAATATGCTTATATGTTTTCCCACCTCTTCCAACAAAAAACAACTGTTGACGGGGTGTCAACAGTTGCAACCGTAAATGCTCCTACTTTCCCGCTATCAAACAATCCCACAATATTATAATATCGCACACGGCTTAAAATGTCAATTGTATACAGTATATTATACCGTATACAATTACCTGTTGTTATAAACTTTTCCTGTTATTTAGAATTTTCTGTATAAATGCCGCAGCAGCGGTTTCCGTATTTTTTGATAATAACGAACGTGCTTTAAGGTTTCTTTGACCTGCCCGACGCCGAGAGCCCGCTCTGTTTCATCCGCGCATTCGATTCCCAAAGCGCGTTTTAGATTATATTCCAGCCACAAGAGACTGCCGATATTGCTGTCGTACAGCAGTTCCCAATCCGCGTGCAATGTGCCGAATACAGATTGATACCCCTGCAAAAACGCTTGCAGGCGGTTGTAGCGCAGACGGCAGGATTCATACCCTGCCCAGCACAGCGCCAGCTGAAACAGCTCCGTATGCGGATTGCCGTAGGACAGCGATTCCAAATCGATTAAATACGGCTTTCCCGCCTGCCACAGCACATTTTTACTGTCCATGTCGCCGTTGCTGATACAGGTTTCCTGCGGCAAATTTTGAATCGCACGTGCACCGTTTTCCATTCTGCTGTACAGCAAATCCCGATACACATATAATTTTTTTGCGATTTTCGGGCAATCCGTTTCGCTCTTTGCAATATAAAAATCCCAGTCTACGGGGGATATTTCTGTCGGTGGAACAGACGCGTCACAGGGGATTTGATGAATCTGCGCCAAAATACCGCCCATGATTTCACAGTGCTTCGGTTTCACAGCGCCGTCGTGCAGAGCTTTGCCGTCCAGCCAGTCAAAAACATAGAAATATTGGTTTTGCAGACACTGCATTTTTTCACCGTTGTATGTATTTGCAGGCACAATCGAAATCCCGGAGTTTTGCAGTTCCTGTTCCAGCGTTTCCGCCAGATGCAGATTGCAAAAGACGTCGGCGCGCCGCATTACGCTCGGATTTAAAAGCTTTACGGCATATGTGCCCTGTTCGGCGGTCATTTTGTACATTTTGTGCATATAGCCGCCCGAAACCGCGGTTACGGGTGCTTGTAATGCACCTAAGTGCAGGGCTTTACAGACGTCTGTAAAAAATTCTTGTTGCATATTGTATTTTCCTTATAAATCGTTCCGGAATTCAATATTCCTCGTATGCATATTGAAATTCGCGAATTTCATCTTTTAAGAACATATTACAGTACTCTATGTCAAAAATCCTGTAATCCCATGCTTGTTCTTTCTCCATAATATAATCATAAACCTTCGGGAGCTTCCCCGTTTTGTCCGTTTCTGCAATGATATCGGCAAGGTCCAAGGGCGATGTGTCTTCTATTATGCCTTTTCCCTTACCTGCGGTTACATACGGGTAATGGTTTCCCGTACCCCGTTCCATTTTTGTAACAGAAATCAGTTCCAACGAAAACGCCCATCCCGCGCCGTAATCGTACTCCATTTCAAGTACATCGCCCAAAGAAAGCTTCAGTGCGGAAAGTTTTGTTTGAATCGGATCTGCTACAGGTTCAAATCCGAAATCGTCTTCAAACATAATTTCATATCGGACGCCGTTAAATCGTATGTTAAAGAGATGGCTCGCCGAGGTTTCAAACGCCGACAAAACCGTATAGCCGAGTTTGGCTACGCTGGATACAGACGTAATTTCGATGTCGCGCCATATTTGATTGGAAACATCTTGCAACACAACTTTAAATTTGTATACATCAGCCATTGTTATAACCTTTCCTTTCATTTCGGGCGGAGAATACGGTGTGATTTTGGATGTCGGGCTACGTGCAATCGCCCCTACACGGTGGGTGCAGACTTGTCATTTTGCGTGATAGCGAAGAATCTCACATAGCACAGCGTAATTTTGCGCGCGTAGGGAACGACCGATGACGCGTTCCGCGAAGTTTCATCAGATTTCGGCGGGTCGTCGCGGACGCCGACCCCTACGATTTTTAGAAAATTGTCATTCTGAGGCAAAGCCGAAGAATCGCACACGGCACAATTCGTAGGGACAGCCCTTGCGGCTGTCCGTTTTTCAAATCTATACAATGTATATTTGATTCACAATTTATAGGGGTCGCCGTTCTCGCCTGTCGGCTCGGTCGGGGCTTCTAAGCTTTGCTTAGAGGTGTCCACCAGACACCCGCACCCTCGGCGACCCGCGGGCGGATGAAGTTACGGCTACGCCATTACCCTTTTGTCGCTCCGCGACATTT